>ONPL01000028.1 GCA_900319705.1 uncultured Pseudomonadota bacterium | reverse complement strand
AATAATTTATGAAAGGTTTCTTTGATTGCTTCTATTCCTATATGATCTGCGTTATCAAATTCTTCATGAAAATTTGTAAGATAGGTATATCCGTAACTCTTTTGCGGTACAAAATAATGGTGCAAAAATACTGTTGTCATAAAACAATTCCTAAAATTTTCAGGTTCAATTATTCGAGGATCTGCCAGTTTTTTCTTGTCCTATAATGCTTTTTTCGGATTATATAGCTGTGCGATTTTTCAAAAAGTTCCAAGTATAAAAAATGTATTCGCGATATTTTTGATTATCCGGTTCGTTTCGGTGTATCTTATCCCAAAATCCAATCCTATGGTTCAATACGTGAGACAGTTCTCTTAACAACGGTAGATTATTTTTCCATTTTTCAAACAATCTATCGTATGTTTCCTGAATTGCATCCGTGCCAATATGATCTGCATTATCAAACTGTAGGTGTGCATCAGTTTTGCAAACATAGCCTTGTGCCTTTTTAGGTACATAGTAATGGTGCATAAATAGTGTTGTCATAAGCATTCAACCTCAACGGCTTAAGATATTCATTCCAGGATTTGCAAATTCTTTCTAGTTTCGTGATAATTTTTACTCGCCATGTATCTATCTGTTTTTTCGTATAAATCCAAGTACAATAATGTAAGCTCTGTATATTTAGGATTATCGAGTTCTTTATGGTGCATATCATCCCAAAATGAAATCCTGTGATTCAAGACTATTCTTAGTTCGCGAAGAAATAAGTATATTGTTTTCCATTTATTGAAAAGTCTGTCATATGTTTCAAGAACAGCCTCCCTGCCAATGTGATCGGCATTATCAAATTCTTCGTGAAAATTCAGAAGATATGTGTAACCCCAATCACTCTTCGGTACGTAGTAATGGTGCAATAATAAAGTTGTCATAAGCATTTAACCCAAACGGCTTAAGATATTTATTCCAGGATTTGCCAGTTTTTCCTGGCGCTATAATAATTTTTTCCTCGTCTGTATTTATATATTTTTTCATATAGATCTAGGTATAAAAGCCCAAACTCAAGATGTTGTTTGTTCATTTCCTTTCCATGCCTTCCACCCCAAAAGGCAACTCTGTGATTAAGAACAATCATAAGTTCTCGTAGGAATGTCTCATTTGACTTACATTCTTCAAACAGTCTGTTATAAGTTTCCAGAATTGCATCAGTTCCAATGTGATCTGCGTTATCAAACTGTTCATGAAAATCAGTAATAAAGGTATAACCAAAATCCTCTTTCGGGACGTAATAGTGGTGTAAAAACAAATTTGTCATGAATAAATATCACCTGCTATATTTAAGAACAAGATCCGTCAGTTCTGCGGAGGGCACTGTTAGAAACTTCTATTCATTACAGTTTCAGAAATTCCGAACGGGTCTGAACATAAAAAAAGATCACCAGACACACATACCAGAAAAAACAACAGTCAGGGGTAATAATCTGTAAACCGTTATTTTTTGATCTTCCTGCAATCTATTATACAGATATATTTATAATATACAACATATTTACATTGTTTATTTATATTTTTTTAATTTCATGAACTGACAGATTTGAAAATTTAAACACACAAGAAAATAACAGTTCGCCTTTATACGCTTCCTGACAGTCCTTTCAGATGATAAAAATACTGTTTCACTCAAAATATCGCTATTCATCAAATCGAAACCTTTTTAAATCACATCTGCTCTTATTGCGGTCTCTCTTTATTATTTTGCAGATCAGCCCGGTTCTGTTTGACTCAATTCATATTTCTAGGAATTCGTTACTGTTAACTTTGAGGCAGCACTCATTCCTGATAAATACTTAAGTCATAAAGATGTTTTCGTCTCAACATTTGCATGCCGGTAACCGTCCATGAAAGAAAAGTATTCAGATTCAGGAAATTTGTTTTGAAAAATAAGAGGGTAAAAGCACTGCTCTGCAGTTATCAACTTACTGTCCCGTACTGATTTACGGGTAAACAGTAATTGAGGAAAGGGGTAGTCCGGCGCTCACGAAAGTTCCAGTATTCTGCATAAATACAAAAAGACAAAACCCCAGCCGGTCATCGATGATCCGGCAGGGGCTGCTTTCTTTCTTGTATATACGGGATCTTTTCTATGCTTTCCAGTCGTCGGTGTACTCAATATTACCGTCAGTGTAGGACCAGGTAATCTTTGAGTAGGTGAAACTTACGTCTTCCATATCGTGATATGGTTTGTTCTCAGCCAGGAAAGTGGTTGGAGTATTTTCATCCATCTCTACAATTACTGCATCGTTTACGGTAATCTTGTAGTACAGTTCCTCTTCGCCGGTTGGTTTGATGCGGTAGAAATCAATTTCAACGTCAACCTGCTCGCCCTTGCAGCATGCTGCAAACAGTTTTGGTGATGCTACATCCTTGGCCTTGGTTACTGTCAGCGGATGATGAATACGCTGTCCGGTTGGCAGTCCGGTGTGAATATCACGAGGAATTTCAACCTTGTGATCCATTGCATAAACAAGAATCTTATCCTTCTTGTCACCGCCCTGATCGCAAGAACCCTTGATTTCGCCCTGGTTTTTACCGGTAACTTTCATATACATTGTTAAAGCCATAATACACACTCCATAAATCTTTTGTTGGTAGAAAATAGCATTTTGTTTGTTTACCCTTTAAACGATCCGGAATCTGAAAGGTTACAAATATTTTGAAAAGATCTTAATAAATTTTTCTAAAAAATTAGTCACAGCAAAAAACCCCATACCAGGGAGCTGATATGAGGTTTGATCTTTTTTTTGTTGATTGGGATAAATTCTTTATGCCTTCCAGTCGTCGGTGAACTCAATATTACCGTCAGTGTAGGACCAGGTAATCTTGGAGTAGGTAAAGCTTACGTCTTCCATGTCATGATATGGTTTGTTCTCTGCCAGGAAGGTGGTTGGGGTGTTTTCGCCCATTTCCACAATTACCGCATCATTGATGGTAATCTTGTAGTACAGTTCCTCTTCGCCGGTTGGTTTGATTCTGTAGAAATCAAGTTCTACATCAACCTGTTCACCCTTGCAGCATGCTGCAAACAGTTTTGGTGATGCTACATCCTTTGCCTTGGTTACAGTAAGAGGATGATGGATGCGCTGGCCGGTTGGCAGTCCGGTGTGAGTATCCTTTGGAATTTCAACCTTGTGATCCATTGCATAAACAAGGATTTTATCCTTTTTGTCGCCGCCCTGATCGCATGAACCCTTGATTTCGCCCTGGTTTTTACCGGTAACTTTCATATACATTGTTAAAGCCATAATACACGCTCCGTAATCTGTTGTTGAAACTGAATTTTGCCGCTCTGTTACCCTTTAAACGAAGGAGTTCAGAAAAGGTTACAAAAAAGTTACAAAATTAACTGATAATTTACCGGAAATTTTCTGAGCCTATGAAAGGTCCATGTTACGTGCTGCCCGCCGCAGCCGGTCAGGGAGATCTCCATCAAAAAAAATTCTGCTTATCTTCATAAATTGAAGCTACCTTAACATTAGATGTTATAATCAAAAGATAAGTGACATTGCGTATGACCAGTTCTGTTCACCGCTGCCGCTCTGTCAGCTTCAGATCCGGGCTGCACCGGAACATACCGTTCAGAGTCATGCAGGTAACCTTCTGTTTCAGGTGGAGGGCCAATATGGTATCCAAGAAAGTACTTATCAAAACCGGAAAAATTCTTCTGCCCGTGATTATTGCTGCAGGTAAACCTGTGTTTGATGCAGCCAGACGAAAATTCTCTTCTAAAACCGCCACCCCGGTTCCGGGTTCGATCCTTTTCTGCGAACTGGACGTAGGATACGCAGAACACTCCGGAATTTATGTCGGGGGCGGTGAAAAATGCATCATTGAACTTGCAAATATTGACGGCAGCTGCATGATCAAAAGGGTTACCCCCGAGGAGTTTGTTAACGGCGGGCTCGGTTCAACCATATATATATCATGTCACCATAATACAGCGGTCGGTCGGGAATACATAGCAAGTACTGCAGAAACCATGGTGGGTAAATGCTTAGGGGATTACAGTTTTGCAAAGAACAACTGCCATATGTTTACGGATTACTGCATATGCAGCAGCAATATAGAACAGGGTCCCCTGAACTGGGAAAAATTATTGAAATCATTGAAGAATCATGAGATGAAAATGACACTGGATCATGTCAAAAAAAGAGCAAGGGAAATCATGAATGCAGATCAGTGGCTCAAATGGGACTACCAAGCCGGCAGATTACCAACCGGGGATCAATAACATGGGATTATTCAACTATGCAAAATCGGTTGTTTCGACCGCAGTTAATACACCCGTACATGCTCTGCTCAGATCCTTTCGCGATAATGTGCTGGCTGAGCATGTTACTCCTGTTCCCGGTTCGGTTCTGTACTGTGATCTTGCCGCCGGCTATGCGGAACATTCCGGGATCTATGTAGGAGGAGACGGTACAAAATGCATAGTTGAACTGAGCAGACAGCAAGGCAGATGTGTGATCAATCTGGTTTCCCCCGGAGAGTTCATCAGCGGAGGAATAGGATTCAGTATATATGTATCAAGCCGCAACGGTCATGCGGTGGGGAAAAAATCTGTTGCAAGGGCCGCCCTGGAACTGGTGGGACAGGATTTGGGCAGTTACAACATTGCAATTAACAACTGTCATATGTTCACCTGTCTGTGCCTGTGTAAAAAAGATCCCGATCTGTTAAGATCAATTGCCAATGCAGAAATGACGCTTTCAAACTTAAAAGATCAGGCCCGGAAAGTAATGAAAGCCGACGAGTGGCGGGTGTGGGACGACAGGACCATACCGTTCAGCTGGGCAGATTAGAAAAATAAAAAGGACGCACGGCAGTAGGCAGTGCATCCCGTCAATAACCCGGAAGCGGATAATGAATTAATATCCCTTCTTCTTTCTCATGGCCTTTTTACGTTCCTGAGATTTAACGTATTTCATCATGCGGCGTTTTTTGCGCATCTGGCTCTGAGTAAGTTTATTAACCTTTCCTTCGAACGGATTTTCACCTTCAACAAATTCAAGGCTGATCGGGGTACCGATTATTTCAAGTGCATCACGGAAGTAATTGGTAAGGTAACGCTTGTATGATTCAGGCAGATCATTAACCATATTGCCGTGAATAACAATTCTCGGAGGGTTGTATCCGCCGGCATGGGCGTATTTAAGCTTAACTCTTCTGCTGCGGACCATCGGCGGCTGATGTTCGGATGTAGCCATCATCATCAGTCTGGTCAGTCTTGAAGTACTGATCCTGCGGGTTGCAGATCTGTAGGCCTCATCGATGGACTCAAACAGATGACCTACTCCGGTACCGTGCAGAGCGGAAATAAAATGGATCTTGGCAAAGTTGACAAAACCGAGTCTCAGCTCCAGCTCCTGCTTAATCTTTTCCTTCTCCTCTCCTTTCAGTCCGTCCCACTTGTTGATGGCGATAACGATAGATCTGCCGGCATTGAGAATAAAACTCAGAAGTCCCAGATCCTGATCGGTCAAACCCTCATGGGCATCAATCAGCAGAATAGTTACATGGGAATCTTCAATCGCCTTGAGGGTCTTGATAACCGAGAATTTTTCAACAGTTTCGGTAACCTTTTTACGTTTTCTAACACCGGCGGTATCGATTACCACATATTTGCGTTCGTCACGCTCCATCGGAATGTAGATTGAATCCCTGGTGGTACCCGGAAAATCGTAGACAATAACTCTTTCCTCGCCGAGCATACGGTTAGTCAGAGTGGATTTACCCACATTCGGACGGCCCACAATGGCAAATTTAATCGGTTCATCGGATTCCTCAAAATCCCCCTCGGAAGGTTCCAGCTGTTCAGCCTCCATTTCAGAAGGAGGAATATCAAGGGTGGAAGGATCCTCCGGCAGTGAACAGTACGGAAGTTCCTGAATGTATTTGATATAGAAGCAGGTATCCTCGCCGCTCAGACGGTCGCCTGAATTAAACTCCAGGAACAGATCTACACCGTTATGGAACACGGACAGCATTATCTCGTCGCCGTGCTGCTCAACTTCAACATTCTCCTGAAGTTTCAGCGCCTTGAGAGGAACATATTCATAGGTCAGATCCTCCTTGAACTGCGGCACCAGACCGCCGACGAAATTAAAACTTACGCGGTTGTTGCGTTCATCCTCCTCCACGTCATCCATCGAGGTTTCTTCTTCACGTGGAACGAAGTCCGGTGCAGAGGTTTTAACCTTTACCAGCATCGGATACAGCACATCCTCCAGCAGGGAGGACACGCCCATGCCGTGAGCTGCGGCAATCTGATAAATTTCGCCGAAACCAAGAGAGTAAAACTCGGCACAGGCACTGTCGGCATCAATACCGTCCACCTTGTTGGCGACCAGGATGGTAGGTTTGTCGATCTTGCGGGCATATTCAACAATCATGTTGTCACCGGCAAGCACACCGTCACGGGCATCAACAATAAATGCGATAATATCAGCCTCCTGCATTGCCAGGTAGGACTGTTTGGCCATCTGGAGTTCAATTCCCTCCTCAGACCCGTCGATACCGCCGGTATCGATCACAATGAATTCGAGGCCGTTGATTTCAGCCTTACCGTATTTACGGTCGCGGGTAAGCCCCGGGAAATTGGCCACAAGCGCATCACGGCTTCTGGTTAAACGGTTGAATAAAGTCGATTTTCCCACGTTGGGACGTCCGACCAAAGCTACTACAGGGGTCATAGGCTCCTCTTATATACAGCGGCCCGTCCGGGCCTGCTTAATCTAAAAATCTTTCGGTTTAATCAAGGTGTTTTAAGCCGCGAACATTGCTGACAGTTCACGGCACTGCGGATTATTCTCCGTCCTCCTTAAGGGTGATGGCATAAACTTTGCCGCTGCGGGTCTGCAGATAGGCAACGTCGTCATAAACAACGGGAGCAACATTAAGTCCGCTGCCGTCATAATCATCCATGGAAACGATGGTACCGGTGGCATTGTCAAGCCAGTACAGATATCCGTCCATATCGCCAACCAGAACATAGGAGCGGTAGGAAACCGGGCCGGTTACACCGCGGTATGACAGATCGCGGTTGAGCCAGCGCTCCTCTCCGCTTGAACGGGAAACTGAATGAATATGCCCTTCATCGTCGGTAACAAAAATATCTGAATAATCATAGCCGATATCTTTGGAGGAGCTGATCTCCTTCTTCCAGCCGCCGCCGGCAACAATATTGAGAAGACTTCCGTGGTAGCCGACTGCATAAAGCTGTCCGTCAACAAACAGCGGCATTGCATCCACATCGCCGATGGTTTCAATGGCGCTGCTGCCCTTCGGAAGACTGACAATAAAGCTGTGAACCAGCATACCGGTTTCGGAATCAACAATGGAAATCTTGCCCTGGGAGGTACCGTACATAATCAGCTTGCCTCTTTCGATCTCAATCGGGCTGGAGGTTCCGCGCAGAGTCAGTGACTGCTCCTCTTTCGGAGTCGACCACAGTTTATGTCCGTCGTAGTCTGACAGAGCTACCAGCTGTCCGTCGGTGGTCAGCACCACTACCCGGTCGGCAAGAGCAAGCGGTCTTGACATCATTTCATAGCCGATATTGTTTTTCCATTTCAGGGAACCGTCGGAACGGTCGATGGCGTACACATAGCCGTTCTCTGAAGTTACATAGAGAGAATCAAGTCCGAGACTTACACCGCCGGAGATACGGGCACTGCGGCGATCATCATTCTCCTCCTCATCGGACAAATCGATGCTCCACAGAGTTTTTCCGGTGGCACGCTCCAGACATTCCACATCTCCGTCACGGGAGGCAACAAACACCTTCTCATCCGATACAGCAGGAACCAGGAAGGAGTAGAAGCGATCCACCCCGTCTCCGACAGAAGTTTTCCAGAGAATTCTAGGTTCGAACTGATTCTGAATTTCAGGTACATCAGCCACCACATAAACATCGCGTTCAAACAGCGAGCATGACTGTGTCAGAAGAGAGGCGGCAAATATGCCTGCCAGCAGTAAACTCTTGCGAAACATTATTATTCCTTGATTACGATAAAACCCACTGAATTTTATCACAAAATAGGGCGTCAAAGAAAAAAAAGTTACGGTGAACGCAACGGGGCGGCCCAGACATAAAAAAAGAGCACCGGCAAGAACCGGTACCCTTCTTCAGAAAATTTAAACCGCCTTATACGGAACTATTTTGCGTCAGCTTCAGTCTTTGCTTCAGTCTTTGCTTCAGTCTTTACTTCAGTCTTTGCTTCAGTCTTTGCTTCAGTCTTTGCTTCAGTCTTTGCTTCAGTCTTTGCTTCAGTCTTTGCTGCGGCAGCAGAACCGTTCAGATCGTCAAGTTTAATCTTCAGCAGCTGGTTGTGCTGGATCTCCTGGGTATCCTTGATTTTATCATAGGCTTTCTGGTATGCGGCGCGGGCTTCATCATTTTTACCCTGCAGAAGCTTGAAATCACCGACGAGTTCAGAAACGGTGGCACCGTAAATCTCGTCATTGAGTTCATTCAGGAGTTTATACGCATCATCAAATCTCTGCTCCTGGGCGTAAACGCGGGCAAGGCGGAGTTTGGAGATTGAAGCAAGTGCATCATCACTGCTCTTTGCGGAAATTTCAAGATTAACCATGGCTTTTTCAATATCATTCTTCTGATCAACAGCAAGAGTTGCCAGGTTGAAAGCGGCAAGTTCAGCATAGATACTGCCGTCCTGATCCTTGATCAGTTTCTCGGTAGCCTTGACGGTGTTTTCGTTGTAGTCGGCATTCAGATTCTTGATCACGGTCATGTAGGTATAGGTGTTCTCCTCCATCACTCCCTGACGGTAGCTTTTGAACTGCTCCCAGCCGAGAATACCGATCACACCCATAATAATACCGATAATAATAGTCTTACCGTTCTGTTTCCAGAATTTCTGCAGCTCTTCCGCCTGCTGCTCTTCGGTACTGTACAATTCCATTAATTAACTCCCAACAATTTTTTTAATTCTTCTGCAACAGCGCTAATTTTAACATTTAACTGTTCAGATTCAACACGTAAATTCTTTATTCCGATTTCATTTTTTGCCAGTTCATCATCTGCAAGAACCAGGGCGAACAGCGCTCCGGACTTGTCGGCACGCTTGAACTGCTTCTTGAAGTTCCCGCCGCTGCAGTTGGTCAGAATGCGGATCCCGCTGATCTGATCCCTCAGCTGTTCGGCAATAACCATGGACTGTCTTACCGCCTCGTCACCTACAGCACAGAAGTAGACATCCACCGGATTCTCCACTTCCACCGCATTGATTGACTGGAGCAGCAGAATAAATCTTTCAAGACCGATGGCAAATCCAACAGCCGGAGTAGGCTGTGCTCCCAGCTGTTCAACCAGACCGTCATAACGGCCGCCGCCGCAGATGGTACCCTGGGCGCCGAGCAGATCGGTTACCCATTCGAATACGGTATGGTTGTAATAGTCAAGACCGCGCACCAGTCTCGGATTGATTTCATATTTCACACCGTTGGCATCAAGTATGGCTCTGAGACGGTCGAAATGATTTCTGGTCTCCTCTCCGAAATAGTCAGTCAGCTTAGGGGCATTCTGCAGTATTTCAAGAACCTTCTCATTCTTGGTGTCAAGCACGCGCAGCGGATTGGTATACATACGGCGCTGGCAGTCCTCATCAAGACTCTCCTTGTGCTGTTCAAGGAATGCAACCAGAGCCTCACGGTAGCTGGCACGCTCCTCGGAGGAGCCGAGGGAGTTAAGCTGAAGCACCACATGATCACCGATCCCGAACTTCTTCCAGATGCGGTTGGTCAGCAGAATAATCTCAGCATCGATTTCAGCACTGGAAATACCGAATATTTCAGCACCGAACTGGTGGAATTCGCGGTAGCGGCCCTTCTGCGGCTTCTCATGACGGAACATGGAACCGGTGTACCATACACGGCGCTCCTGGTTGTGAATAAGACCGTGTTCAATACAGGCTCTCACACAGCCTGCGGTACCCTCCGGTCTCAAAGATAAAGAATCACCGTTGTCATCAAAGGTGTACATTTCCTTTTCCACCACATCGGTAACCTCACCGATGGAACGGACAAACAGACTGGTATATTCAACAGCCGGCATTCTCATTTCGGCGTAGCCGTAGGAAGCCATGATCTGCTTGAGGGTTGTTTCAACTTTCTGCCACAAAGGACTCTCATCAGGAAGAATATCCTTCATTCCTGTAATTGACTGAATTTGCACTGCCATAAAAATCTCAAATCTTGTTATTTATAATTAATTACTGTTTACAATCATTCTGCGGGATGCTTCAGGATGTTCCCTGAGATAGGCAACCCGTGCACGAATCTTTCTTTCTAGTTCATCTATCAGGATCTCATGCGGAATTCTGTCCACGCGTTCGCCGTTTTCATAATAACCGCACTGTTTTTTGGCACCTGCCACCCCGATATCGGCCTTGATGCATTCCCCCGGACCGTTGACCACACAGCCGATAATGGCCACATCAAGCGGCATGGTGATATCGGCAAGTCTCTTTTCCAGGGCATCCACCGTACCGATTACATCATACTCGCGGCGCGAGCAGGTTGGACAGGCAATGAAATTGATCCCGCGGGATCTGAGTCCCAGGGATTTAAGAATATCGAATCCCACCTTTACCTCCTCCACCGGATCTGCGGCAAGGGAGACTCTCAGTGTATCGCCGATCCCCTCGCTGAGCATCAGACCCAGTCCGATGGAGGATTTGACCGAGCCCATTCTCAGACCGCCGGCCTCGGTTATTCCAAGATGAAGCGGCTGATCGATTCTGGTGGCCAGCTGACGGTAGGCATTGACGCATAAAAACATATCAGATGCCTTGACACTGACTTTAAAGTACGGGAAGTTGAAACGGTCAAGATAGTCTACATTGCGCATGGCGGACTCAACCAGGGCCTCCGGGGTTGGTTCCCCGTATTTCTCCAGCAGATCCTTTTCAAGAGAACCGCCGTTTACCCCGATCCTGATCGGAATATTATGGTCACGGGCACTGTCAACCACCATTTGAACACGATCCACATTGCCGATGTTGCCCGGATTAATCCTCAGGCAGTCAGCACCGTAATCAGCCACCTTGAGGGCGATACGGTAGTCAAAATGGATATCGGCAACTACAGGGATCTGAACCTGTTTTCTGATTTCTCTGAAAGCCTCGGCCGCATCCATTGAAGGAACTGATACACGCACAATATCAGCGCCGGCGGCGGCAATGGCATTAATCTGCGCCACGGTGGCCGCAACATCGGTCGTTTCAGTATTGGTCATACTCTGAACGGAAACAGGAGCATCTCCGCCCACGGCAACGTTGCCGACCTTAATCTGCAACGATTTCCGGCGTTTAATGTTTGAATAGGAATTACTCATTTTACCTGGTACTTACTTCAAGATGATATGGTTTATCAGGAACTGCACCGCTCAAATCCACCAGATAGTCGTTGACAATAAGACGGGAGATATTGCCGGGAGCTCCTATGGTGAATTTCAAAGGCATATTGATCAGATTGTAGTCCAGAACACGATCTTTCTTGTATACGAGGGCCGTAACACGGCGGTCGTTCATTCCGGATTTCAGATCCAGCCAGCAGTCACCCCTGAATTCAATATGGATATTATAATTAGGACTGGTATTAATTTCTATAATAGAATGATTTGATGAATTACGCTGAGCTTCAATTTCAGCGCTGGAACCTTTGATATCAACGGTCGGTTCGGGAACAACCACGGAAAGTTTCCTTGAACTCCAGTCGGTTGCGGGAACTGTTGCAGACTCCTCTGCCGAAGTCCGGTTCTCATCTCTGATAAGCGACGATGCGACATTCTCGGACGGGCTCGGGGTATATGCATCGCTGCCGGCGGCAGTCTGCTCATTTTCTGCGGAATTCTCGCGTATTTCCTGCTGCAGCCGGTCAAAATCCTCCAGTTCCTGCTCTTTGGTTTTAGAGACAGATTCAGGATCCGTGCTCTCTTCAATGGTCATCTGAATGCTCTCATCTTCATTGAATTCGGCAAACGGCACATGATCATCAAGCAGCGGAGCCGGTTCTGAATATTTGTACCACAGGAAAAAGCTTGATATGAGAAGAAGCAGCAGAAGGATCAGTCCGGCAATCAGACCGGCGGTAACCGCCATCTTCTTGTTATGCTGGGCGCGGTAATGCCTGGCCTCGAGATTCTCCTTTTCCCTTCTGCTGGCGGTGTTGCCAACATAGTCATCGTAAATCTTGAGGATCCCGTCACTGTCGATTTTCAAAAGTTCGGCGTAACTTCTGACATAGCCGCGGGAAAAAACATCGGCGGTTTTGCGATCAAGAAGATTATTCTCGAGATCTCTGACCAGGGACACGCGCAGATTGAGCGTAGAGGCCACGTCACTTAGACTCAGTCCCTGACGTTCCCTCTCTTCCCGTAGAATCTCGCCGAATGTTATCTTCTTCTGTGCCATCTGAGCAGTTCTTAATCAACAGTTGTTAAACAGCATAGCTGCAATCTGATCTGTATTAATTATTAGTAATCGTTATTCTGGTATTTCTTAGCCTCCGGGGAATTCGGATAACGGGTCAGCAGAAGATCGCCGTACTTTTTGGCCTCCTCGATATCTCCTGATCCTTCCTCAATTCTCAGTTTAATAAACAGACTCATTGAATTGTCTTCACTGTAGTGGCTGAATCTTGACATCATTATTCTTGCTGTGTTCACATCATCCACACCGAGAGCCAGTTCAGCTCTGAACAGAAGCAGAATAGGAGTGGTTGAGTTATAGGCAAGAGCACGGTCGGCATAGGCAATGGCCTTACGGTCATCCCCCTGTGAATAGGCGCAGCGGCCGGCTTCAAACAGGGTTTCAGCCATACGGGTGTAGTTCTTGATGGTCAGCGCATGTTCAAAAGTGTTGTATGCCTCGGTATACTTCTTCTGGCCGCATAGGAACATACCGTAATTCTGGTAGACATCACCGTTGTCACTGAACTGCTTTACCAGGTTGTTGTATGCATTGTAGGCATTCTCGGTTTCACCGACCTGCTGGTAGTACCAGGCAAAGCCGAGCTTGGCATTAAAATTGTCAGGATCATATTCCAGCGCCTTCTGCAGGTTCTGTTTTGCCATGGTGGCCTGACCTTCATTCAGCAGACGGATTGCTATTTTTACGCGGTTGTCGGCAGCAAGTTTGCTACGTTCAGGGGAATCATCATCGTCAGTCTTTACAACCTCCCTGCCGTTTTCGTAGACAATTTTTTCAGTAACGCATCCGGAAAGAAGTGAGAAAGACAGGAGTATGCAAGACAAACCAAAAAACTTATTCATTTTAACCTTTTTCTAATTATGTTCTTATAATATTATTTTTATCCGGCACTTCGGGAAACCTGCGACAGGTATCTGACCGGCAGCTGCCACCAGCCGGACACACTTTTACAGCTATTATAGGTCAGTTTTACCGATATGCAAATTAAACAGCGGTTTTATTGTTTCTAATTTTAATCAATAGCACATATTTTCACTTTTTTGCGTCAGCGACACCCTGCGGACCGAGCAATTGAGGACGAAATCCCGCACAGAGACATCTGCGTCCGTGAACCGCGGTGCATAGTCACCGTTTGCTATCCGGTTGAAAACAGTTACAATATCTGTAAGCGGCAGCGGGAGGAGATTTTCCCGCCGGTTATTCAGACACAGCATCAGATCTGCAGAAGGAAAGCCACAGACATTATGACAACGAGCAGCAGTTATTCAAATACGGGTGAAGCACAGAATTATTACAGTTCCCGGAGCAGCCGGTCCGGAGCATACGCCCCGGTTCAGAACAATCCGGCTGTAAACGCCGCTGACCCCTACGCCCCGCAGAATTCATACAGTAACCCAGGAGCTGATGCACGCCCCTTCACGGTAACCCAGGTCAAAAACATGGTAAACAGCGCCATCGACTGCTATTTCTCCGGTGAAATAACCGCGGTGGGGGAAATTTCCAATTTCAAAATCTGGAAGAATATCAACTGCTATTTTTCCCTCAGCGACGGACAGAGTACCATCAAATGCATGGTAAGAGGGATCGGGCCGGGCTTCAGCAGACTCAACCTCAGAGACGGTATGCAGGTGATGGTTCGCTTTGAAGCACCGAATTTCAATGTCCGCGGCGATCTTTCATTTACCGTTACCAGTATCCGTCCGATCGGTGCCGGTTATCTTGAACAGCAGCTGCAGATGCTCAAGGAGCGTCTTACCAGGGAGGGGCTGTTCGATCCGGAGCATAAAAAACAGATCCCCTACTTTCCTAAAACCGTGGGCGTGATAACCTCCAGGGAGGGGGATGTAATCCATGATATCTACCGCAATATCTACAGCAGGATCAATGCGGTAAATCTGATCCTCTACCCTGCAACCGTACAGGGACCGACAGCCGCCCGATCACTCATCCAGCAGCTTAAAACCGCAAACTACCGCAATGAATGCGATGTACTGATCATAGCAAGAGGAGGCGGAAGTTTTGAAGATCTGTTCTGCTTCAATGATGAACAGCTGGTCCGTGAAATCTACAATTCGAACATTCCGGTAATATCTGCGGTGGGACACGAAACCGATTTCACCCTGTGTGATTTTGTGGCGGACCTTCGCGTGGCAACCCCGACCCAGGCCGGTGTGCTGATTGCCGACAACTATGTAAAGGTTCTTAACAATCTCGGTGCGACGGAGAATTTTCTGCGTACCAGAATTTCTGATATTCTGACCGCCAGAAATATCGAACTGCAGAATCTGCTGAACCGGCTCAATCTGCTCAGCCCGCAAAGACAGCTTGAATACCGCCGGACTCTTCTGCAGAAGGCCTACGAGAGCATGCTGAACAGTATCGGCACCATGATTCACCGCCACCGGCTGCAGATCAGCAATCTTGAAGGTTCCATTGCCTCGTCGGGAATGGAAAAAAACATCGCCTCCAGAAAAAATCTTCTCACAGAACTCGGCAACCGGCTTGAGAGCAGCATGATCTCCCGCCTCTACAGCTGCCGCAGCACCCTTGACAGTCTCAGCGCCACCCTTGACAGAAACAGTCCCGATGCTCTCATCAACAGCCGCAGACATATGCTGGAAATTCTCCAAGACCGTCTTGAAAAGGCAATGACTGAAACCATAAGCAGATACCGTCTGCAAATAACCGAACTTTCCAGCGCGGTAGCCTCCTGCGGCATAGAAAAACAACTCTCCGACAGCCGCGGCGCGGTGGAGGAGCTCAATAACAGACTGCTGAGGGAGATCAACGCCATGCTCAACCGCCGCAGCCGGCTTCTCGAGGATCTTGCGCTAAATCTGAACCGCAGCAACCCGCTGACCGATCCGAGATTCTACAAGACCACCACCATGTACAAAGGCCAGGCATTAAGTTCAGTCAACGGTCTGAAATCGGGGGATGAGATTATCACTGTACTGACCGACGGAAGTGTTAAATCACAGATAACCGGCATTGAGAAAAAAGATCTCAGACTGTAAATGTGAACTGGGTTGTATTTACAGCATTTCTCAAATACAATTTGTCGCACAGATCACTTTAAGCGTGCAGATTGTCTATATAATAAAAAATGGACCTTATGGTCCCGTTTATCATTTATTCTCCTTAAGGCAATAAGACATACTTTCTTCGGTATGTCTTTTTTGTTGGTGATAATATGACTGAATTCCGGAAATATAAGGAATAATACTAATGTTCTTAATTAAAATTTTTAAATTTTTCATGGCAATAGCCTGTTTATACGTCAAACTGGTGGTAGGGATCACCGTGGTGATTTTTTCCCTGATCGCTTTTATCTTCATTGCAGCGCTCGCAGCGCCTTCCGATAAAGATGAAAACGCCCTCACAGAACTTGACAACAAGGTTGTGGTAATCACGCCCAATGCTGAAATTACCGACCACCGTTTCATTTCTGAGTTCGAAGAGGTGGTTCTGCAGTTAAATAAACGTCAGAGCCCATATTCCTATTCAGATCAGATCATAAAAACCCTGGATATTGCAGCAAAAGATCCCAATGTTTCAGGCATAATTCTGGATTTGTCCAGAAACAGCTATGTTTCCTACGGTATAGCCGATGTGATCGGTAAAAAAATCGATGAATTCAGAAAATCCTCCAAAAAGAAGATCATAACATTTGCCCCTGCCTATACCCAGTCGAACTATTATCTGGCCAGCTTCACCGACAGCCTGACCCTGGATCCCTCCGGCTCGGTGGATCTGCACGGTGTGACCTTCGGAAATCTCTACTACAGAAAACTGCTGGAGGAGTACAATCTGGCTCCGTACGTGTTCAAGCACGGTAAATACAAATCAGCGGTAGAGCCGTATTTCCTGGATGAAATGTCAGATGCAGCCAGAGAAAACTATCAGGCAATCGTTAAAAACGTCTGGTCCCGCATTTCCGGCACTATCAAAAACAACCGCGGACTTGATGACAGTCAGATCCTTCCTTCCATCGAACAGAAATACACACTGCTGAGCAGAGCCGGCTTTAATGATGCCGCCTATGCACTTATGCAGAAACAGGTGGATCAGGTTATGTCCTACGACAGCTTCCTTGCAGAAGCTCTCAAGCTGTTCCCGAAAGCGGTTAAAAAGGAAAAATACAAGGAAACCCAGCTTGCCGCGATGAACTTCAGGGAATATCTTTCATTAAAATCAGATACTAAGGAAACAGAATCCGCCTCATCCGGTGAAGAGCGTGCTCCGGATCCGACAGTAAAGGTTATCTACTTTACCGGGGAAATTACCGGCAGTTCAAATGAAAATGCCTTCATCAGCTATGACAATTATGCAGATCAAATCAGAAAAATCGGTAACGATCAGTCGGTAAAAGCCGTGGTACTGAGAATCAACTCCCCTGGCGGATCTGTGGTCGAAGCGGTACGTCTGGTTAATGAAATGACCGACTGTTTCAAGAACAGAGGCAAAAAGATTGTTATTTCCCAGGGAAGCATGGCGGCATCCGGCGGATATATGCTCTCCACCCTCGGCGATTATATCTACGCCGAGCCTACCACCATCACCGGCTCTATCGGCGTGTTCGGTGTTGTACCGACATTCAAAAAGGCGGCTGACCGACTGGGTGTAAACTACAATGAGGTTACCAACAACCCCGGTGACTACCGCAATCCGTTCCAGGAGCTGAGCGAACCTGCAAGAAAAAGCATCGAAGGCAGTATCGAAGGCACCTACGCAGATTTTGTCACCATGGTGTCCAGGAGCCGCAATATGAAATTCGATGATGTTGATCAGATCGCCCAGGGCCGGGTATGGACCGGAATTGAGGCAAAGGAGATCGGTCTGGTTGACGAACTTGGAACCCTTGACGATGCAGTTGAAAAAGCAGCATCCCTGGCAGGACTCAAGAAGGGCCAGTACAAGGTTGACAATTCCGTTGATGATCAGAATCTCAGCTTCGGAAATATTCTGCTGAAAAATATTTCAGTTAAACTGAATATTGAAAATATTCTGTTCCCGCTTCCTGAAGAACTGAAGGTTTTGAAAACTGTAGATCCTGCAAAACTGTTCTCTTCAGCCGACAGAAACGCCAGACTGAAGATTTACTCCTATACTCCGTTGAGAGTTGAGTAAAATCATCCGGTATATTTCACTGTTATAGAAAAAGGCCCCGTTGCAATATGCTCGGGGCTTTTTGGATCCTGATTTTCAGCCACAAAAAAAGCAGACATCTCTGCCTGCTTTCATAACAAATTAATTTTAAACCGCTACGGATGCAATATCACATGTTTCGCAAGATCCAGCACCTTGTTGGAATAACCGACCTCATTGTCATACCAGGCAACAAGTTTAACCAGTTTGTCATTTACTGACAGACCGGCCTGTGCATCGAAGTACGAAATTGCAGTTCCGCCGAGTATATCGCTGGATACAACCGCGTCATCAACGTAGGCAACGATACCCTTGTAGGCACCTTCAGCCTCTTTTCTGATGGTTTCGCAGATCTGCTCGTAGTCTGCCGCAGTACTCAGATTGATAGTAACATCAACCAGGGAAACATCCGCGGTAGGAACACGCATCGAGATGCCGGTAATCTTGCCGTCAAGTTCCGGAACCACTTTGCCGACAGCTTTAGCTGCACCGGTGGTTGACGGAATAATATTCTGAGCAGCTCCGCGACCGCCGCGCCAGTCTTTGGCTGACGGACCGTCAACAGTCTTCTGGCTTGCAGTATAGGAATGAACGGTTGTCATCAGTGCAGACTCGATACCGTAGTGATCCTGAATAATCTTCACGATCGGAGCCAGGGCATTGGTGGTACATGATGCATTTGAAACAACGTCATCCCCCTGATAGGTATTCTCATTGACACCCATCACGAACATCGGAGTTTCATCCTTAACAGGACCGGTAATAACCACCTTGTAGGCACCCGCATCAACATGGGCGCAGGCTTTGGAGGTACTCAGGAACAGGCCGGTTGCCTCAATAACCACGGATACACCGATTTCATACCAGCAGAGTTTGGCCGGATCTTTCTGAGCGGTGATCCTGATCGGTCTGCCGTTGAGAATAATCTTGTTGTTGTAAACCTCAACATCAGCATCAAGAATACCGTGGGTTGAATCGTACTTGAGCAGATATGCCAGGTATTCAACACCCTGCTGGGTAACATTACCCTGTGCATCACCTGCAAGCGGATCATTGATCCCCACGATTTCAACATCATCACGAAGCAGTGCCGCTCTGAGCACACTGCGTCCAATTCTGCCGAATCCGTTGATACCCATTCTGATCCTGGTACCCTGACGGTGAACATATGAAGGTTTCTTGGCCGGGTTAGGATCTACAATCTGATTGATGATCTTTACGGAATGCGCCTTGGTCAGACCGAGCAGATCTTTAGACTGGGAGGTCAGTTCAAACGGAACACCGTCAGGCTCGGAGGTATCAAGTCTAGCATTCCATTTCATGCCTTTACCAGGACGCGGCAGATGGTAGCCGATATCATAGGAGGAGGCATTGAACAGAACAAGCCAGCGTTCACCGGTACCGTTTAAATCACCGATATCCAGGGTGAACAGTTTGGAATTAGGATTGTTCCAGTCAGATTCGGTAAGCTCATGACCGTCGGCATGGTACCAGGCAACCTCATGTTCAACCGGAAGAGTTCCGAAGTAGCGGTCATCATGAAGTTTGAGCTCTCTGAATACTGTAGACTCCAGTCTGATACGGTTCAGAAGACCGGTGAATTTTGCAAGATCACGATCTTCATCGGACAGTTCCCAGTTAACCCAGCTGATGCGGTTGTCCTGACAGTAGGCATTGTTGTTACCGAGCTGGGTTCTTCCCATTTCATCGCCGGCCACAAAATGCGGAATACCCTGGGACAGCATCAGGGTTGCAAGCATGTTTCTCTTCTGCTGTTCACGGATGAAATTAATTTTCACATTAGCGGTCGGACCCTCCTCTCCGTAATTGTAGGAAAGGTTGTTGGAATGACCGTCGGAATTGTTTTCTGCATTGGCCTCATTGTGGCGGTAGTTGTAGCTCACCAAATCATGCAGGGTGAATCCGTCATGATAGGAAACGAAGTTCACCGAGGTATGAATAGAGCGCAGGGTTTTCGGATAGAAATCTCTTGAACCGAGCAGACGGGTTGCAAAATCCGCCATTTTTCCCTCATCTCCGCGCCAGAAAGATCTGATGGTGTCACGGTAGCGATCGTTAAGTTCCTTCCAGTCTCTCGGGAACTGACCGACCCGGTAGCCGAATCCACCGACATCCCAAGGTTCGGCAATCAGCAGCGCATCTTCAAGGATCTCATCCTGATGAATAGTCTTGAAGAAGGCTGAAAATACATTATAGCCGTTGGCCGCTTCTTCACGGGCAAGAGTGGTTGCAAGATCGAATCTGAAACCGTCAACCTGCATTTCCTTGTACCAGTAGCGCAGGGAATCGATCACCAGTTTGAGCACATTCGGATCATCCACATTCACACTGTTGCCGCAGCCGGTGTGATTGCAGTAGTGATTGTAGATTTTATTGCCGTGCTGATCTTTTTCATACTGATAGAAATTTTTATTTTCAAAACCTCTGAAACTGATGGAAGGTCCGCCGAAACCGCCTTCAGCTGTATGGTTGTACACCACATCCAGGATTACCGCAATTCCGTTACGGTGAAGGGTCTTCACCATGGTTTTGAATTCATTAATGGCGTTGAGAGGATCTGAGGCATAACGCGGCTCAGGGGCAAAGAAACTGATTGAGTTGTAACCCCAGTAGTTGCAGAGCTTCAAATCCACCAGACGGGATTCATCCATGTGGGCATGAACCGGCATGAACTGCACTGCGGTAATACCGATATCCTTGAGATGTTTAATCACGGCAGGTTCGCACATACCGAGATAGGTACCGCGCAGATGAGCCGGAACATCCGGATTAAGCATGGTATAACCGCGCACGTGGGTTTCATAAATAATATAATCGCTGTCAGACAGATGAGGTTTTTCAACCCCCTCCCAGTCGAAGCTGTCATCCGTAACCACGCACTTACTGATCATCTTCTGGCTGTCGCCCTTGTAGATCTCGTAATTCCACTCCTGCGGACGGTTCAGCAGTCTGGCATATGGATCGATTAACAGCTTTGAAATGTCAAAAACATTACCGGACATCGGATCATTCTGACCCACCACCCTGTAGCCGTAGTACTGTCCCTTCTGAACCCCTTCTACAAATCCGCACCAGTACGGACCTACTCTCTCCTTCAGCTGAATGCGCTGAATCTCCTCTTCATACTCATTGAAAAGGCACAAATAAACTTCTTTTGCTGCAGGCGAAAAAACTTTAAAGTTGCATCCGCCTTCATATAATCTGGCACCGAGCGGTGCTTTTTGTTTGCTTAAAGCTAATTTAAAATTTCCATTATCCACGAGAAACTCCAAATAAACGGAACTATCAATTTTCATTACAATGGTTCTATCTTCAATTGTATGCTTAAAAAAATAAATTTAAAGAAATTTTTTTATTTTTATGCCGGTTATAAATAAAAAAATATTTTTTATTCAAAAAATTTTTTTACAAATATTTTTTTTGCCGGTAATTTCATAAGAAAAAAAAAATTTTTTTCAATAAAAAAAATTAATTTTTACTATTAAAAAATTTTTTCAATGTGATCGTCGACTTCTTCCGGCAGGAACTGCGAAGAAACATTGATCTGTTGTTTTTCATTTATATTCCATGTAATATGTCAGATAATAACTTATCAAATTGAATTTTATGGATTTGCTTTACCAGCTTTACCAGTATTACAAGGAAAGATCGATATGTGTACCATAGAAGAAAAAGACGTACTGCTTGAATACATTGCCGACACCGCAGGAATGGTGCTGACCGGAGGTTCCGGAAAATACTCCCCTGCGGAGCCTGCCATGCTGGCACAGATCCGTGACAGGTTCTATGCCACCGACTGCAGCGAGCTGGATTTTACTGAAGAATTCAATCAGCTCACAGAGCTGAGAAAAAAATACCGCAACAATCAGGAGCAGCTTCAGCACAGTCCGGAACAGTATGATGTCAGAAAGGATGCGCAGGAAAAATTCGAAACGGTATGGGCCTTTGTTTCAGCAAACTGCCGGCCGGTGGACAGACCCTCACTTTACCTTTCCGGCGGACAGCCGGGTGCGGGAAAATCCCGAGCCATCGTCAGGGCGCAGCAGCTGGAAAACGGCAATCTGCTGAATGTGGTCGGGGATGATTTCAGAAAATTCTGCTCTCTCTACGGATATTACAATCAGAAGTACGGCCGGGAGTCATCCAGATATACCGGCGAATTTGCCGGAATTATGGTGGGAATGATCCGCGACCGTGCTGTTGCCGAAAAATACAATATCGCCATCGAGGGAACCTTCAGAACCAGCGAGATCCCGCTGCGCGAGCTTCAAACCTTCACCTCCAGCGGTTATACCGCGCACGTGATCATCTGTACCTGTCCGGCGGAGCTCAGCTGGCAGAGTACCATTACCAGGGCAAAGAAAATGGAGGACGGTGGATTTCCTTCAAGATATGTTCCGAGAGAGCACTACGACACCGTGGTAGGACAGCTGGCGCACAATGTGCAGATAATCTACGATTCAGCACTGGCGGCAGATCTGCAGATAATTTCCCGGGAAAAAATTCTTTTCAATTCTGCATCAGAGGCTGACCGGTCCGCTGACATCACGGTTGCGGAGGTGATAAACCGGGAGCTTAACCGGCAGCTACCAATAATTAAAAAATAAAATCGGAAGAAAAAAAATCCGGCCGTACTGCGCAGCAGGTTTAAGCCGGAATTATCTGCAGTACTCCGTCAGAGAGTCTGCAGGATCTGAATTTATGACAAGCTGTAATTACAGAACTTCACACTCCAGTTCATAGATTGAACCGTTGTCTCTGATGTCCACCACTTTAAGAGTGCCGTTTTCAGCGACATTCAGATCGAACAGTGCACGGGAGAGCGGATTGATCAGATGACTCTCCACCACATTTCCGATCCCTCGTCCGCCGTTTTCAAGATTTCCCTTCGCCGCCTCAAGCAGATGTTCACGGGCCTTGTCGGAAATTTCGATGCTGATTTTCTTTTCTTCGCTGACACGGCTGATGATCTTTTTAATCTGGGAATTGAGGATCAGTTCAGCAACCTGAGGTCTGATAAAATCAAAAATCACGATATTCTCACCGATACGGTTAAGGATTTCCGGACGGGAAATTTTTTCCTTGAAGTAGCGTTCGATACCCTCCATAACCTTCTGCTGAACCTCTTCATAGTCAAGTTCCGGGGTAACCACCTGTTTTCTCTGAACCATACCGGTTGCAGGATCCTGGATCTCCTGTGAAATACCCAGGTTGCTGGTAAAAATAATCACCGCCTCGGAGAAATAAACCGTCTTGCCCTGACCGTCGGTCATGCGGCCGTCTTCAAGGATCTGCAGGAATTTATCCAGGATCAGCGGATGAGCCTTCTCTATTTCATCGAACAGAATGATGGAGAATGGATTGTTGCGAACCGCATTGGTCAGCTGACCGCCGGCCTCGTATCCCACATATCCCGGAGGTGCACCGAGCAGACGCTGGTCGGAATGGGACTGACTGAATTCACTCATATCGAATCTGATGAAATTCTTTTCATCACCGAAAATCAGTTCCGCCATGGACTTTGCAAGTTCGGTCTTACCGGTACCGGTAGGTCCGGCAAAAAACAGTACACCCTTGGGATGGGAATTGGATGAATGCTGGAGACTTGCCATGCCGGTTACTGCACGTTTGATTACATCCACGGTCTTCTTCAGTGCAAGATCCTGCCCCTTGACCCGGCGCTGCAGAATTTCAAAGGCATTGGCAACCTGGGTGCGATCGATGGCATTCCACGGATTGTCCTTGAGTCCGAATTTGAACAGATCCACCACTGACGGCAGCTCCTTCAGATGCAGTTTCTCATTTTTGCACAGCAGACGCAGCGAATTAATATCGGTAAAGGAGAACTGATCGGTGGCTCCGATAAATTTATTCTGCAGTTCTTCAAGCAGGTGCTGATTTTCCGGCTGCTGGTAGAAACCGATTTCCTCATTGTAGATCTGACGGTCGAAGAAGGAGGAGAAATTGTTGCCACCCTTGATAAAGGTCTCACGCTCCTCACGGCGCGGTGTGCTGATATTAATAACTTTGACTGCAGGATTGTCAAGGAAGAACCAGGAAGGAAGATCGTTAAGTTTGTTAACTATAATAAATACAGAATTGAGACTGTCGCGGTTTTCCTGGGAAATCTTTCCGTCAGGTCCGGTAATTCTTTTACGGTAATTGGTGCTGGAAAGTCCTGCCTGCTGCAGCAGGGTAAATGCATTAACATCCTCAATCGGATTGTGCTGCGGTCCGGTAATATAGCGGGAGGCAAAATTCATAATCACGCAGACGGAACTTTCGTGCTGCTCAAGTGCCCTGGCAATGATCGCCGGCGCGGTTCCCTCAATGCCGTTACGCGGTGCGGCAAAAGGAGCATCAATCACTCCGTTCTGGATGTTCGCTCCGGAAATTCCGGCAAAACGGGAAAGCGGGGTATCCTCCCCTGACGGTCTGCCGATATTTCTGAACCCGCGGATGGAATCATATTCAACCACAATATCAGTTCCGCAGTCGGTAAGGAAGGTATTAAGATAGGCGGAAAGTCCAGACATGATAGTTCCCTTCGGAACACCGCATGCCGAATCAACCGGATAAACATAACGATCAAGAACATTACCTTCAAGAATAACAATTGGCTTGATCCGGGAGAAAATCTCCAGTTCCCGGTGCCACTTCGGAATGGTATTCAAATCTGCCATAAATAAAAAACTCCTGAACCATCAGCCGCGTACAGAACGCGGATTAACTGATTTCAACTTTGATAAAACCAACGGACGGATCCCTGGTACCGCGGTACTCAATACCACCGAGACTGATCAGATCTCCGTCATTAAGCACGGTACCCCGCTCTTCATCAACACGCTCGGCATTGACAAAGGTTCCGTTGGTACTTGAACTGTCTCTGATAATCACATGGTCATCAGTGATGACGACGCTGGCATGGCGGCGGCTGACATAGCGGCAGCCGGAGAGATATCCACTCATCTGAGCCTCCCGGCCGAGCACGGTAACCTTCTGACTTAAAAGTTCACTGAACCGGCCGTCCGCTGATTTAAGACGGACCGAAACCATCCTTTGTCCCGGATCAGGTCTTATTCTGGTAACTGCCGCGTCCGGTGCAGTTCCTGAACTGATACGGTCTGATTCGACCCGGAGCTGCTGTGAACCGGGAGGGTCGCTGTCCGGAGTGAGGTTCTCCGGCTGCGCTGCTGCTGCAGTTTTTTCCGTCGGGAATATATAGGACAGATCTTCATGGCATTTCTCGCAATAGACATTAGATGCAGGATTTTCAAAACCGCAGGGACATCTGCGGATGTAGATCTTCTGGTTTTCCGACGGAGCGGAGAGTTCTGACGGTTGCTGCGATGCATGACTGATGTCCTTCTCTGATTTGGCTTGATGCGAAAGTTCCGCTGCGGCGGTTCCGGACTGTTCTTCCTCCGGACTCTGCTCCACCGGCTGATCCAGCAGCGATGCGGAACACTGTTCACATTCAACCGAAGCAGGGTGATTTCTGTACCCGCATTCAGGACAAATTTTTACAAACATCTGTAAACGGCACCCGTACAAAATATGATGTGCTCAAATAAAACAACTGGTTCTATTATAAAATAAATCACCGGGAGATCTGACAAGATCAGTCTATTGATATGATCTTTTTCACAGAAACAGCAAGGATCAGGAAATTACCGGAACAGATCGGTAGGAATAAAAAAAGAGATCGGATTTTACTCCGATCTCATAAGGGTATTTAATAATCTGTATAAGAACTTTTATTATCTGACTGCGATACGATCTGCAGCAACCTTCAGAGCTTCATCAACAGACTGACGGCCTGATGTTGAGTTCTTCAGAGCCTGCTGGAATGCAGACCAGAAACGGTTCATTTCAGGAACGTTAGGCATTGGTTCACCGTTGATAGCGTTAGCCATGGTTGCCTTGATGCGTGGATCCTTTTCAAGAGCCTTCTGGAATGACTTCAGAGCAACTGCACCGAGAGCCTTATCATCGTTAACTGCTTTCAGACCAGCATCTGTTAACAGATAGTTTTCCAGGAAGTCAACAGCCAGTTCCTTGTTAGGAGACTGAGCATTGATGGTTGCAGCGAGCACACCTACGAATGCCTTGGCTGGTTTGCCTGCCAGTTTTGGCAGAGGGTTAACACTGTAGTTAATCTTTCCATCGTAGTTAGCCCATGCCCATGGACCGGTAATGATACATGCAACATCACCTTTAGCGAATGAAGAATCCATTACACCGTAGTCGGTTCCTTTAGGTAATACGCCTTTCTTAACGATATCAACCAGGAAGTTAACACCGGTCTTTGCACCAGCATTGTTAACACCGGTATCACCGATATCATAGTTGCCTGCGCCGGTCTTCTTGAATGCATAACCGCCGTTTGCAGCAATTACAGGATATGAGAAGTAAGGTGTGGTGTAATCCCACATAATTGCCTTTTTACCTTTCTTTTCAAGTTCTTTGTCCAGAGCTTCGAAATCTTCATAGTTTTCTGGGATCTTCTTAACCAGATCATTGTTACAAATCAGACCGATAGCTTCGATTGCGATTGGGTAACCGTAGATCTTACCGTCGATTGATACTGCATCCCATGCGAATTTCTGGAATTTGTCTTTAAAATCTTTTGATGGAGAAAGTTCTGACAGAAGACCTGCTTTCTGCCATTCACCGAAACGGTCGTGAGCCCAAAGGAAAATATCTGGACCGTTACCGGTTGATGCTGCCTGCTGGAATTTATTCTCTACTCCGTCAGGATGAGCTACTTCTACTGGAACACCCTGTTCCTGAGTGAATTTCTGACCAACTTTAGCAAGTCCGTCATAACCCTTATCACCGTTAACCCAGATTACAAGTTTACCTGTTTCAATTCCGGCACTGGCTACAGAAGATAAACCAAGAGTTGCAGCCATTACCAGTAAAGAAATAACATTTTTTTTCATTTTTAGCTTTCCTTTTACAAATACATTGAACCGGGACGTACAAACCTCACCGGCGGATCAATTATTGCAGTTTGCTCCGGTGATGTCCAAAATATTGCAAATAAAATAAATAATTTTGCGACTCAAGCATCATTAATAGTATTTTTTGCGGCACAGTTCAACTATTTGAAGAATAACAGTTGCAACCGCCGCCCCGCCTGAAACCTTATGACTGCCCGTCATCAGCCTGCAGATATTTCTGCTGCTCGGTCTGCACCATCCCCTGCCGTGCCTCTTTCTGCTCACGCATATTAAAGGATGAGGTGTTGATAATCTTGGCAAACTGGCGGTCGGCCGGCAGAATTGCGGTCTGATCAATATCTAGGCCGCGTCGGGCAAGCACCTCTTTAATCTTCGGGAATCTGCCGCACAGTTTCTTCATTTCCGCGGTAAGGGAGTCCCTCTCCTCCTCGGTCGGTCTGCGGTCGGTACTGTCGGTACCCACCACCTCCATCGACATTTGGCCGTTCTCGGTAACGGTAAAATGCAGCGAGGAGGTATCGGAGAATTTAACCAGTTTCTGGCTTACCAGCTGTCCGCCGCGGTTGGTGTGGGATCTGTCACCGATGGTCTCGTAACCGAGCTCCCGCATGGTGTCATCGATAATCCGGTTGACATAATCAACCGCAAGAACATTTTCAAACCTGATTTCAAGCTTCTTGATCTCCTCTTTAAGCTGCGCCAGACCGTCGGCGGTGCGGGCAAACTCCTGAAATTCATCGCCGCAGGTTTCACACAGAACCCGGTACTGCGGTTCCAGCAGATTGAAATCATCCGCAATCTGATCACTGAGCTGTTTCTCCTGCCGGCACTTTTTCAGAAACGGAAGTGCCACAGTCTGATAGTAGTTGCGGGCATATTCTGCTGAATCAATTTTTCTCACATCCTCGGTCATTACATCGATCCCGGCCAGGGTCTCGTCACTGCAGGCATATAGCCGGCATTCGGCAAAGACGCGCAGTGAAAGATCGATCTGTTCCCGCAGCAGCGCCTCCGCCTGCTGTTTTTCAAGAAGCTTCTCATTCTCAATTCTCAGCTGTTCACTGCGTACTTCTAGTTCGCGCTTCTGCTCCAGCACCCGGGCTCGATCGAGCACCGAGCTGCTCTGAAGGGAGGAAACCTGTTCAAGGATGCGGTTTTTACAGTCTTCAAACCGTTCCCTGCGTTCGTCGGCTTCTGCAGAAAGTTTTGCGAGTTTTTCAAGTCTGTCCTTCAATACAGGGATTTCATCATCCCCGACACCGCCGGAAAGTTCATTAAGTCTGGCGGCAAGATCACTGTAATCAGTGGTCAGGGGCTGCTCAATATCATAGGCGGTGCACAGTTCACTGATAAAATTCTGATCGGCCTTCAGCACCGCAAGGCCGGACTTTATCTGCTCCTCTGCTGCATGAACCTGCCCCAGCAGTTTCTCCCGCTCCTGGCGGATCTTCAGGTTCTCCTGCTGGATCTCGCTGATGGACTCGCCAAGTTCATGCATCCGGTCACGGTAGTCATCAAACAGGGCATGCGCCTCCTGCGGACTGATGGAGTCTGTTCTCATGGTCGCAAGTGAATCGCGGTAGCGCTGCAGACTCTTCATGCTGTCACGGAAACGGGAAATATCAGTCTGACTGCCGCCGCTCCTTCTGACACTGCGTTCAAACTCAGCCAGTTCCCGGGAGAAACGCAGCATCCCGGCATCAATACTGTCGCGGTTATGCTGTACCGTGCGGCTCAGCTGGTCGTTACCCGTAACTTTCGGCCGTTTCAGTGAATCAGCCAGCGCAGCAGCGGTTAAACCAACACCGGCAACTACAGCCTTGGCCGCAAGGATTACCACAACAGAAGATATCGCTCCACTCATTAAAGTTCCCCATAAACGAAATTACAGAAAAAAATCCGGATCACTGTTTATTATCACAACCATGTCATAGCATGACATTTAGATAAA
>ONPL01000027.1 GCA_900319705.1 uncultured Pseudomonadota bacterium | reverse complement strand
ACCTTTGGATCTCTGTAATATTCAAGTAGTTTTGCATATTTCAGATAACCGTTGACAGCAGAACTGAGACTTACAGTAAACCCGTCAATTCCATCTAAAAAACCAAGCCCGAAAACATAGTGTCGTATAAAAGAATTTATACCATGCAACACCGGACTGAAGCTGTTTGCCTTTTTTCCCTTTTCATACATAATTTTGGCACTGCGTGTTGAAAAATTCCTGCCAGGTTTTGCAAACAGCTCACCTAGATTTTTAAAAGAGTAGTGAATAATATCACCATGTAAAATCTTATAATTTTTAGTCTCAACATATGAGTGTTGCTTCACTTCCTTGAACCGTGCCTTCGTACGATTGTAAAGTCTTACACATACATCAGGATACCATCCTGAATGCTTGATCCATCTGCTACCAATATAGTTTCTACGAGGAAATCCAAATGCATCATATTTGGTTGATTTCAAATCCAGGCTTTTAATTTCAGCTATCATTTCCGGAGTCAATCTTTCATCCGCATCAAGACTTAGGATCCAATCACTAGAAGCATCATTCAGTGCAAAATTTTTCTGAAAACCATCACCGAGATATTCCTGAACAATTACTTTCGCTCCAAGTTCTGCTGCTATTTCCCTTGTTTGATCAGACGAATTTGAATCAACCACTATTATTTCATCGCATACGGTCTGCATATTCTCAATACAATCTCTGATGTTATTCTGCTCATTTAATGTTATTACAATACCTGTTATACTCATTCCGTTTCCTTATTCAGTTTCTCGTAGAGTTCCTCGTACTTCTGAGCCATCGACTCTGGGCTGAAATTAGCCATATTCCTTTTTGCATTGGAGGCCAAATCGCGGGCCAATTCAGGCTCGGATGCCAGCTTAATTATTGCGCCAGCCAACTGTTCACTGTTTCCATTTTCTATCAGTAAGCCGGTCTCATTATTCTTAACGATATCCGGAATTCCATCTACGTCAGAAGCGATCACAGGAACACCATAATCCATCACATCAAGCAAGACAGATCCCAACCCTTCATTACGTGATGGGAAAACAAAAAGATCAAATATTTTTAGGTAATCACCAACGTTTTTATGAAAACCAAGCCATATGACATTGTGCAGATCTGCACTTTCTTTTTTTAGAATCTCCTCATCAATCCCTGCTCCCAATAACAAAAATATTATATTGGGATGTTCAGATTGTAATTTTCTTGCAGCGTCAATGATTACTCTCTGTCCCTTGTGACGATCAACATATGCACCAATATGTCCAACCACATAATAATCCCTATATTGTTCTTTAAGTTTTTGTGCTTCATGCTCATCATAATTCATATGGGCCAGTGCACTATTTATGGTAACAATCCGCTGCATTCCCCTCTTTGTCAGATAATCTGCAATTGAAGATGAAATTGCCACCACGGCGCTTGCGGTTTTATAACATAGATTGGTAAAGAAGGAATTCTTTATCGGTTGAGGTACCCTTCTTGTAATAAGATATGGTGTTCTGTGAATAACTTTTTCAAGATAAGCCCAATGCACCGCCTTCCCCTCATGCGCCTGAACAAAATCGGCGTTTATACCAGAGAAATGCCCGCCACATCTACCGGACACTTCAACTATAGTAAGATTCTTTACATCGCGAAGGTGTTCAATCAGCGGAGAATTCTTTCTGCACACCAAATACTGAACATCGGTCCTGGATTCTAAATATCTGATTAAAAGTTCAGTCTGACGCTCTCCGCCCCTGAACCCTTTTGCTAAATTTACATGACAAATTCTAAGCACCAGTATTCCTTCCTAGTATATCTGCTCCTTATTTAATTATCAAAAAAGTACTACAATAATGCAATAATTATTGAGATAATTGACCGCATAACCGTTGATATTAACTTGTCAATGAGAAACTCAAATCAAAACAGCTTCAAAAAAGCAATCCACTGTAGCAATCAACCTGGAACCAATGTTTAACAATATTCTCTTTTAACGTTCTTTTATATACATAGAGTATGGTATAATCCAATGGTCCTAGTCGTTTTATTCACTAGAAAACCTGATAATGAGTAAAATAAGAAACATGAAAATACTAGAAAAGATTCTCAATTTAATCTTAAGAAAAAACAAGAAAGTAGATCAAGACGCTCCAACAATAAGTATCATGAAAGGCTATAAGCTTATGTGGCCGTTCATCAAAAAATATTTGTGGTTAACAATTCTTGGTATTATTTTGACTGTGCCAGTTGGAACACTTGATGCCCTTATCGCACTGTTTCTAAAGCCGTTCATGGATAACGTTATGGTTGACAAGCAGGAAGAGTTAGCCTCCAACGTTCCATTTATTATCGTAGGATTTGTAATTGTTCAAGGTATTTTTATTTACACTTCTACTCTTGTGAATTCCTATGTTGCCGGAAAAATAACCTATGATCTGAAAAGAAGACTATATATCAAGCTGTTGAAAATGGATTGTGGATTCTTCGATAAGAATGACTCTGGTATGGTCATATTCAGATTTTACAATGATGCAGAAATGGCAACTAATGGTTTGATCAATAATTTCAAACTATTTCTTACAAAATTTCTGTCAACGCTGTCCCTTGTTTGCGTGCTTATTTACAATTCGTGGCAGCTGTCCTGCGCGGCAATTGGCGTGCTGTTATTCCTAATAATACCTCTGCGCATAGTAAGAAAAAGAATAAACATAATAATGAAAAAAACCGTTATGGAAGGAGCTTTCATCTTAACCTTATATAACGAAACATCAGCAGGAAACAGAATTATCCGGTCGTTCACTCTTGAAGACACAATGATGTCTAAATTCAAGTATTCCGCCAAATTTCTGTTCGGTATGGGTATGAAAATGGTCAGAGACACAAATTGGCTGTCACCAATGATGCATGTAGTTAGCGCAATCGGTGTTGCAATTGTTATTTGGTACGGCGGACATCTTATCGTAACTCAGCAGATTACCAGCGGAACATTTGTGTCATTCCTAGCCGCACTGATTATGCTCTACACTCCGTTAAAATCCATTGGAAACAACTACGTTCAGATCCAAACTTCAATTTTAGCTGTTGAACGTATCTATCAGATGATAGACACACCAACAATGGCTGAGGAAGAAAGCAATTCAAAGAAAGAACTTAAAACTCTTGAAGGAGTCAACTCCTCACTTGAATTCAAAGATGTTTCTTTCGGATATAATTCAGAAAAAATGGTTTTGGAAAAACTCAATTTTAAAATTGCAAAAGGTCAGAAAGTCGCTTTGGTTGGTAACAGCGGAGGCGGAAAGACCACTGTTTGCAGTCTGATACCTCGATTGTACGAAATCTGTTCCGGTCAGATATTGATCGATGGTTGTGATATTAGGGATTTCTCTATTGAATCATTGAGAAAAAACATATCCGTCGTATTTCAGGATAACTTCCTTTTCACAGGAACAATAAGGCAGAACATTTTAATGGGAAATCCTGAAGCAACAGAGGAAGAACTCAGAGAAGCGTGTAAGAATGCATGTCTCGATGAATTCCTAGCAAAATTACCTCAAGGAATAGACACTCCGATCGGTGAAAAAGGTATTCTTCTGTCAGGAGGACAAAAGCAGCGTGTTGCCATTGCAAGAGCATTTATTAAAAACGCTCCTCTTGTAATACTCGATGAAGCAACAAGCGCATTAGACAACAAATCAGAAAAAATTGTTCAAGAAGCCCTGGATAATTTGATGAAGAATAAAACTGTTATCGTTATTGCCCATAGGTTAAGTACCATTATTGACTCTGATAAAATAATGGTTATCAACGACGGACAAATCGTAGAATCAGGTTCTCATGATGAACTGCTTGCTTCAGACGGCGCATACTCCGCCTTATATAAGTCACAGTTTAAAAAAACGTCTGAACAATCATAGAGTTAAATATAAAAATGGATAATTTTGACTGCACAAACAGAAGAATGTCATGGAAAGAATTCGTTGACAAAAATGACTTCAGTTTAAGAGCCCTGATAAAATTTAACAACAGTCGCATATTAAATAAGGGACTCTTCAAAGATCTGACATTCATTTATCGTGTTCTTTTAAACAGAAAAGACTTCTTCGGATTTCTAGAAGAATTGAAAAAGCCGCAATTTTATCCATTAGCAGAAAAGGATGATTCCATTCTGTTTAAAATTCTTCGTCCATACGAACTATCGCGTTACTCAGTGAAAGAACGTATAGAAGCAATAACTAAACACTATGAAATACTTAACCAGTATCTGCCTTCCGATAAGCTAAATCAGCTTTATACAGAGGAAGGAATAGAGATCGGCAGATATACTCCAACAGAAGCAATCCCTCTTCAGTACCGGATTATTGCCCACTTTTCAAAAACACACCGAAGAGAAGGTGATTTTGCCATATCGATCGTCAGAGAAAGTATAATCGAAGGATTTGACGTAGCGACTACAGAAAGAATATTTTCCATAGCTTTTAATCTTGGATATATCAACGGTCAACGGGTAATGAAGATCAATGCAATTCAGGGTTGTACCCCTCATCTCGCTGAACCGCAGAAAGAAATCAGCAACATTACAAAACTTGGATTCGGACTTCTTCCAAAATATATTCTTATCGCTATTGCCTTTAAATTGTCGGCGCTATTCAAATGCGAAGAAGTTCTGGCAATTAAAAAGAACTCTCATGTATTCAATAATGTTCATTACAAAACAAAGATGAAAAATGAGTTCAAAAATGACTACGACAAACAGTGGCAGGATTTTAATCCAGTCGATTTTGACAATGATTACTATAAAATAACACCGATGCCAAGAACCCCTATAGATGAAATTCCTTCAAAGAAGAGATCTCAGCACAGAAAAAGATATAATTTTGTAGATCAAATTATTAATAACCTGGAAACAATATTTTCCATTTCTAAACCGTAATGCGAATGTATTATCTACAAGTTGCTGTCCCATTACACCTATACGATCTGTTCACATATAAATCAGTCCAGAGAATTGAACCAGGATGCCGAGTTAGGATCAATTTTAAAGAAAGGAACATTATTGGAGTAGTCATAGAGTGTTACGATTCCAATCCAACCGACTTTTTGGAATGCAAAATCAAATCTGTAGTAGAAAGTTTGGATCAGGAACCTTATGCCGACAGCAAAACACTTGAGTTGCTCAGGTTTACAGCAAAATATCAGCATACTCCCCTCGGAATGATTATAAACCTAGCTCAACCGGTTGCCGTACGCAAGGGACTTGATGCATCAAGGAAACCTCGATTTGCATACCGTTTAGTTAATCGTGAATACGAAACCAAAGCAGTAAATCAACATAAAGTTATAGAACTGTTACGTAATCAGGATGTTTCGCTCACTGAATTTAAAGGATTAAATATTCCTGCAACGTGTTTACGTTCATTGGAAAATAAAGGTATTATAAGAAAGTTCGATCTAAATGAAATGGATACCGACATTTTCCTAAATCTTAAATTCAGCAATCAGCTCACACTAAACGATGAACAGCGGACTGCCCTCTCAGCCATTAATTCTGTAAATTACTTTAAGGTTTTCTTACTTAAAGGTGTAACAGGATCCGGAAAAACCGAAGTTTACATGCAGGCAATTGAAACTGTACTATCTAGAAAACAGCAAGTATTGGTAATGGTTCCTGAAATCGGTCTAACCCCGCAGACGATAGAAAGATTTCACAAGCATTTCAACGTTCCAATCGCCGCAATGCATTCATCTTTGTCAGATAGAGAACGGCTCGATAATTACCTTGCCTGCCGGGATGGAAAAATAGGTATTTTAATCGGAACAAGATCATCCGTTTTCACACCATTCAAATCACTTGGACTCGTCGTTATAGACGAAGAACACGATCAATCATACAAACAACAGGATACATGCAGATACAACGGAAAAAACATCGCTATCTACAAAGCAAAAATTGCCGACTGTCCTATAATTCTAGGAACCGCAACCCCGTCTCTTGAATCTTACTACAACAGCAAAATAGGAAAATATAAGTTACTTGAACTTCACAATAACGCTGTCCTACATCATGGAATCGTTACCAAAGGAATAATCGATCTCAAACACTGCAGTCAATCATCAGGAATGAGTGACCACCTGATTAATGAAATGGAACGGGAACTCCAAAAGGGAAATCAGGTGTTAATTTTTTTAAACAGAAGAGGATTTGCCAATAAGATTATATGCAACAATTGCGGCTATGTATTCCAATGTAAATTCTGCGATAGTTTCCTAACATATCACAAAAACAAAAACATTTTGAACTGTCACCACTGTGAAACAAACTACCCTATTCCAAGGCAGTGCCCTGAATGCAATTCAAATAATATCGACATAATGGGAAACGGAACTGAACAACTAGAAGAGTTTTTAAAATCAAGATTCCCTGACTATCCAGTTATCCGTATAGATCGTGACACTGCTACACACCAATATAAACTCGGTTCCTACATAGATGACATTAAAAACAACAAATACAAGATTCTGATAGGGACTCAAATACTATCCAAAGGCCATCATTTTCCCAATGTCACGCTAGTAGGTCTGTTAAATATAGATCAGTCACTTTTTTCCAATGATTTCCGAGCTACAGAACAGCTAGCTCAACTTTACACTCAGATAGCAGGAAGAACAGGAAGAGAGGAGAAAGACGGTAGGGTTTTGATTCAAAGTTATGTACCAAACAACGCACTGCTCCAGACAATAATTAACGATGGCTATGATAAGTTTGCCGAACTATGTTTACGCGAAAGAAAATATCTCAATCTTCCCCCGTTCAGTTTTCAAGCTTTATTCAGAATAGTAGGTTCAAATAAGGAATTATTAAACTGCCGAGCAATAGAAATATATAATACTTTACTGCAAATCGATACCGAACACGGATTAACAATAACTGAGCCCAAACCTGCTCTGATGGAAAAGAAACAGAACAAGTATCATCTTATCCTCATGATTCAAAGCTCCAGTCGTAAACAACTGTCAACATTTCTGGATAAAGCGGTTATCGAACTAGCCAAAGGAAAAATCAACAGTAAGGTTGAATACTTTATTGATGTTGATCCTACTGAAGTTCTTCAATAACAACAACTCCCCATTATTTTCAAATACCTAGTTTAATATTGCCTATAGTTGTTTAACCTTTTATAATTAAGGCAACCTGTAACGTATTTTTTGAAAATTATGTACCGTTCAGGAATTGATATTCTCACCATTATCCGTAATAGCATTTGCATACAATTGCCACTACGGAATATAGGGCCGGATTCTTCATCTTTGAAGAATTCCGTTAAGGAAGATAATAAGGTTAACTGCAAATGCAGTGTCGGCTTTGCTACTCTGATGGTCGTAAATAAAGTCCCTAGGTAAAGAAGCATATAACACTTTCCGTTAACACCGGCGATGGTAGCCCATGGCAGGCATAGTCCTTGTTTGGGCGCTTATTTTAATGGTTCCACTGTGGACTTTGTGTCCATGCGTGGGAGTTTTGTATATGAATCAATAAAGGGGGAGTGGCGATCCGCCATATGGTTTTCTTGCCACTGACATTATGACAATTGATGAATTATTAAAATCTTTTGATGAAGCTATAAGCAGAGCAAACGAAAGATTTGAAAAGTTAAAATTAAACGCACACAGCAGATACAATACGTTGAAAGATAGTTCTGAACAAAAAATAGAGGAACTCAACAACAGAATAAAATCCCTGGAAGAACAGATTGAAAGCCTGAGTAATGCAGAAAACAGAATTACTGAACTTCAATCAGAGATCGACCATCTGAAGAAACAGAATGAAAAAATTGTTACTCTTCAAGAGCAGATAGAAAAATTGCAAATAGAAAATCAGCAAAAGATCACCTTAGAAAGAGAAAACAACAAACTGAGAAACGAAAACACTCGCATTGTTGAAGAATATAGGGCATGGAGAGAAAGATTGAAGACTCTTATTAAAAAAATGGGGTTATTTTAGCCTAAATAAGCATGAAACACCAATTCTCTTCAATAAAGGTGTTGTCACCTATCAACAACATCTGACATATGCAATTCATCCGGAGATATAATCACTCCGGTTAAATCCGCATATAAAAAATCCTCAGGCAGAAAAGTAACACCGGCAAAATTTACAGGGAGATCTACATCCCCCTCTATTTTACCGTCACCAAGAACCGGTATTGCAGCAACTGCCTTGATACCGATATCCATTTTAGACAGCAACTCCACATCGCGGACAGAACCGTAACAGACAATGCCTTCCCATAAGTTGTCACAAGCTTTCTTTATCATGTTGTATTCAAGAACAGCTTTACGTCTGGATCCGCCAGCATCAATCAGAAGGACTCTACCAGTTCCGTTTTCAGCAAGGATCTCCTCAATCAGCCCGGTATTTTCAAAACACTTTACGGTAGTAATAATTCCGCAGAAAGATGTTCTTTTACCGTAACTTTGGAATATAGGATCAACAACATCAACTAGATCTGCAAAATAGTCACACAAACTAGATGTTGAACAATTCATCTCCATAAATTATCAATACCGCCAGTAGACTTATTTACTCTTATAAACATTGCATGATGATACAATCTTGGAAGACTTCAACTTAGTCAAAGCTTCATTAGCAATACTCTTGCTTGCATACGGTCCCAATATCACACGGTACCAGATCCCGTTCTTAGTATCAGCCTTCTGAATACTGGCCCTTTGACCTTTTGATGCAATTTTACCCTGAAGTACAGATGCCTGATTATTCGTTTTAAAAGCACCGCACTGCATAAAATATGTTTCTTGCTTGGTTTGAGCAGTTTCAATCTTCTTGTTTTTGTCTGCAACGGTATTACTTTCAACTTTCTTGTTCGAATTATCATTTCTAGTCTGAGAATCATTATTCTGGTTATTGGCCGACTTTGACTCTTGATTCTTCACATAATCATTCGGTTTTCTTGAAGTAGTCTTGTTCCCAACAATCTGTGCATTACTGCTGACATTATCAGAAGTCTTTGTACCGGAGGGGTTAGCATCAGAACCAGTCACCTTGGTATCTTTCGGTAACATTTCCCCAGCAGTTCTCCTATCACTTACCGGATCCAAAATAGTCGCCTTGCCGTTTGGAGTAATCCTTACGGTATGAACCTGCTCCCTAGGCTTATTCAAACTTCCGTTTAAAATATCCAAGGCCCGCTGAGCCTCCTGCTCCTTGGTTTCTTTTTTTGCCTCTCTCTGCAATTCGGACAAATTAGGATTGCGGTCAATAATTAGTTCATGTTGTACCTGCTGACGTTGAGGTTTGCTCTGTGCCGGCTTGTTATTAGAGTTAGCGGTTTTGATCTCTTTTTCTTCTAGCAGTTTTCTGTAACTATACTTCTCCGTAGGTTTCTGCTCTGTAATGTTCTGTTTAGGAGTTTCCTTCACATCCCGGTTCTTCACCTGGCTGTTTGCATTAATACGCATATAAACCATAGCAGACAGGGCACAGACCGCAATAATCAAAACTACGGCCAATTTTATATAATTGCGATTATCACCGGCACCATTCGACTTTGAACCACCGCCGGACCTTGCTCCGGTACGTTTCTTGGAGGTAGCTCTGACATAATCCCTAGAACCTGACATTTTACATTTTTTCCAGTACGTTAATACCTAATAAATTCAACCCCTGTTTCAAAACAGCAGCAGTTGCACGGCAAACTGTCAATCGACTTGCTTTTGTTTGTTCATCTACATCTGATTTATTAATTGGGCATGTTTCATAAAACTTCATGAAAAGTCCGCTTAATTCATACAGATAATTACACAGAATGTGAGGCATACCTTTCTCAGCAACATTTTTTACAGTTTCTTCAAACTGGATTAATTTGCTGGCAAGATTAACCTCATTTTCATGAATCAAAGTAACATCACCAAGTTCAGCACAGTCACCAGCTTTTCTGAAAATAGAACAAATTCTTGTATATGCATACTGCAGATAAGGAGAAGTGTTACCGTCAAAAGACAGCATATTATCCCAGTCAAAAATATAATCTGTGGTTCTGTTTTTCGATAAATCGGCATATTTAATAGCACCGACTGCAACTTCATGAATTACCTTTTTCTTTTCTTCCGGTGTAAAATCGGTTTCACGATTTTCAAAAAGTTTCTGTGCACGAATTTCCGCCTCATCTATGAGATCAGTCAGTTTAACGGTTCCTCCGGTTCTAGTTTTGAATGGTTTACCATCTTTACCCAACATCATACCGAATGACTCATGCTCCAATGAAACTGTATCAGGAACGTAACCTGCAAGACGTGCGATCTGCCATGCCTGCAAGAGATGAGAATGTTGTCTTGAATCTGCAAAACAGAGAATGCGATTTGCGTGAAGTACATCTACACGGTACTTGGCACAAGCGATGTCGGTTGTGGTGTATAGATAACCTCCGTCACTCTTTTGAACAATAACCCCCATAGGATTGCCATCTTTCCCGCGGAATTCATCAAGATACACAACCATCGCACCCTGATTTTCAACTGCCAGCTTCTTATTTTTCAAATCCTCAACAATCTTCGGTAACATATCATTGTACAGACTTTCTCCCATGACATCCTTGTCTGTAAGGCTTACATTCAATCTGTCATAAATTTGCTGATTGAGATCCATTGTCATTTTTACAAGCTTCTGCCACATCTGATAACAATACTGATCTCCAGACTGCAGTTTAACAACATACCCCCTAGCCTTTTCTGCAAAAACAGCATCTTCATCATACAATTTCTTTGCCTCACGGTAAAACGCCTCCAAATCTGAAACCTTCAGATCATTTGCATTTTCCTGCTCAGCTTTTTCAAGATACGCAATAAGCATTCCGAACTGAGTTCCCCAATCACCTATATGGTTGGCACGAATAACCTTGTTTCCAAGAAATTCAAGCACTCTGACAACAGAATCACCGATTACAGTTGAACGTATATGATGAACCGCCATTTCCTTTGCAACATTCGGAGAAGAATAATCCACAACAATAGTCTGAGGATTATCTGTATTTTTAATTCCCAGATTTGCCTCTGTGGCCAGTTTTTTAACCTGAGCTCCAAGATTTGATGCATTCTGATAGAAATTGATAAAACCAGGTCCGGCAATTTCAATCTTTTGAATTTTCTCATCATTTGGCAACTGTTCAATGATTAAAGCTGCAACATCTCTTGGATTCTTTTTCATAGCCTTTGAAAGCTGCATTGCTAAATTCGTAGCAAAATCGCCATGACTGCGATCCTTGGTATTATCAACGATTATCTTTGGTTGAATATCTGCTTCAAGTAAACCTTTATCTTTTAAATTGTTAACACAATTGCTTAATAATTGTTGAATATACTGTTTCATATAATGCGGTTATCCTATTTCGAGATACATAATTTTTGCTTATTGTATCAAATATCACATTTTTTAAAAAATAATTATGACCAAGATTTAATTAGAGCCGAGATAATTCCCGACAATTTCCTTGGCACCAACAGCGTACAGAATAATACAATTGATAAGAGGAACAATAGGAACCATGTTTTTACCGGGAAAAGAACGGTAACTTTTGCATGTTTACAAATTATCTACAAAAAAGAATTCCACCAAAACTTAGGTTTAATTAAAACCAATAGTTCGGTGGAATCATAAGTTAAGGAACAACCTGAATATAGATGAAAGCTCAGGTACCATCAATGAAAACAGACATAATGCTACAGGATATACCTGCTAAGATCCTCATCTTCAACCAATTTGCCAAGATGTTCCTTCACGTACTGTCCGTCAATTGTGATCTTCTTTTCAGCCATATCAGGAGCATTAAACGAAATATCTTCACAGAGTTTTTCCATTACCGTATGCAGTCTTCTCGCACCGATATTTTCGGTTGATTCATTAACCTGAAATGCTGATTGGGCAATACTCCTAATAGCTTCATCGGTAAATTCCACTTCCAATCCTTCTGTCGCCAGCAGTGCTTTATACTGCTCGGTCAGAGATGCATGAGGTTCAACCAGAATTCTTTCAAAATCATCAGCAGTAAGGGCCTTCAATTCAACCCTTATCGGCAATCGTCCCTGCAGTTCTGGGATCAAATCTGAAGGTTTGGACGAAGCAAAGGCACCAGAAGTGATAAACAGAATATGATCTGTTTTAACCATACCGTATTTAGTTTTTACCTGACATCCTTCTATCAAAGGAAGCAAATCACGCTGTACCCCTTCTCTAGAAACATCCGGTCCGCGGGATTCTCCTCCCTTAGCAGTAATTTTATCGATCTCATCGATGAATACTATACCGTTGTTCTCCACCAATTCAATAGCATCTTTTGTCAAAACTTCATTCTTTATCAGTTTTTCCGCCTCTTCCTCAGTAAGAACTTTCATTGCATCTTTTACAGACATTTTTTTAGTCTGCTTATTTTGGGCTCCTAGACCTTCAAACATACCTTGAAGCTGACTCGTCATATCCTCCATTCCTGAAGGACCGAGTATTTCAACCCCAATCTTTGGGCCATTAACGCTGATTTCAATATCCCTTTTGTCTAGCTTTCCTTCTCGCAACTGCTTTCTCAAGATTTGGCGCGTAGAAGAAGTATCTTCTGTTCCCCATCCCTCCTTCGGGGCAGGAATTAAAACATCTAGGATCCTCTCTTCAGCCAAATCTTGTGCTTTATTCATATTTTTCTTGATTTGGGTTTCTTTCATCATTTTTACAGCCATTTCTGCCAAATCACGAATAATTGAATCAACTTCCTTTCCCACATAGCCGACTTCTGTAAATTTTGTAGCCTCTACTTTTATGAAAGGTGCATTAGCCAGCTTGGCAAGTCTCCTGGCTATCTCGGTTTTTCCCACACCGGTAGGTCCGATCATAAGAATATTTTTAGGTGTTATCTCCTGTCTGATTGATTCATCAACATTCATTCGACGCCATCTATTTCTCAACGCCAAAGCAACCGCTTTCTTTGCATCATTCTGGCCGATAATGTGCCTATTTAATTCGCTGACAATCTCACGAGGGGTCATTTCACTCATACAAAAAATCCTAGTAATTAATAATTTCAACAGTTTTAAAGCTATTGGTAAATACGCATATATTCGATGCTATAGTTAAAGCTTTATTTGCAATTTCCTCAGCAGTTAAATCGGTATTTTCAAGCAGAGCTATCGCTGCGGATCTTGCAAAATCTCCTCCGGAGCCCATTGATATAAGATCATTTTCAGGCTGTACCACATCGCCGTTACCGGTAATAATAAATGATTTTGAGCGATCTGCAACTGCGAGCATAGCTTCAAGTTTTCTCAATGCCTTGTCGCTCCGCCACTGTTTTGCAAGTTCAACAGAGGCTTTTTCAAGATTGAGATTACATTTTTTTAATTCAGCCTCAAATCTTTCAAGCAGCGTGAAAGCATCCGCAGTACCGCCGGCAAATCCAGCCAGTACACTTCCGTCTGCGAGTTTAAAAACTTTTCTGGCATTACCTTTCATAACGGTATTACCTAACGAAACCTGTCCATCACCGGCCATTACCACCTGACCGTTACGTCTCACTGATACAATTGTAGTCATAATGTCTGTAGCGAAGAAACCCTTACGGGAGGAATCGCCACTACCCCCTTTTCAATTCAAACAAATAAACCCACGCATGTATACAACCTGATAATAATGAAAACGATAGACAAATTAGCGCGTACCGTTCCATCTGTTCAAATCCATACGTATTCACGTGGTTTCCGTAGGCATGATAGGATGTCCTAATAGAAAATAAGGACCCCATATTCCCTTAAACAATAAAAGCCCAATCCAAGCAGATGCAACATCCGCCAAGGGATGGTTGATCATCACTAGCGTTAGTAGTTTTATACGTATACAGCACTATTATTCCCACCAACACAGAATAACCTTCAAAAACCTATATATTATATATATGGGGACAAGAACCCAATTTTTCAATACAGAAACAATTTTAATGTCGCTGTTTACAATCTAATAAACGACACAGCAACACAAGAAGTTGTTAACATATTGTGATTAATGCAGCAAATTATTATACAATTATCTCCAATTAAGGACAGCCGATATATCGATGATCGATGGAGACTTTCAAAGAAAATCCCCGATGACTTTAAGCAAAAGTCTCGTTCCTATCGTTCGAGGCTTCGTTAACACTATTTAATAATAAGGAGTCAAACTGTGATAACAAAAAAAATACTAGCCGCAATACCGATTGCAATAGTCTTCCTTACAGCCGGCTGTACCACTCAGGTAAACCACTATATGGATTTTGAAACAAGACAATTCTCCCCTCTCAAAGAAAAATACTCATCGAAAACCGTATTCATTAATTCCATAACTGACAATAGGCAATTTATTGAAGCCGAATCAACAATTCAGCCAGAAACCCAATCAATAAGCAGCTACACACCGGATAAAAACGACACTAAAGGAAGAATAATCGCACGAAATCAGACTATTTCACCATGTACTGAAGAAAAAAGTGTGGCCAACTGTACAGCAAACTCTAAATCATACAGTGCCCTTGGAGAGAATCTCTGTTTCAAAGAAAAATCCTCAAAGGAATACGTTAAACTTGCCATCGAAAAAGGTTTTGAAGATGCTGGCTACAAAGTTTTATCCCACAGTTCGGACGTAACTGAGACATCCCTGGTAATCGACGTATCCCTAGAAAGATTCTGGTACTGGCTTGACTACCAAGATACAGATCGAGTGGCTTACAATGAGATAATATCTTCATTCAAAGTTTATGATAAAAAAACAAATAAAACGAAAACGTTTAAAATCTCCAATACAACCACTATGGAGGTTCTTGATTTTATGAACCCGCTTAAAGGTACTGTAGGAAATTCACTTGTCGAATACGCCAGAATCGTAACAAATAACATCAATAAACTGATAGACTAGTCTGATACGATATAAAAACAAAGACCGAAAAGCTAATAAGTACAAAGCTTTTCGGTAATATTAAATTTTTCGTTCTTTCAACCCCCATCAATAAATACATCAAAATAAGCCGTACCCTTTTAGGAATATCAAATCCTTCCGATTAGCAAACAATTCGTGTAATAGGCAAGGATTCTGCAAGTAATATGATCAATTTATCAAAGGCTGAATACATATACAGATATGTGACATAAAACTTATTTTTATACACATCGAAATTAAATCAGTACACTAATTTTTCTATTTTAAGTACAATTCCCCTGTAATTTTTGGCTCTGTGAAGATACTGAATTACTTTGTGATGCCTCTCTCTGATCAGTGCCTGGTCCATGGATCACAGCACATTATGAGCAATGGCACATAGGATGTTATCATGTAGCTGAATGATTTCAACAGACAGTTCAGCTACACATATAGCAATATTTGACGTTTTATATACATTTAACTTTTATATACATAGATAGAGTAAATGGCCCAGTCCTTATAACTCTGCTCTGTTTTACCAAGAAATATATATGCATAATCACGATATAAACTCTTTCTTTGAACTTCCGGTAATCGGGAAAGTTGCTGCAGGATCTCCTATTGAAGCCCAGGCGCATGTAGAAAAAACAATACTCGTAAGTTCATCAATGTTCGATATAAAACCAGACTATCTGCTGAGAGTTACCGGTGATTCAATGATCAATGTTGGTATTATGGACGGTGATCTGATAGCTGTCCAGAAAACCAAGAACGCCCGCAACGGTCAGATCGTCATAGCAAGGGTAAATGGAAGCGAAGTAACGGTAAAAAGATACAAAAAAGAAGGCTCCATGGTATGGTTGCTTCCTGAAAATGACAGTATGAAACCAATAAAAGTAGATTTGGGGTACGATAATTTAGAAATTGATGGTATTTATATTGGTTTACTAAGAGCATCCGCATGACCGTACAAAAAATAGAATTCTCAGTTGAAAGCATTAGTTTTTTCTCTCCTTGTTTCGATTCCATCGACAGTTTGGCAGAAGGAAAGCCAAGTAGTATCGATCAGAAAAATCACCCGTTGATAAAACAAATTCCAATGATGCTAAGGAGAAGACTGCTCTCATCAGACCGATATTCAGTTGCTCTTGGGCTTTTCGAACTCAATAAAATTAACGATCATTCTAAAATTGCTAAAATAATTTATGCCTCTAGGGTAGGTGAAACAATTAAATGCTTGACCATACTGAAGTCGTTGTTGAATCACGAGCCGGCATCTCCTACTGATTTTTCCGGCTCTGTCCAAAATGCAAATGTAGGGATCGTATCAATCGCATCAAAATTCCATGGAGAAACAACGGCAATTTCCGCAGCTGAAAACACTTTATACAGTGCCTTGATTGAAGCTTACATCACACTTAAACATATTGGTGATCCGGAATACAAAGTAATTGTTGTTGCCTATGAAGATTCTTTAACAAACGATCTAATGGAAATAGAAGACAATTTTAACGGACCGTATGCTCTTTCGATGGTCTTAAGTATCAAACAGGAAAATGTTTATAAACCGGAAAAATGTCTTGTTATCGATGACAGATTGATTAATATCCCCACTTTATATTTTGCTAAAAATTATCGTTCCTTTTTGCAATAGTCCGTCCTATGTTTAGATTATACCGTTCTATCGCAACAGTTTTTGTATTCCTTATGTTTTCCGTTGGTGCAGTAACATTAGGAACTGTGGTTAATCTAATTATCGAGTTGATCGTCAGGAACAAAGATAAAAAACAGCAAATTCTTAGATATCTGGTAAAAAAATCCTTTCAGTTCATAGTCCGTATCTGTTCCATCTTTTCCGTATTCAAGGTCAAATTCAGAAATATCGACCTTCTAGAACAAAAACACGGTTACGTAATAATTTCAAATCACCCGACCTTGGCTGATTATCTAATTCTCTATTCACGCCTTAATAACAGCACAACAGTAATGGTTGCAGACAAACTAAACAGAACTTTCATGAGAAAAATAATCTGTAATATGGGCTACGTAAGCAACAATATCGACGCAGAAAAAATAACTACCATACTATCAGACAGTGACAACATTCTTATTTTCCCGGAAGGAACAAGAACCAGGAATTCAAAGTACTTAAAGTTCCACCGAGGAGCAGTTAATTTTTCTATCCGTAATCAAATGCCGATTATACCAATATTCATCAAATGCAGTGAGCCAACCTTTCTTTCAGATAAATTTTTCAATTGGAAAGCTCCGGAAACCACCCCTGTATTCTCAATAAGTGTCGGAAATGTAATCGATTACAGAAATCTTATAAACACGAACGAGCCGACTTCAATTCAAATCAGAAAACTTAATAATTATTTAGAAAAGCTTTATAACAGAGAGATCCAATCCGCAGAAGAAACCGTACCGCCAAGCAAAAACGATTAAAAAATATACAAACATACAAAAAAAGCACCCCTAAATAATGATTTGCAATGAACTAACATATCCTTTTTCTTATAATAAAAGTAGAAAGTTGGGATGAGATTATCGAAAAGGAGCGTTTAAACAAACGTCACCCATAAAACCTATGCGTACCTGTCTGGTTATGCTATTTCTAATTTAAACATTCCGTAGGCAGGACAAAACATAACTAATTTGATAGTTAAAACGAATAACGAAAAACAAGGAATTTTAAAGAATGAGCACATCCTTAGAACAAGAAGTAAAACAACTGATCATTGACAGTCTTAATCTAGAAGATCTAACTGTTGATGATATCGAAACAGACATTCATTTATTCGGGGACGGACTTGGATTGGACTCGATAGACGCACTTGAACTTGGTTTGGCTCTGAAAAAGAAATACAACATCACTATAAGTCCAGAATCTGAGGATATGAAAAAGGTTTTTACGAGCGTCAGAACGATTGTAGACTTTATTGAAAATTCTGCCACCAAAATTTAAAAAGGTACCACGCATGACTACCGAAGAAATATTTGAACAGTTAAAGAATGTTCTTGTAAAAAATTTTGAGCTCAACCCAGAAGACATTACACTAGATGCAAATATCGCAACAGATTTAGATCTTGATTCAATTGATGCCATAGATATTCTATCATCCATTCAACGAGTTCTGAACTGCAGACTGACACCTAGCGATTTCAAAACAGTAAAGACAGTACGCGACATCGTTGAAGTGATTCAGAAACATGTACCGTAAAGCTTCAACTATTTTTTTCAACCTGACCGATAGTTCTCTCAGGAACAGACCTTTATTTCAGGAGTTGGATTATTTTTACTCATGGGAAGATGTCAAATACAAAGCAAGTGAAATATTCGAGCATATTGCCGAACTGAAACAGAATCAGTCTGAACTAGAAAAAGTTTTGATTGTTTCTGATAATACATTTTTTGTTCTCTCCTCATTCATATCCTGTTGGTGTTTGGAGCTTATTCCTATTATGCCCAACGGTCTTAAGTATGAGAACTACGAAAATATACTCAATGACAAACTGTGTATCCTCCTAGAAAATTCAGAAACTTCGGCCGGATTACCTTCAGGTATCAGCCAACCCCTCATAAAGCTATCTCCGAGAAAAAGTAACAACCCTTTAAATCTAGATTTTATAAAAGCGGTAAAATATATTGCCGATGAACCAAGCAGAGAATTGGCAAAAACAATTATCCAAATGACTTCAGGTAGCACAGGCACCCCAAAAGCAATATCTAGAACATTGGATTCCCTATATCGGGAAAACTATACTTTGTATGATCTTATTCTCAAGAAAATTGAAGACGTGGATGATCTAAAATTAATATCAACGGTTCCCAACTTCCATGCCTACGGCATTGAATTCCGTTTTTTACTGCCAATTCTTAACAATATATGCTCATATAACCAAATGATCATCTATCAGGAACAACTTAAAAAATTTGATGATACAGAGAAATATATACTTATAACCAGTCCGGGGTTCCTGAAACGGCTAGATAGTTCTGAAAACAAACTGAATATAAAGCAAACCGTTTCAGCAGGCGGAAAATTAAATGAACGTGCATTTCAGGTAGTCAGAAATTACTTCGGTAAACCGATAATAGACATTTTGGGGAGTACAGAAACCGGGGTTATGGCCTACAGGATAACTATGACTTCTGACAAATATATGCATCCGAACGGCAGTAATACTTTCTATGTCCTGAACGGAAATAATATTCTCATGCACGAAGGCTCAGGCAGACTTGCCCTTGAATCTGATTACATCCCAAATGAATTTAAACTCAACATACCCGACACAAAGGGGGAATTACACGCTGTTTTTGTCAGTGAAGATCTCATAGAATTGAACAGCAATCAGAATTTACGAGTTCTTGGAAGGACAAGCAGAGTTATCAAAATAGAAGATAACAGGGTATCACTGGATGATATTGAAAAAGCCCTTCTAGATCTTGATTTTATATCAGAATGTGCAGTTGTTCCAAGCTACGATTCAGCCAGAGAATGCACTGTTGCGATGTTAGTTCTCTCTGACCAAGGAAACTGTTTTCTTAAGAATAATTCGAAAGGAAAACTATTGATGCATATTCGTAAAAGTCTGCACGGGATCATTCAGATCGCTTTGCCAAGAAAAATACTTATAGTAAACGAAATACCTCAAACCCCTAACGGGAAAACAGATTATCAGCGAATCAAGGAGAGTTTTGGTAATGAAGTACCCAATCATTGAAAATGTTGTTTTTTCCGAAATCGACTCACAGCTTGATGTAAATTTCTTTACAAATCCAGACATTGACTGGTTTAAGGGGCATTTTGAAAAAGATCCTATTCTTCCTGGAATTGCATCCGTTTCATTTGTGCTAGAATTTTTGCGGCAGTACATGAACATAGATTTGAATTACAGAAAATACACCATTCCGCAATTAAAATTTTCCAAAACAGTCGTTCCCGATCGCCATTATCAGTGTTGCATAATTAAAACTGGACACGAAATCAAATTCAGGATTTCCGAACTAAATACGTCTGCTCCGACAATAGTTTGCTCCCAAGGTAAAATTAATTATGAATGATAAATTTAAACTAATAATTGTCATACCTTGCTACAGACATGCTCATACACTTGCAGGTAACATCAGTCTGTTAAAAAAGCATAACCTGCCAATTCTCATAGTTGATGATGGCAATACAACACCCCAGTCAGATATACTAAAAAAACTTGAGGATGAAAATATAATATTAATCCGCAACGATAAAAACATGGGCAAGGGATATTCTGTTACAAAGGGATTCCTGGAGGCACACAGACTTGGCTATACCCACGCTCTGCAGATTGATGCCGACGGTCAGCAGGACATAAAGCAGGTTTCCGAATTTGCCCGGTATGCCAGAACCGAACCGCATGTCCTCATATGTGGGAGACCACAGTACCGCAATGTTCCTTTACATAGGTATATTGCAAGGTTTCTGACACATTTCTGGGTATCGGTTGAACTTGGGCTCCCGCAAATTATAGATTCGATGTGCGGATTGAGAGTTTACCCTCTAGAACACACTGTAGCCTTGCTTAACAAAAGAAGTATAGGCAACAGAATGTCATTTGACACGGAAATTTTAGTTAGACTATACTGGTCCGGAACTGATTTAAAATTTTACAATATATCTGTTGAATATCCCGCAGACGGTATAAGCAATTTTTCTCCAATAAAGGACAATATAGAAATTTCCGTCATGCATACAAAATTGTGTATAGAAAAAATCCTTAATTTCATAAAAGTACACAGACGGACCTACATTTGACCGTGGGCAGTTTGACATCCAGTAAAAACCTCCGGCATAAGTGACGACACTCAGATTTCTTGAATAAGATCGTCATATAGGTTCGATAATAAACTCCACAGCGATAAACTAAAGAAACCAAGAGATAATATTCTATGAAAGTTCGTACAAACTGGCAAAGCAAACAAGAAAGCACTTTCGGTTTGGGTATTGACTTTGTGTTATGGTGTCATACACACCTTGGTAAACATTTTTCACATACAATCATCTGGTTTATTGCGCTGACCGTATGGCTACTCAATCCTTCTGTACGAAAAGTATCAAAACAGTACCTAGATAACCTCAAACAATTTGCAGCCGTCAACAACATCAGTCTGCCACATCTTTCAACCCTTAAACATATCAATCGTTTTTGCAATAATTTTCTTGATCAGCTTTTATCATGGCAAAATAAGCTTGATATGAGGGACGTTATACCAGTCGACAATTCGCATGAACGATTCGTCATCCAGACAACCAAAAACACAGGATCAGTCATAATAAGCGCACACATCGGCAACATCGAAATGATGAGAGCTATCAATAATCACCTTCAAATCAAAAACAAACTGAATATTATTATCTGGATGAACAACAACAAACGATTCATGAAGTACCTGAAAAAACTGGATCCAAACAGTAATATTAATCTAATACCATCAAATAACATTGATCCATCAACAATATTTACACTTGATGATAAAATAAAAAAGGGAGAGGTGATTGTAATTCTGGCAGATCGAATTACCGGTTCAGAATCAAAAACCGTAGAAGTAGAATTTCTGGGGAAGAAAGCATTTCTTCCCCAGGGGCCTTGGATTCTGGCAGGCATTCTGAATGCACCTGTTTTTACGTCTTATAACATTTACAGTGACGGCCGTTATCATTCATATCTCAACGAATGGGGTCCAATCAAACTCAGAGATCGAAAAAACAGAGAAGAGGAAATAAAGCAACTCGCATCAAGATTTATCCAAGAACTTGAAGAAATGGTTATAAAATCTCCCTATGACTGGTTTAATTTTTACAATTTTTGGCAGGAACCTGTAAATTCACAGAAACAAAAATGAGTTTGTTTACATTTTCATCTAAACAAAAAGTGCCTTTTTTTGATTGCGACCCAATGGGTGTAGTTTGGCATGGTAATTATCTTAAGTACATGGAAGTTGCACGTGGGGAATTTCTTCAGATGATAGATTTCAGCTACAGAAGCATTCATGAGATCAATTATGCCTTTCCCATTGTCGAAATCAAAACAAAGTATACTAATCCTCTTAAAGTTGATGACGATTTTGAAGTTATAACAACTCTAGATGAATATGAAAACAGGCTCGTGCACGGATTTAAAATCATCTCAAACAGTAGAGTGTGTTTTAAATCTGTTTCTGTTCAGGTAGCATTCAACAACGAAACAAAATCAATGGAATTTATAATGCCTGAAGCATTTCGTTCAGCAGTGGAATCATTCCTCGGGAAAATAAGTAATGTATAAAATCGTAGTTATATTAGTCTCATTCATACTGTCACTCGATGTACTGCATGCAATGCCCGGCAGCAATTCTTCTAACATTTCTGTCAGCCAGGTGCTGCACAACAAATTTGCCGCACTCAAATCTGATTTTTCCATGACAAAATATTTTGACGAGCAGCATAACATCCGTTCAGAAGGTAATGTAATAATAACCCAGGATCAGGGAATATGCTGGATCACCCAAAGGCCGGTAAACCGCCTATGGTATATTACCAAACAAGGAAACGTACTCAACAGTTACATTGCTCAGACCGACGTTGCCAATCCCATGCGGACCGAGAATAGAAATAACGGCTTCGGATTGATAGTGAAGGAATTTTTAACTATTCTCAACGGAAACAGCACCATATTGAACGAATCGTACAGTTCAGAAGTAGAAAAACTTGAAGATACAGATACATATCAGATCGTTCTATACCCTAAAAGGGATGAAATGCAACAGGTAATAAAAAACATCACTCTCGTATCACGTGATTCATTCATTAAATCAATAAAAATCGCGGAAAAAGATAATAGTTTCACCTTGATTGAATTTTATAACCAGACAGTTCTTTCTGCTGAAGTTCATGAAATGAAGGATTTGTGCATTGAATAATCGTAAATTCTCCATATATCTATTTTCCACAATGATAATTATCCTTGTATCTCTGTCGGGATTATTTTTTGCGAATCATCGAGACAATTATATTGATTTTGAATTAAAGTCTTTACTGCCAGATGAAATAAACAACGATAAAGTTACATCACCCTTTATAAAAAAAATACATAATCAGATAATTGTTGCCATCAGCATCGATCCCCATGGCAGTAATAACACCATTCTGACGAACTCCATCCAAGAGTTCATGAATGATGTCAAAAATAACAAGCTGATTGAATTCACCTCCACCCATGATCAGAACGAACTTCTGAAATTTTATTTTAACCACAGATACCTCGTTTCTATTCCTGATGAACTGAAATGCAGCAACTGTGATGAACCTGCTATGGAAAACAAAATAAAAGATTTTGTTCAGAATGCGCTCTTCAGTCCCTTCAGCGCAGTAACAACCTCAGAACTAGAGTATGATCCGTTTCTTGCAGCAAGATCCATGTTCAGTAACTTTGGTAGCGACTTAAAATCAGATGGAAAGCTATTGTATATTGAACATAATTCTAAAAAGACGTACCTGTTTAATCTGACCATCGCAACAAAACTAAATAACACAGAAGTGGAACGGTTGGCATCTTTTTTTGCAGATTTCAGGGATAGATTTACAAAAAAAGGAATTTCCTTTACCTATACCGGAGGAATTTTCTTTGCTAACTCCGCCCAGAAAAATTCAGTTGAGGATTTAACCAGGATCACTGTCTTTTCCATAATATTTCTAATTATTCTATATGTAATAACTTTCAGGAACATCAAACCGCTACTCCTCACTGTTTTTCCAATGTGTTTATCCTTTTTATACGGTTTTTTCACTGTCGAACTGCTGTTCGGTTCCATACATATTCTTGCTATTACTCTCGGAGCAACGCTTATCGGAATATGCGTTGATTATTACATTCATTCACTGTTTTTTATATCCGGCAGAACCAGAGAAACCCAAAGTTCATTTCTGTTAAAACCGCTGTTTATTGCACTGATAACGAGTCTGATTGCATATGCCGTTATAGGTTTTACAAATTTAATTGTCCTCAAAGAACTTGCTGTATTCGCAATATGCGCATTGATCACCACCTTCATATTCATATACATACTGATCAATGCTTCCGATTATCTGAATATAAACAAGATCTCTACACCGATATTTATTTCATCTGCAGTAAGATGGTGTAGCAAAACCAACTTCAAATCCTTTGCTGCAGTATCTTTGTTGCTTATTGCCGGAGGTTGTTTCACTCTTTGCCGACTAGTTCCTGATGATGATGTTGCCAGCATGCAAAAAAAAGATTTAATCCTCCAAACCATGGATCGTGAAATTCAGCAGATTCTTCACAATACTACTGATTTAGGATGGTACATCATAAACGGAGAATCATTGGATAAAAGTCTGCAGTTGTGTGAACAGCTTATTTCTCTGACAGACAGCCGTAACTCTTTTTTTCCATGCAGATACCTGCCATCTTTGAACAGACAGCGTGAAAACATGAATTTTTACCGCAAATGGCTTCCGAAACTTGTTGAAACATACGCCGAATACGGTATTAAAATCGATACCGGTAAAACAAGAATTACTGATGATTATATACCAATTAGTGAAGCCAACATCCCGATGAATCTCGATTTATTCATAAACAACAACAGTCTGCTGCTTAAAATCGCAAAGGACGAGCCTGGTGCATCCGAGGTAATATCCTCATATGAGGATATCATTAAACTTGATACACGCCAGGATTGGAGCGAAGCATTTAAAAGTTACAGACAGCAGTTGGATCTAATCTTCGGGATTACTTTATTGCTAGCTACAATTTTTCTTGGCTTCTACTTCGGCCGGCAGATAATATTAAAGTTCGTTCTTCCAATTCTGACCGGTTTATCATGTGCACTCATGGCGCAATACTTTCTTGGCAATGCGTATTTCAATCTTTTCACCACCCTTGCGCTGTACATGCTTCTAGGACTAGGATCTGACTACTGTATATTCTTCCATGATACAACAGAGGAATCAGCGCTTCCAAAACTTCACACTTTAATAATTACTCTATTAACAACAGAGGCATCTTTTGGTATTCTAGGTCTGTCCAAAACTCCAGTTATCGAATCATTCGGAATAACACTGTCGTTTGGTTTACCTGCAGTATTTCTAACTAGCATTATCATAGAACTCGGACGTTTTAAGGTTTTTCATAGAAATGATTTATCTAAATAATTTTGTAGCATTATCGAGTCTTGGGGCAACCGACGAAGAATCTGCAGATTCACTGCAGCTTAACCATTCAAGATACCTGATACAAAATTCAGAATACCTGCTGAACAACGAGAGTTCTGTACTCGGGAAACTGACATTCATAGGTGATACAACAGAAAATGAAAGTTGCCGTAATATCCTTTTTATTGATCAGTGTCTTAAAACACTTGAACCGGTAATACTAAATATCATTGAGCAGTTTGGAGCCGCACGTGTTGGTGTTGTTCTCGGCACGTCCACTTCGGCGATCAGTGATGTGGAAAACAAAGCTCAAAACAACTACCGGATGGATCTGAAACTTCCTTTCGACAAAAGAGTGTATGAAGTCGGATGTCTGTCCAAATACATCAAGAAAAAGTACCGGCTTACCGCCCCATGCTATACCATAGCAACGGCATGCTCATCATCAGGAAGAGCTCTTATAAGCGCATGCCAACTGCTGGAAAGTAACCTGTGTGATGCGGTTATTGTTGGCGGTTCTGATTCGCTGAGTAAAATAACAGTAAACGGCTTTGATTCACTGGGAGCCCTCTCAAGAGAGCATTGCATACCGTTCCATAAAAATCGAAAAGGTATTAATATCGGAGAGGGAATCTGTTTGGCAATAGCGTCAAAAACGCAACTTTCAGAAAATGCCGTCAAGCTCATAGGATATGGCTCATCTTCAGATGCATATCATATTTCCGCACCGGAACCGTCAGGAAAAATGGCTATAGAAGCAATGCAGAAAGCAATAAAAATGGCAGGTATTCACCCACAGGATATAGGTTATGCCAATCTACACGGTACCGGAACTGTTTTGAATGATTCAATGGAAGCAAATGCTATCTGCGCCGTTTTCGGCAATAAGATCCCGGTTTCATCAACAAAACATCTTACTGGTCATACTCTTGGTGCTGCTAGTATTGTGGAAGCTTATATATGCTACCTCATATTGAGAGACAACCTTGCTCTTCCTTATCACAACTATAAAGAAAGCGACTATAGGGATGAGTTTGATAGTATAGATCTAGTAACAGAACCCGGCAGAAAAATAGACAAAAAAATAATAATTTCAAACTCTTTTGCTTTTGGCGGAAACAATATTTCTCTAATATTTAAATTGTAGGTAGATATACGAATCATGTATCTTATTGATCGAGAAGGAATACAGAAAATCATTCCGCATAGACAGCCGATGCTACTCATTGACGGACTTATGGAATGCGATACATCGCGGTACACCGGATCATGCGGACTTACTGTCGGGGAAAATTACAACGTTGCTTTGGAAAAAGACAGTTCACTTCCTGCGTTTGCACTGATAGAGGTCATGGCTCAGGCTGCTGCTGCAATCATATACTATTCCATATTGGGCAATAATCTGCAACCTCCTGACAAAGGGCTTCTGCTGTCTGTCCGGAATTTTAAATACATGAGAAAAGCATCTGTGCCTAAGGGGACATTCCTTATCGCACACGCAACGGTTGAGTATTCAGATGATAAATACAAACAGGTAAGTGCGTATGTCACCATGAATAACGAAATAATATCAGAGGCGAGACTGTCTCTTTTTGCTCCACTTCCAACAACGCTAAAGGAAAATTCATGATCCATCGAGTACTTATAACCGGAGCAGGAACCGGTATCGGCAGAGCAATAGCTTTAAAACTGGCTCAGGACGGATTCAATTTAACTCTTCACTGTAACAGAAGTATTGCAAGCACCAATCAAACAGCAGCCCAAATCAGAGAATCAGGAAGAGATGTCAGTGTTATTTCAGCCGATATAACTGATGAGAATGCAATCAGAAGTGCCATAGAATCAGATATTTCCGCCAACGGAGCATACTGGGGGATAGTAACTAATGCCGGTATAACTGCAGACAACGCATTTCCGGCCATGACGTCCAAGGAATGGACCAGTGTTATAAATACCAACCTTAATGGGTTTTACAACGTTCTAAACCCTTGCATAATGCCAATGATCAGACTCCGTGACGGCGGTCGCATAGTCAGCATATCATCTGTTTCCGGAGTCATAGGCAACCGGGGTCAGACAAACTACAGTGCATCCAAAGCGGGAATTATTGCCGCAACAAAATCACTGGCACTAGAACTTGCCAAGCGAAAAATAACAGTAAACAGCATTGCACCGGGAGCAATTGATACAAATATCATGACTGAAGAACTCAAAGAAAAAATCATTCCAATGATTCCGCTTGGCCGTCTCGGGCAACCTGACGAAATAGCATCAGCAGTTTCTTTTCTGTTTTCAGACGGAGCTTCATATATAACAAGACAGGTTATTAATATAAACGGAGGTATGTGTTAACTAATGAACAGAGTTGTTATAACCGGCATTGGAATAAAATCCCCGCTGGGCAGTGCTCCTGAAGTAATATTCTCCACACTGCAGGCCCAAAAAAACAAAGTATCTAAAATTGACGATCTCGACGATTTTAATAATTTAAACTGCCGTTTAGCCTGTCCGGTTTCCGAACAACTTCCTGATTATCCGCGAAAGAAAACACGTTCCATGGGTCGAGTAGGCATTCTTGCAACAGCTGCCACCGAGTTAGCTCTGCAGAATGCAAATCTTTCATGCTCTGAAGAATTATCAAACGGAAACACTGGAGTTGCCTACGGGAGCAGTGCCGGTACCATTTCCGGAATAAATGACGTTGCAAAATTCATCAATCAGAAGGATGTACGCTTTCTAAATGCGCTATCGTATGTTCAGATCATGCCGCATTCGGTTGCAGTTAATCTTGCTATATTTTTTGGAATCCATGGCAGAATTATACCAACCTCAAGTGCATGCACATCAGCATCTCAGGCAATCGGCTATGCATATGAATCAATTAAGTACGGACAACAGAAATTAATGATTGCCGGTGGAGCCGAAGAATTGAGTCCGTTGCATATCGGAGTATTTGATGCCCTATTTGCAACCACACAGACAACCGAGCCACTGTTGACACCTCGTCCATTTGATCAGAAACGAGACGGTATTGTTATAGGTGAGGGGGCAGGCACGCTGATCCTTGAGGAATTAGAACACGCAAAGGCGCGAAATGCTAGAATATACGGGGAAATAATAGGATTTGCCACCAACTGTGATGCTACACATGTCACCAATCCGTCGTCAGTGCATATGGAAGAATGCATGAGACAAGCTTTGAAGAATGCATCTCTTTCACCATATGACATTGACTATATAAACGCTCACGGAACCGGAACATTTAGCGGTGATGCTGCAGAGGGATGTGCAACCTATAGGATATTCGGAAATAGAACACCGGTTTCATCACTCAAAAGTTACATGGGCCATACTTTAGGTGCCTGCGGAGCCATGGAAATAGGAATATCACTACTTATGCAGGAACACGAATGGTTTGCACCTAATCTGAATTTTTCAACACCGGATAAAGAATTTGCCGATCTTAACCTGATTAACGGTAATGGTTTAAGCCTGAAAACAACAACAATAATGAGCAATAATTTTGCATTCGGTGGAGTAAACACCTCACTTATAATACGAAGAATCTGACATAACATGAAATATATACGATTATTTCTGAATATCATCAGTTCCATTATTATGGTGGTATATCCGTTTATCATCTACTACAGTTTACAGCATAATCTTCCAATGATCAGCGTAATTACACTGCTGTTGATTCTCACACTGAGAACATTTACCGGAGGCAGACAGAAATTTAAAGCAAACGTGTGTATGTTTGCCGTAGGAATATGCTTATGTGCCCTATTTATAATCAAGCAAGATTTTATATACATGAAACTTTATCCGATAGCTGTAAACATGTTCTGTCTTTTTATATTCGGCAGCACGCTGATGTGGGGAGAAAAATCCCTGGTGGAAAGGATTGCAGCCATCAGAACCCCAATAGAACAACAGGATCTTTTTTTTAAAAACTACTGCCGTCACATTACTTTATGCTGGTGCATATTTTTTATTGTAAACGGTAGTCTAGCCACAATAACAGCATTTTGGTGTTCTGACAAAATTTGGGCATTTTATACCGGATTCCTTTCTTATTTGCTGATCGCACTGATGTTTATTGCCGAATATTTCTACCGCAACCGATTAAAATCGCAAAGGAGCATTTAGATTTATGACCATGAAAAACTATAATGATATCAAAGCATCTGAAGCACTCCGGATGGCTCAGTTTATAGCAACGGCTCCATTCATATTCCAGGCGGTAGTTGCAATGAAAAAGTTAGGAATATTAAAAACTCTGGCAGAACTCAATAATGGGGAGTACTTAACAAAAGAGCAACTTGTTCAGAAATGCGGTCTTCCTTACTACTCAGTATCTGTTCTTGTGGATCTCGCGCTTTCATCAGATATTCTGATAATGAACAGTAACCAACAGTTATGTCTTTCCAAAATCGGATATTACCTGGCAACCGACACCATGACAAATGTGAACATGGACTTTTCCCATTACACTTGCTACAACAGTCTGTTCCATCTTACCGAATCCCTGCAGACAGGAAAACCTGAAGGACTGAAGGTTTTCACCGACAGTGTTGACACCATATATCCATATCTGAAAACTCTTCCTTCAGCAGCCAAAAAGAGCTGGTTCAATTTCGATCACTACTACTCCAATCTAGTTTTTGATCAAATTCTGGAACTTCTATTTAAAGAAAGAAAATACAGACATATCTGTGACATCGGAGGAAATACGGGGAAATTTGCGCTGGCAGCCACCAGCTTCGATCCTGATGTATCAGTAACAATTGCTGATTTGCCTGAACAGTGTGAACAGGCTATGCAGAATATAGGAAACAAAGCAGGTAGAATCAATTTTCATCCTATCAACATCCTCGATTCATCCCAAAAACTTCCAGAGAATAACAGCGTTGATTTATGGTGGATGAGTCAGTTTCTAGATTGTTTCAGTATTGAGCAGATCGAACAGATCCTGAAAAAGATACACGCTACGATGACTCCGGAAAGTACTGTGGTCATCACTGAATTTTTTGGAGACAAGCAGAAAAATGATATCGCATCACTTGTCATCGACGCGACATCATTATACTTTACAGCACTTGCCAACGGCTACAGCCGTTTCTACCACTCTGACGATTTAATCGAAGTATGTGTCAAATCCGGCTTCAAAGTAGACAAGGAAATCGATGCTCTAGGACTGGGGCACAGCGTACTGATACTCAGTAGACAGTAATGCTTACCGGCATCCGCAAAAATTCTGCTGTCTCCATGCTTCATATACCATGATCGCAACTGAATTACACAGGTTATAACATCTGCTGTTAGGAACCATAGGGATCCTCAGTTTCTGTTCGTCAGGCAGTGAATCTGTGAATGAATCCGGCAATCCTGATGTTTCACGGCCGAATATGATCACGTCATCAGGTTTGAATTCCGCCTGATTCGGCATATGCGTTCCTTTTGATGTTGCCGCATATACCATGGCACCATCAGGCATTGCTTCGAGACATTCCTCTATGGAATTATACAGTTTGATGTTCACAAACTCATGATAATCCAAACCTGCACGAAGCAGTCTTTTATCATCTAGAACAAATCCCAGCGGCCTTATAAGATGAAGCTGTGAACCGGTATTTGCACAAAGGCGGATAATATTGCCTGTATTCGCAGGAATTTCAGGTTGAAAAAGAACCACATTCATTCTCTATTTACTCCAATCCAAATCAATTCTCTTGCCTGACAATAATCAACTCTACATTCAGAAAACAAAATAAATACTGAATATATGCTCTGACTCAAGAATTAAACCAATCTCTCAGATCAATGTTTCCAACGTTTTTTTAAACCGCATAATAGCATATAATGATCCGACTGAGAGGATTTTTATTATGCTGACGTGGTTGTACAAAATGTTATTCTACCTACCGGTAAAAATACTGGTAAAATCCAGTAGCATTCCTTCTGATCCGACAGTTGAACTTAATGTAGATCCAGGAAAACCGATCTTGTATATATTTAAAACAGATTCAATCATCGATTTTCTTGCACTGCATTTTCTTTCCAAGAAAATTGCCCTCCCGTCACCGTTTAAACCGTTGATTCTCAATAATACACCGATAACTAGATACATATTTCTATATAAGTCTCCTTTTCTTTTTTCTACACATGCTAAGAAAAGATTAAAAAGCTATCAGATTTTTAAACAGTGGATTGATTTTCACAACGAGCATCCTAACTGTGATTTTCAAATAATAATTGTTCCCAGTTTTTGGAACAGAAACCCCGGCTTACGAAAATCCAATCAGCAGCCTAGCAACCTAACGATATCTAGTACGCTTAAGAATATATACCACATGATTATGCACGGAAGGGATCATACTTTCCTCCTATCTTCTCTGTTAACACTCAATGGTCTGCTTGGCCACCGTAGCGTTATAAAAGGGAAGACAGACGATCATGCTCTTCTGTTTGAACGACTGACCCGCATGTACTTCTTCCGTTGCGAAAAAATATCCAAAGGACCCAATCTTCCTGAAAGGAGGCAGTTGATCGAGGAACTGCTGAGGCAGATCAATGTCAAAAATGCAATACTCGCTGAAACTGAGGCAAGCGGTCAGTCAGAACGACATATCACCCGTAAGGCAAGAAAAATAATAGACGAGATGATCGCCAACCTTTCGTTCGGAGTTATACATTTTGCCAACGGTATTGCACGATATTTCTGGAATCATCTGTACAAAGGAATCAATGTTACCGGGGACGAAACTGTAAGATCTTTAGTTCAGAACGGTCACGAAATCATTTACATACCGACCCATAGAAGTCACATGGACTACCTTCTGCTTGCATATGTAATATATAATGCAGGTCTCACACCTCCACACGTGGCATCCGGAATAAATCTTAATTTCTGGCCATTCGGTATGTTTATCAGGCGATGCGGAGCTTTCTTTCTGAGAAGAAGCTTCAATGGAGACAAACTCTATACCTGCATTTTCAGAGAATATGTATCCTATCTGTGCTCACACGGTTTCTCACTGGAGTTCTTTATAGAAGGGAAACGTTCCCGAACAGGAAGGTTGCTCAATCCAAAGACGGGTATGCTGTCCATGATGGTTCAAACCATGCTCAGAGGAACTTCGAGACCTGTTTCAATAGTTCCTGTCTACTTATCCTATGAACATATCATGGAAGTTCATTCCTATACAAAAGAACTACTCGGGATCAAAAAAGAAACCGAAAACATTTGGCAGATTTTCGGCATTTTTAAAAAATTAAGAAATTACGGACATGGTTACGTCAACTTCGGAGAACCAATCTCCATCTACAAATTTTTAAACAATTATCAGAAAGACTGGCACGATTCAATAGATCCATCAGGTAACTTCAAACCTAAATGGCTGTACAGTTGTGTCAGCGATCTTGCACATCAGATAATGTTTAATCTTAGTCAAGCAGCAGCTGTCAACGGACTCACCCTGTCAGCTCTGATTATTCTTTCGTGTGATAAATATTCCATACCGGTTAATCTTCTGCGGACGTGTATTGATATACTTAACAATCTGCTCAAAGAGATATCTCTGAGTGAACATACCAAATTTGCCCACAGCACCGCTGATGATCTATTGTCTGATGCAATAGATTTACACAAATTTGACATTATTTCCATGTACGGTGTAGAAACAGTATCACTTCTTAGAAAACAGTACATTCAGCTCACCTATTACAGAAATAATATTATTCAACTTTTCATAATACCATCATTGGCTCTTAGGATGATTTACTATTCCGACAAGATCGCAAAGACAGAAATCATACGCTGTGTAAGTATGCTGTTCGGAATTCTCCAAAACGAACTGTTCATTCCGGTACATAAGCAGGATCTAGATACCTACATCAATAAAGGACTGCGTACAATGATTTCAATGGAATTAATTGACGAAATCAATGGATGTTATCGGATAAAACAGAAAAACATGAAAACAGCCAAGATTATAGCCGACATTTCCAAGGAAACACTAATCAGATATGCAGTGTTCTTCACGATCATCTCCTCTGAAAGCATTATAAATTACGACAATCTTGAAAAGACGTGGAGTAAGATTTTGGAACACATGGACAGTTCGATGCTAATTCCTAAGGCTCCGGAATTCAGAGATCTTGAAATTATCAAAGGACTAGTTTCATATTTGGAAAATCATAACATGGCAAAGGAAATCAATGTCGATGGCCTTCTGAAATTCGATTTGGATGCACTCGAGGAAATAATAAGTCTGGTTGTATCACTAACATCAGAAGAACTTCATGGTAAAATAATACAGAATTTGGAATCCTTGTGCTAACGGAAAACCCAAAAAGGATATCATATGAATATAATCAAAAATCTGATGCTTTTATGTTTTGTTGCTTTTCCTCTTGCATCCTATGCAGGACATGGAGAAAGTAGCGAGGAGGAGAAACCACCTATAAGCAATATCAGTTACTTCGATCTATCACCTGAAATTGTTACAAACTATGCAGCTCCTGGAAGAAAAGTTGGTTTTATCCGTGTAAAAGTTCAGCTTATGACTGATTCTCCGGGGGATGTTGCTGTTTTGGAATACCATGCACCGATGATTAGAGACGTAATCATTACAACTCTGAACAGAAAAACCCAGGCTGACTTTTCTGCAACTGGGTTTGAAGAAATCCGGCGAGAATGCAAAAACCAGATTGAGGAATTCCTTCAGAAGGAAGAAGGACGCAAGGTTTTGAGGGATATCCTCTTTACCAACGCAATTTGGGAATAATTTTCCAATTATTCCTGTAAATCAGTTATCTCGCCGACAGTTGCATTCAGCAGACCGATCAGTTCCTGAGGTTTCAATCCTATAGAGAGACCTCTCTTTCCTCCGCTCACAAGAATTTCATCATGCTTAACCGCTTCTGCATCAATCAGGGTTTTGACAAGTTTCTTTTGTCCTAGCGGACTTATACCACCGACTATATATCCTGTAATTCTTTCCGCGTCTTTCGGATCAACCATTTCCACATTCTTCACTTTCAGCAGCTTGGCGGCATGCTTTAAGTTTAGAGTACAATTTACAGGAATCACCACAGTAAAATAAGTTTTATCATGGTGAATAAGCAAAGTTTTATATACTTCGCTCATGTTGCGTTTCAGTTCTTCTGCGCAGTGATGTCCGAAATCATGCAGAACATTGCATTCATATGTGTATAAATTAAAGTTAATCTTCTTTGATTTCAATAACCTAATTGCTGGAGTCATTATACCCGTCTGCCTTTTGTCTTTATAAACAGCAATTCATACAGTCCGAATAGCAGTCCGATTGCAATACCGCCTATATGAGCCCCGTTCGCCATATTAAAGAAGTTTGGAAACAACAATCCAAACATAATCCATACAATTGAAAAACCCATAAAACCGCTCGGAAGTCCTAATGCACCGTAAATTCTTCGTTGACTCAGCGATACCATCCATGCATAACCAACAAGAGCAAATACAACTCCGGACAATCCTACAAAATTTGGTCCGTATAGAGCATATTGAAGATAATTCGGAATAACCGTCCCGAGCATAAATAATAATACAAGATGAAGAAGAGAAAGATTCTTTTCAATCCTGCCACCAAGATAAATCCACATTGCCAGATTAAAAGCAATATGCATAAATCCTCCATGTAACAATGCTGGTGTAACTAACTTATACCAACTAGAAGGATCGGCAAATGAAAAATCATGCATCATCAGAGGAAGCAGGAATGAACCGAATCCCAACAGTTGCGCTAGAAACAGAACTATGCAAACTGCAGATACCAAAATGGTAAAAGTTCCACTTTCTGAAAAAACATTACCAATCCAATGTTTAAAACCTTCCCCCCCTGTACTCGAATTTTCAACTGTATTTCGATCCCATTCGCTTTCTCCGGTTCTATCTACTATTTTAAATTCCTTTGAAAGTTCCTTTGTAACTCTTTCAATAATTATCTGAGCTTTCTCTCTATCCTGCTCCTGAATTGAAACTTTGTACAAAATTTCATCGGACTCGTCGGAATTCTCTGCCTCCAGCAGTACATTACTTAGAACTGTCTTCAGTTCATCAGCATAACATTTTGCCATCTTGTAGTTATTTGATCGCAGTATTACCAACATCTTAGTTCCTGTTTTTCCTGATTTTTTAGTTATTATAACAATTAACAGATGTTTGTTCATGAAAATCTAGAAACAATGGAGTCACTATTTTTGCTATTGAAAATAGCTATCTGACACACTTCCTCGTTTGGATTACTTTTTTACCAAAATGAATCAGGAATTTGTCTTGCGTCAAACTATATTCCATGCATTTCTGATAGATTTCCAACATACTAAACTCGGCTGTTTTTCCCATAAGCCGATCAGCGGGATTATCGTCTACTGACAAACCGGTTGATATCGAAATTCGCAACCTCAACAACAATCTTTCCTATCGGCAAAAACCTGTGCAGTTTTGCTACGAGTGTTAAATGGCATTCCAGTTTTGACTTCATTGACGGAGGCAGCCATTTTCCCGTACGTTTCCGATTCGAAAATCTTGCTTTTCTATATCGTAATTTCCTTGAACGTCGGGTTCGTCTCGTTTCCCTTCGGGTTGATAAATTTTCAACTA
>ONPL01000009.1 GCA_900319705.1 uncultured Pseudomonadota bacterium | reverse complement strand
TGAGTTTTCTGTCTTGCAGAAAATAATTGGTAGCGGTCTGGTGTTCAGGCCCGTTCGGATTACCGGAAACGGTATTGAAGCAAAGTTGTGATCAATACATGGTTACAACAGAACCACTGTAATTACTACAATCTATGGCAAACATTCACTAGTAAACATTAAAGGAATATTATGGTATCTGTAATAATTAACCATCTTGAGAATTTTTTTAAAAATAATAAAATCGGATATCAACTATCTGAGAATATATTTTCCTTTACAGATCCTGTCAATGAAGGCAACGAATTTCCTATATACAATGGATATCTAGAAACTAATAGTTCCACCCAATTTGTTGCTGAGGGTTTTCAGATGCTTAGTTCTTATATAGGGACCTTCGCTAATCCTCAATGCATTGCAAGATGCCCTGATAATAAACCTCCCTATTCAATAACAAATGACCACGGTTTTTGCACATTGTATAATTACTTAGCATTTAAAATTGAAAATAACTGGATACTAATAGGATTTATAGGAAGTCAAAAATACCAGGGATGTTTCCGTATATATCCTGATGGAAAAATAGAAATCTTTGCGGACACAGAAAATGTTTCTGCAGAAAAATTTCCTGAACAATTGCTTGTAGTAGATGCAGAAAGTCTTTTTGAATGCAGAAAACAGTTTGGAAATATTATTAATAAAAAGTTTCCTATGCTTAAAGCGGATACTAGTCTGACCGGGTGGTGCTCCTGGTACTGCTGCTATGAAAAAGTTTCAGAAAAAGATATTGCAGAAAATCTTGAAAGATTAAAGCTCATGCCCGGCTTTGATTATGTACTAATTGACGACGGCTATCAGACTCATATGGGAGACTGGTTAAGATTTTCCGATAAATTTCCTTGCGGTCTTCCTAATGTTATTAAAAAAATTCATGAAGCAGGAAAAAAAACGGCAATATGGGTGGCACCGTTTATTTGCTCAGGTGAATCGTCACTATTTAAAGAACATCCAGAATTTTTAGCAAAAGATAAAAACGGTGATATTCTTAGACCAGATAAAATCACCTATGAAGGTTGGAGAGATCTGCCATGGTATTCCCTCGATTTTTCAAAACAGGAAACAAGAAATTACATCAGCCATGTATTCAGATATTTTTATAAGGAACTTGGCATTACGGCATTCAAACTTGACAGTATGTACTGGGGTGCAATACGTGGTGCAAAATATCACAAAAATATTACAGGAATCGAAAACATAAGATTGGGTTTGGAAACCATTCAAAAAGCTACGGATGGTAATGCTTACATATTAGGGTGCAATGCTCCTCTTTGGCCTTGTATTGGAATGGTACATGGAATGAGACTAGCTGATGACGTAATAAGATGGCAAAACCGGTTCCATGAAAATGTAAAACTACTTCTTAACCGTCTATGGATGTCAAAAAGTCTTTTCCAATTAGATCCTGATTGTATATGCATACAAGATCTTGAAAATCAGAAGGCTTCCTGGGACGACTACAAGTTCCATAGGAATAGCTTTTTTATTTTTTGCGATATTCTTATGTCTGGTGATTATCTTAATTCTTTAAATGAGGAAAACATTAATTTTCTGTACGAATGCTATAAACACAGAAACGATTTTAAGATTGAATGGCAAAGTGACGATCTTAATACTGTTATTTGTTTCCACACAGAAAACAATTTACCGATAAAAGAAAAAATAACAGTACTTCCATCAGAAAATCGAATTCTTATCGAAAAAATTAACTAAAGGTTTTCTCCCTTGCAGACATAAAAAATTTGTAAACGCTCCATAATGACCTAAACTGTACTTATGATTATAGTAAAAACAGCCCCAGGACGGGCGTTAGTTCTTTAAAAATTTATGTTGATACGCATCACATAATGCATGAAAAATATTTTTTTGAACAGACAGCGAGAATCGATCCAAAACCTATCTATTTTGCATCTGTTTGCAAAAAAATAACATTTTTGTCACCTGATAAGAGAACGTAGCTCTATGGATCTGTGCGTGGATCCTACGGTGGTTTTAATGCATTTTGTCATGTAAAAAAGTGGTTTCCGGAGTCCCGAAAAAGCCTCATGATATAACTTTTCTGTTGTAGTTCCTAATGTCGGGTATGGAGATTCTGACAGTTTTCCTTGGGTTTTAGATGGCCTTCCTGAAAATAGTTGGCTTGCAATAACAACTCAAGGCTGTCTTGATAGTTATGTCCTAAAAAGAATGCTGCTAAACGGCTTACATGAAATTAAGACAGAAGCACCCTATAGGGTTAATTGTGTATGGAAAATTTCCGGAAGCATGGAAAAAACGGTTTTCTATACCAATAAAAGTCTTTCCTTCTTATCGAGAAATGAAATGGGAGGCCAACAACGATGGGAAGAGGTAAAGGTGGTTATACTACAATCCAGACTAATTATAAAGATTCTGGTGGAAGAAAAGTAACAGACAAAGGCACTATATTTGTTGCTGAACGCTATATTGATTTGGGATACGAAGTGGTTTTTCGTCAGAGACACGATGAAATCGATAAAAAAACTTTGATCTAACAATAAAAACAAGTGACGATAAAGATTTTGTGAAAGATATTGAAGTCAAAAAGACAACCACTACAAAGTCCAGTCAACTAGCTAAAAATATAATTGAAGCCTTCGATTAAGTTGGAAAAAACGGTACCGTAGCCATATATTTACCTAACAGGGATAAGAATTCCAAGGAGGTTATCAACTACTTGAACGCGGGCTATCAAGAGGCAAAACGAAAAATATCTTTCACCGGTGAAGTGGAAGTTTGGTTTGATGACAAAAGTAAAATTGTAATGAAATAGGAGCATATTATGGCTAGATTAGGATGCCATTGTGGGGCTGACATGACTAACACGGATGGTCCATCGCCACATAGGCTGAACGTGTTTTTAAAATCGGAGGTTGACAAGGCATTATCATACAATCCTGATATTCCTTTATGGGATTTTTATACAGGCTGGGATGAATTAGCTGAGTGTAGAAATTCGTTTCAAAACCGTTCTGAACCTGTTGAATATTGGTACTGTACTGAATGTAAACGCATTTATGAAGTACAGGCCGTTTCATGTGGCAGAATATTACGTAACTTCAAATATGTTTCTGAACCAACAGAGAAATGTAATTTGGATGGTTTTGAGGAATTATTCATTCTTTGGGATGAAGAAATGGATGATTTTCTCGATTTGGGGAATGATTATCGGCTTAAGGATTATATTTCTCAATTGAAAGTTAGACATTATATATCTTCCGATCAAAAAACAATATATGGGCTAGATGTGCCAACAAATAAATTAATTTGTAAATACATTCTAGAATAATCTTGATAGGATTTTTAGCAATCCCTGCGAATTCACCGATGACACCGGAAGAAACGTTACCTGCTCCTTCGCGGATTATCGGGATCCGGAAGACCTGGAAACTGTTCTCGGGAGCTCCGAGCTTATCGTGGATGCCGTAACCTATGACATTTCCGGGATAACCTATCTTCCGGAAGGAATGAAGGATTTCTGCGAGCTTGCCGCCTCCCCGGAGGACGAGGAAATCACGGAACACAATACCCAGAGAAAACAGGCGGTGTTTGACGCCAATCTGGTATTCCAGATTCTGGCGGAATCTCAGGCCGGCACCAAATCGCTTATCAAGCCTCTTTATGCCAACTGGGATTACAAGTCCGGCTTTAATGCTCCGTATGTTAACTATGCTGAAGTTGTCAGCGGTTACATGCTGTCCCCGTTCAATATTGCTACCTCCACCTTCTACCGGGAAACCCTGAAGGAGGATCCTGACAAGCATTGGACGCTGAACCTGAAGAGTCCTTGCAAGCTGGATCTGGATGCCCTGAACCAGAGCATGCATCTTACGGTTTACGGCCGGAAAAAGCAGGAGTGACAGTCAGTCCTAGCAATCAATGAAACACTGATACAGTAAAAAGGGAGTAGCGAAAGCGTCATGTCCGAAAATGCCGGGCATGGCGCTTCAGTTTTTCGGGAGGATGGAGATGGCTGTTCTCCTCCCAGGATTGCAAAATCCAGCGGTATGGCAAGTCAATAAACCCTGTATTTTCAACTATTTACGAGGCTTTTCACCGAACTTTTTGCGGATAATTTAGAGGACTTTTTTATGCGCTTCGGGAGAAATTCCGATTGCTTCAAGTGACTATCTGGTACCGCAATCGGGGCAGATTGCGGTACCCTGGATCCGGATTGGAACCCTGCAGGCAGAGGGAGCTTGCCTTTCTCAGAGTATTGTTACCGTCTCGGTTTGAACCGGTATTCGTTATGATAGTTGGCAATCAGTTTTCTGGTTATATCATTGCTGCTGTTGATGATTTCCTCTGTATTGCCGAACTCAACCATTCTGCCGTTGTTCATAATCAGCAGTTTGTCGCAGGTGCGGGAGAGAATATCGAGATCAGAGGTGGAGATTATGGTGGAGATCTGCCGCTCCTTTTTCAGTTTGGCAAACAGACTGCAGATGTAGGTTCGCATCAGAGGATCGAAGGATGACATGGTTTTGTTTGCCAGCAGAATTCTCGGATTGAGGATCAGGGCACGGGCGAGGGCCACGCGTTTGCGCTGACCGATAGAGAGCGTATTGGGATATTTGAAGGCGATATCCTGGGTAAGATCCACCAGTTTAAGAATTTCCCAGACTCTTTCGTTTCGTTCGTCCTCTGTCAGGTCGGAATTCAGCATAAGCGGGATCTGCAGAAGATCTTTAACCTTCATGCGCGGATTAAGTGCGTTGGCGGTATTGATAAACAGCATGCGCATATTTGATTTACGGGTTTCTGTATCATTGTTGATCAGTGTGTCCATAAAGAACATCTCGCCGGAGGTGGGATTGAACATGCCTGCCAGCAGACTGATCAGAATATCCTTTCCGGAATTTTCATCTCCCATAATACCCAGGGATTCATTCTCCTTCAGTTTGAAGGACAGCGATTCAAGAATATTTTTTTTGCGGAAAAAACAGAGAGGAAAAGGTCTGCACTCCCGCAGGGAGACATTTCTCAGTTCAAGCAGATTGTCACTGTGTTCGTTAGTCTTGATCATCTTCGAACAGAGCCTCCTTGCCCAGCGGATTATGACAGAAATATCTGAAGGTTTTGGTAATGGTCAGTTTAGGTGCCTTGTTGCATTTGCGGTTAGCGTACTTGCATGACGGACCGTACGGGCATCCTACCGGCATCTGCGCGAAATCGGGAACGCGGGCGAGCCGGTATTCCTTTTCATTGAATTCCTTTGCCGGATCCTCCATGATCATCATGGCTTTGACCAGTGATGCGGTATACGGATGGATCGGATGGTTGAGAATGTGGGATCTGGAACCGAATTCCACAATCTTGCCGCCGTAGAAAATAGCAAAATAGTCGGCGAAATTGGCGATGGATGCCAGATCGTTGCAGATAATCAGAATCGAGGTATGTTCGTTCTTGTTGTATTTATCCAGCAGTTTGAGGATCTGCAGGCGGGATGAAATTCCCAGGTTGCTGATCGGCTCGTCGGCAATGATCAGTTTCGGGCGGGCGCTGATTGCCATGGAAATCATAACCTTCTGGCATTCCACATCTGACAGCTCGTTCGGGTAGGAGTTCAGGATCCTTCTGTGTTCCTTAATACCGGTGCGGTGAAGGGTGGCAATGGCATCCGTGCGTCTTTTATTGGTAATAAAATTACGGATTTTACGGTCAATGCGGTACCATTTTTCCTTCGGCATTACCTCGTAAAGCTGTTCTTTTATTTTCATGGTCGGATCCAGACAGGTACGCGGATCCTGCATGATGAGATAGAAATTTTTACCGATTACCCTGCGTCTGCGGCGGGACGGCATCTGCAGCAGATCTTCATTATAAATTTTAAAACGGTCGGCGCGGAAAATGATATTTTCCTTGCGCAGATATGTTATAGCCTGAAGCATCAGACTTTTACCGGAACCTGAAGCTCCAACCAGGGCGATGATTTCACCTTCATTGACGGTAAGATCCACATTGTCAACCACATGCAGATCTCCGGCCGGAGTGCGGATGTCGATGTTCAGGTTTCTGATATCAAGAAGTGCCATCAGGTGCTCTCCTTATGCATTGCGGTTCTGATCCCGTCACCGATGATATTGATCAAGATGACAAAGAGCACGATCATCAGTCCGGGCAGGGCTATCAGCCAGTAGTTTCCGGTATATACCAGATCCATGTTTTCGGCAATCATAGTGCCAAGCTCCGGTTCTGGATCTTTAACGCACAGTCCTAGAAATCCCAGCGAGGTAACATCGAGAATTGCCATGGTCAGACCTTTGGTGTACTGGGAAATCAGCACATCTCTGATATTCGGGTAGACCGACATTTTAAAAAGTGTCAGCGGGCCGGCACCGTCGAGGGTTACCGCGGTGATGTATTCCTTTCTGGTCTCTTCGGTAATGAGGTTGAAACATATGTTGGTAAAGCGCGGCACCAGTGAGACTGTGATGGCCCACATGGTGTTCTTGATACTCGGTCCCAGCACGGTAACTATGGCGAACACCAGAATAATCGGGGTATAGGAGTGCAGTGTTCTGATAAATGATTTGATGAACCTGGTGACGGTATTGTTGTACAGTGCGGCGATACACCCGATCAGATAGCCGATGGAAGCTGACATGGTGGCTGCGGCAAAGGCGCACAGAAAGGTATTTTTGCAACCGTACATGAGTCGGGCGTACACGTCACGGCCCAAGTCGTCGGTACCTAGAATCAGTTCACCGATCCCGTCACGGAAACTGAAGGTGAAATTCGGTTTCTTAAAAAACTCACCGGACTGCTGGTCATACGGATTGAGATTGAAACAGCAGATGGAAACGGTGATCAGCGTTACTGTCACCACCAGCAGTATAAAGGCGTACCAGGGCAGCCAGCTGTTCTTGAAAATACGCCACCATTTTACCTTGAGGTATTTCGATCTCAGATCGAGAAATTCTGTTTTAGCCATGGAATTTTACCCCTCCTACCTTGAAAAGCTGGGAGATTTCAGCCATGGCCTCGATGGCGGTGTTCAGAAGAATGAACAGACCGCCGATGAAAACCAGGTATATGTTCACGATATTGTAGTCTCTGTTTTTAATCGCCTCAACAATCATGGTACCGATGCCGGGCCAGTTGAAAGCGTTCTCCACCACGATTACCGAGGTGAAGGTAAGGAAAATAATGGTGTTGCTCTGCTGGAACATCTGCGGAAGAGCGTTGCGGATGGCGTGTCTGGTGATTACATAGAACGGTGAATATCCGCGGCTGAATGCAAGCTTGATGTAGTTGCTTCTCATTACCCCGTAGAGTGAATTTCTGGTGATTCTGATAACCTCGGTTATAGGAAGGATCGAAAGAGCCAGTACCGGAAGAGGGAAGTGGACCAGAGCGTTGAAGAAGGATGAAAAACCGTCTTTTCCGCTTATCAGCAGTGTATCCACCAGGATCATTCCGGTTACGTTAGGGACGTCGTAGAGCGGACTTATCCGGTGCTGCGACGGAATGATATCGAAGTATACCGAGATTACCGAAATAAGGATCTGAGCAAGCCAGAAAACCGGGATCGCTGAAAGAAAAATACTGGTGTTGGTAAGGATCGAATCAATGATGGTATCCTTGTGCAGTGCGGAATAGGCGCCGAGAAAAATCCCGATCGCCGCTGAAATCAGAATACTGATCACCACCAGTTCCATCGATGCTATGAATGCCGGGACAAACATCTCCAGCACCAGCTGGCCGGATTCGTTTGAAATTCCGAAATCAAGGGTGAAAATTCTCTGCAGATAATCAAACAGTTCATACAGCAGTTCGCTGTCACCGAGATTACGCACTCTTACATGGAACCAGAAGGTCAGACCCAGCAGCACGATGATGGAGCTGATGAACAGTGTGGTTTTGCGCAGCAGTATGGACAGCATTACTCAACCTCCCTGAATTTCGTTTCTGAAAAGTCAAAACCGTTTACCAGCAGACTTTTGAGGGTGGTGATATCCTTGTTGTAAATGAAGGTATCGGAGTTGTAGGCAATCGGAATGAACGGCACGCTGAGCAGCAGCAGTTCCTGGATCCGGTTGTATTCCTCGGAAAGATCCAGTTCCAGAGGCGCGTACTGAATGTTACTGATGGCTTCGCTCAGTTCCTGACTGCAGTATGAGGAATAGTTGCTGCGTGCCGGCTTGTTTCTGCTGTTGCAGGCAAAATTATGGTACAGACGGTACAGAGGCAGCAGTCTTGAAAACGGCTGCTGGGCCACAATGATGTCATAACCCTGGTACGGCAGCAGATTCTTGATGGATTTTTCGGACATCTCGATGATGTTGCACTGGATGCCGATTTTTTTCAAATCACGCTTGATCAGCTGGCCGATACGGGCGGAGTTGTAGCCGAGTTTGGAATTGCTCTGTTCGATCCAGATTGTCAGCGTCGGTACCGTGGTCACGTTGTGGGCACGTTTGTAGCGTTCAATGAAGTTCTGGGCGTTGGCAACGTTGTAGCTGAAGACAAAACTGCTGTTGAGCTGGTATTTTACCGAGAACGGAAACAGATCATTGGCCGGCTCTCCGGTGTCTCCGTATATAACACGGCGGTACAGATCCTTGTTGAAGGCGAAGGCAAGTGCCCTGCGCAGTTCGATGTTTTTCAGCGGATTTCTGGCGGTGTTCAGATAGAAAACGGTTGATTCAGTGTTCTGAGATTCAATGTAGTCGAAGTTATCCTGGATCTTCTGGTGCAGATCCATGGCGGTTTTACTCGGCTGGCTGGCGATCTGGCATTCATCGGTAAGGATTTTGTTCATGCGCTTGGCCTGGTTCGGAGTGATGTCGATTACCAGCCGGTCCAGGTACGGTTTGGTCGGATCCTGCCAGTAGTTCGGATTCCGTCTCAGTTTAATATAGTCGTTGTACTTGTGGGAGACCAGCTGGAACGGACCGGTTCCGATGATATTGTTGGCGAAGATCTCCTCCCGCAGCGGATCGCTCGCAAGAGAATCAAAATATTCCTTGGATAGAATAACCGAGTTCGGGGATGCCAGCAGGGAGAGAAAATTGGCAGAATTGTTCGTCAGGGTGAAACTTACGGTGTTATTGTCGATTTTCTTGATTTTTTTGACCACTTTGCGCAGCTGCAGCAGATATTTATAGTTGACGTTGTCGATTTCCTCGATAAGAGCCTGCTCCTCTGTTTCAAGTTCTTCATCGGAATCACTGCGGGCGGGGTGTTTGACTGATTTGGGCTGATTTCTGCTGTAGTTCATCAGACGCTGAAATGAGAAAATCACGTCATCCGCATTGAGATTACGTGTCGGGGTGAACCATTTGGTGGTATGGAAGGTAACGCGCGGGTTCAGTTTGAAAGTGTAGGTCTTCCGGTTTTCACTGATATGCCAGGAGGTGGCGATTTCCGAGACGAACTGGTTCTTTTCGCTGTTGTAGGCAATCAGCCGGTTGAATACATTTTTTGCTATGGTGGCGGAGGTTACATTAACTTCGCTTGACTGCGGATCAAGCAGTGAAACATTGGCATTGACACAGAAAATAAGTCCGTTCTGGGAGCGTGAAACATTGTCCAGATTGCAGGACTGCAGGCATAGCATCAGTACCGGAACCAAAACATAAAGCAGTTCTTTTATGCGCATAACAAAAATGAGAAAAAATTATACCTATTGAATATATGGCTAAATTATAATGTATTGCGAGCAATTTGTTAATTTTTTATCTCGTTACCGGGATGACAACTCTGCTGCGTGAGCTGCGGACAGCTTGCTAAAAACTGATACTTATTACAACAATTAAAATTAAATACAGAGATATGAACAAGAGTATTTTCAAAAAATTTTTGGCTGGTTCCCTTGCGGCCCTGGTGTCTTTTGCCGCCAGTGCAAAGGATTTTGTTGTGGTGGGTTCTCTCATTGAGCCGCCGTGGAAATATTACGAGTACAACAGCGATCTTGAAATGGAGCTCCTTGTCGGTATCGATATAGATATATTCAGGGAGATTCAGCGCAGAACCAACCTTAAATTCGAATACAAGAGACTTGAGTATTCACGTGCCCTGGTGGAACTGGAGAACAACAATATCGATATTCTTGCCGGAGTGACCAAGTCATTGAGTGAAAAGAAGGCACTCAAGGTACCGAGCTGGCCGTATATAGAAAAACTGCCGGAGAATGTATATCACAGCAGCAAGAAACAGCTGAAAACCAAACGCTACCAGGATCTGTATTCTTATTCGGTAGGTCTTATCAGGAGTTTATCATATGATGACCGGCTGGATGATGATCCGCTGATCAACAAGGAATATTCCGAGGACGGCCTGGATCTGTTCAAAAAGCTGGTTTCCGGTCAGATCGATGCCATAATTGCGAGTGACTGGGAGGCTGCCTATTTTTCAAGACTGCTCGGCAGTTCGGATGACGTTCAGGTGGTGACCGATTTCACCCTTAACGACACCACCGACCGCTATATGGCGTATTCAGCCAAACTTCCTCAGTATATCCAGAGGAAGATTGAGGAGGCGCTCGATCAGATGATTGAGGACGGTACCCTGGATCGTATTCTTGATAAATACTTCAAGAAAATCCACCCTGAGGCCCAGGCGGCTGCAGAACCGGAAAAATAACCGGTTCCCGCCGGTGGCTGAACTGTCATGAACGGAAAATATATATACGGATCACGGACAGTGTTGTGCCGTGATTTTTTTACCCGTTTCCTGCTTGTAAGGACCGTCAGGTCGAGTTTTCTTCACGGGTGGAGTACTCAGAGAACTGTCAGAACCGGGGGATGTTACGGTCTGAAACTCCGAACTGTTTACTGTGCAGACCGGGTGATCTTGTTCGGTGAATACTTGTAACAAAAGCCGGTTATGAACATCTGTCTGCGCCTGTCATTGAACGGCGGGCGTGTCTGTGTATGTATACTGGATAAGCCGTGACAGATGATGCAAAGAAAATGAACATCAGAGGAGTATGAACTGACATATTTCAGGTCTCAGGATATTAATATTATGCCGGATATAATTTGGAAGGCTTTGAGAGGATAGGATTTGTTTATGGAAATGTTGTTATCATCGAGCAATGTCAAAAACATAAACAGAAGAGTTCTTGTTGTGGAGGATGAACAGATCAACCGTGAGATCCTCGGTGCCATTCTGGGACGGGACTACGATGTTGATTATGCTGCCGACGGCAAAGAGGCATGGGAGAAACTGCATGCTGACTGTGTAAATTATTCTCTGATCCTGCTCGATCTGATGATGCCGGTGATGAGCGGTTACGAACTGCTGGAAAAAATCAGCAGTGATCCTGCTGTCAAAGCGATCCCTGTTATTGTAATGACTTCTGAAAAGGATGCGGAGGTTAAAAGCATCAGGCAGGGAGCCGTGGATTTTATCAGCAAACCGTACGACATGCCGGAGGTTATTCTTGCCCGTTGTGAAAGAATCATCAAACTTTATGAAGACCGTGCCATGATTAAGTTAACCGAAAATGATGAACTGACCGGTCTGTACTCCCGCGATTTTTTCTTTGAATATGTCAAATGGTTCGATGCATACAGTCTCAGGGAGGGAAAGACTGTGGATGCGATCGTTTTCAACATCGAACATTTTCATCTGATTAATGAGATGTGCGGTCGGAGCATCGGAGACAGTGTTCTGAAAGAACTTGCCTCCTGCATCCAGTCTGTGTTCAGCAGTTCGGATTTTATTGCCGGAAGACCCGGCGGGGATACTTTTTATGTGTACTGCCTGAATTCGGACGCCAATACAAGCTGTATTAAGAAGGTTCAGTGGCAGATGGCCAACTTCAGAGATGATCTGAAGATCCGGGTTCGTGCTGGAATTTATCAGAATGTAGATTTTAAGGTTGAACCGGAGGGCCGTTTTGATCGGGCGAAACTTGCCTGCAACCGGATCAGCGGGGACTATACCGCAACTGTGGCCTATTATGATAACGAACTTCATCTTAAATCAATCTACAACGAGAGACTTATCAGGGATGTCGACGTGGCTTTGAAAAACGGTGATTTCAAGGTTTACTATCAGCCCAAGTATGAAATTACTTCAGATCGTCCCCGTCTGTGCAGTGCCGAGGCTCTTATCAGATGGCAGCATTCTGAACTGGGTATGATTAATCCCGGTGTATTTATTCCTTTATTTGAACAGAACGGTCTTATTCAAAGGATCGACAACTATGTATGGGACCGTGCGGCCGCCCAGATAAGTGAATGGAGAAAAAAATTCGGTCGAACTGTTCCGGTATCTGTTAATGTCTCCCGTATTGATATTTTTGATCAGCTTCTTGAAGTTAAACTGCAGCACATTCTTAAGAAAAACGGTATAACTTCAAATGAACTGATGCTTGAAATAACCGAGTCAGCGTATGCCGACAATGCGGAGAAGCTGATTGAAACCGTAAATACACTTCGCGGTGCCGGATTCAAAATTGAGATGGATGACTTCGGAACCGGATATTCGTCTTTAAACATGATTACATCTATATGCTTTGATGTTTTAAAACTGGATATGAAGTTTGTTAAAAATATGGAAAGGGATGAAAAGAGTCTGAAGCTGGTGGAGATTGTCATCAGTATCGCTAAATTTCTTAATGTACCTGTTGTGGCTGAAGGGGTGGAGACTGAAAGCCAGCTTGGAATTCTGAAATCAATGGGCTGTCAGGTGATCCAGGGATTTTATTTCTCAAGACCGGTTCCTGCAGAAGATTTTGAAGAGTTTATCCGTAGGGAGGAGCAGTAGTATGATAACTGTAGAAAAACTTAATGAATTCGGCGCCGATACCGTTGCCGGACTGGGCAGATGCATGAATAACGAAAATCTTTATCTGCGTCTTGTAGGACTTGTTATCAATCAGCCTGAGTTCGACAGTTTGAAACAGTCGGTGGATGCAGGGGATCTGGAGCGCGGTTTTGAAGCCGCCCATGCACTCAAAGGGGTACTGGGAAATTTAGCTCTGACTCCGATTTATGACAAGGTCTGCGAAATTACCGAACTTCTTCGTAATTCAACACAGACTGATTATTCAACACTGCTGCAGCAGATTACGGAACTCAGAGCAAAGCTTGCTGCATTGTCTGAATAGGAAGGGAAAATGTATGCTGGGGAAACACTTTGAACACGAACAGGAGGCTCTTGAGGTTCTTGAGCAGATCGGCGAACATTTTCCCGGTGGTTTTTTTATCTACCAGGCTGATGAAAAGGAGCAGCTGCTGTATGCCAACCATTTTGTATTTGACATATTCGGTTGTGAGTCTCTTGACAGTTTCAAAGCTTTAACCGGTTTTACCTTCAGGGGAATGGTCCATCCGGAAGACTATGAAAGTATTTCCAAATCGATTGTCAGACAGCTCGGGGAGAGAGATGATGAATCTGACCATGTTGAATACCGCATAATCAGGAGGGACGGCAGTGTAAGGTGGATAGATGATTACGGCCATATGGTCAAATCTGAAACCTACGGCAGTCTGTTCTATGTTTTTATCTCCGACATTACGGACAAAAAAATGATGGCTGAGCACGACCGTGCTGCAAGGAGTGCTGTCATAGAAGGTCTGAGCCGTGCCTACAGTTCCGTATGGCTTGTTGATGATCTTGAAACCGGACATTTTGAAATTTACAGAATTAACGGCAGAGAGGATGAGCGATTTCTGATTTCCGCCAGAAAAGCCCTGGGGGATATGGATTACAGACAGATCATGCTTGAATATGCGCAGAACCGGGTGGATCCGGTGGACAGGGGGCGTTTTATCCATGATGTTGAACTTTCCCAGGTGATCAGAAATACCATGGAACGTCCCATCTATTCAGTGGGTTACATCAAGCAGACTGAAGAAGGAACACAGAGATACTGCAGGATTGAATTCGCCTCGATCTGTCTGAGCGCCACCCGGAAGGGGATCGTTTTCGGATTCAAGGATGTCGACCGTGAGGTTCGTGAGCAGCTGAACACCAGACAGCTGCTGAAGGAGGCAAGAGATACAGAGGCTGAAAACAGGAGACTGATCGATCAGATCCAGTCGGCGGCAAAACTTGCAGATCTTATGGCGTCCGTTACCTCTCTACTTTCCAATATGCCTGCAATGAGTTTTTCCAAGGATGCTGAGACTGGAAAATATCTTGCCTGCAACCAGCCCTTTGCCGAGTATGCAGGAAAAAACAGTCCTCAGGAGGTGATTGGTCTTACGGATTTTGAAATTTTTGATCAGCAGACTGCCAGACATTTTGTGGAGGATGATCAAAAAGCGCTTTCCATGGATGAACCGTATGTATTTTTTGAAGATGTTCCGGATGCCGGCGGAGTTGAAATCCGCAATCTTCAGACTACCAAAATCAAATTTACAGATAATTCCGGCAGGTTGTGTACACTCGGTATGTGTATAGATGTTACGGAAATGACAAGGATTAAGACCGCCGAGGCCACCAGCATTGCCAGACAGCAGGAACTGGAGGAACGGCTTAAACTGCAGCAGGAACTGATAGAGGAGCAGAACAAGCGCGAACAGCAGGATATGATGATTACCGCACTGGCATCTGATTATCGCAGTGTATACCAGATTGATCTCGAACTTAATGACGGCGTATGCTACCGGGAAGATCCGGCAGATGACGAGCAGACTGAAGAAGGCGTTCATTTTAATTTTACTGAACGTTTCAGGTGGTATGCCGAGCATTCTGTTGACGAAAATTTCAGAGAGGGATTTCTTGATTACGTCAATCCGGATAATATCAGAAAAAGACTCTCTGAAAGTAAAGTTGTTTCGTACCGGTATCTTGTCAGAAGAAATGGCATTCAATACTATGAAATGCTCCGTATGGCCAGTGTCAACCAGGATGATGAAGCAAAGGATCGTCCTGTTCGTATAATCGGACTCGGTTTCACAAATATTGAAGAGCAAATGCGTGATACCCTTGCCCGCAACAAGGCTCTCGAGGAGGCTTTGAAGGTGGCGGAAAGCGCTAACAAGGCCAAAACATCGTTCCTGTCCAATATGAGTCATGAAATAAGGACACCGATGAATGCAATAATCGGTCTTGACAGTCTGGCTCTGCGCAGGGGAAAGTTTGACAGAGATACCGGGGAATATCTGGAGAAAATCGGCGAAAGCGCCCGGCATCTGCTTGGTATTATCAATGACATTCTTGATATGAGCCGTATCGAATCAGGACGACTGATCTTAAGGCGTGAGGAGTTTTCTTTCCGCGGTATGCTTGAGCAGATCAATGCAATGGTTATGTCGCAGTGCAATGAAAAGGGATTGAGGTACGAGTGTTCAGTGACAGGAGGCGTTGCAGATTATTATATCGGTGACGACATGAAACTCAAGCAGGTTCTGATTAATATTCTCAGCAATGCCATCAAATTTACAGATCCGCCGGGCCTTGTGACACTGAAGGTTGAAAGAACGGCCGTATACCGGGATCAGACAACTATTAAATTTATAATAACCGACACCGGGATAGGAATGGAGCAGGATTTTATTCCTAAAGTGTTTGATGCCTTTTCGCAGGAGGATCGGTACCGCAGCAACAGGTATGGCAGTACCGGCCTGGGAATGGCAATAACGAGAAATATTGTTGAGATCATGAACGGTAGTATTGCAGTTGACTCAAAGAAAGGGGAGGGGACGACTTTTACGGTTACCCTTACTCTAAAAAACAGTTCACACGATCTCAGTGAAGGTGTGCTGATTAATCCGAACGATTTGCGGGTACTCGTGGTTGACGACGAGGAAATTGCTGCTGAACATGCCCGCATTGTTCTTGATGAGGCGGGGATCATGGCTGACACCTGCTACAGCGGAAAGGAAGCTATGCATATGCTGGAGGTTCAGCATACCAAGATGAGCCCCTACAACCTTGTACTGCTTGACTGGAAAATGCCTGGCATTGACGGTGTTGCATTAGCGAGGGAAATCAGAAAAATTTATGCCCGGGAGACAACTGTTATTATTCTTACTTCCTTCAACTGGGATGAAATTATGGATGAAGCACTTCATTCCGGAGTTGACGGTTTCCTGGCCAAGCCTCTTTTTGCCTCAAATGTACTTGCCGAGTTTGAGCGTGTTGCCCGCAGAAACAACATGAATCTCCTAAGAGAGAAAACAGGAGCCAGGCTTGAGGGGAAAAATATTCTGATTGCCGAGGATATTATGATCAATGCAGAAATTCTTAAAGAACTGCTGTATATCAGAAAGATTAATGTAACCCACGCTGAAAACGGCAGAATAGCGCTGGAAATGTTTTCCGCCAGTGAAACAAATCAGTTTGATGCAATTCTCATGGATGTCAGAATGCCGGAAATGGACGGTCTGGCGGCAGCGTCCGCTATCAGAGCCCTTGACAGGCCGGACGCCGGTGTTATTCCGATCATTGCCATGACAGCAAATGCTTTCGACGAGGATGTACAACGATCGCTGCAGGTCGGGATGAACGCACATCTGTCAAAGCCGATTGAACCTGAGCGTCTTTTCCGTACGCTGGAGGAGTTAATCTGGGAGGCGGAGCATAAACAGCAGCTCAGTAAAGGTTGAACCGGAAAATAGGATTTTTCCGGAGATAACGTTTTCTGTCTTTGCCCCCGGAGCTGAATGGTAGGTAATGAGATGGTGAAGGTGCCCGGTGAGTGCCGGAAGATGATGGATTAACCGGCGGGAACAGTCAGCGTGTATGAGTATGCCGCAACCGCCGGGAAAATTTCAATTCTGGATCGGTTCCAGTGAACTGTCGGATTTATTTGTCTGGGTTCTTATGCCGGGACGCGGCAGTATTTAATCCAGTCTTTCATGTCAACTGTTCCTGATTGACGTTATAATCAGATTGGACTGTTAGCTATGTATCTGTTTTTTCTAGAAAATTATCTTATACTTCCTATATGTCAGTTTTATAGGGAGATCGGCTGTGTCAATGCATGAACATGAAGAATATACTGAAGGATCTGTTTTCCATTCGTCACAGCACCCGCAGATTTATCCCCCTGAAAAATCAGTGGAGGATCGGTTTTTCAAGCAGGGAACACTGATGAAAAAGGTTGTCTACCGCAATGCCCATGAAAATCACAATTATCCTGAGAATGAGCCCAAACACGGTAGCGGACTCAATTTCTGCAAATGGATAACCTCCGAACAGCCGGATACGGCCGAACATTTTTCATTTAACGGCAATCTCAACGGCATTCTTGAAAGCTGGCTTGAACCGGGAGCTTCTGTTGGCTGGCACCGTCATGATGATACCGAGGAGTACTATTACATTCTGGAGGGAACCATGTATGCCGAATGTGAAGATCCGGACGGACGGCGAAACTGCAGAACTCTTGAGGCCGGAGATCTGCACCGGATCTGCAGGGGCATGAGTCATTATGCCAGGGCCGGCGAAAACGGGGTTAAATTTATGGCGATTATAGTTAAGGCGGTGAATTGATGAAAACAGCTGTTGTAGGACTTAACTGGGGACACGTACACATCAATGCCTTCCGTCAGCTTGGCCATGAGGTTGCGGCGGTGGTGGCTCCGGATCCTGACAAATGCAGTGCGGTGGCAAGGCAGTACGGCATCGCCCACGCCTTTACCTCGATCGAAGAGCTGGCGCAGGTAGGTCCTGATCTGGTATCCCTGGCGGTACCTGCACATGTTCACGGTGACGCTATAAAGAAGGCTTTGCAGCTGGGGTGTGCCGTTGTATGTGAAAAACCGGTTCTGGGATATAACGGACGCCCTGAAACGTACCGGGAACTGCCGGAGGGGATCTTTTTCAATTACGCCTATCCGTTTCTTCAGGACATCGGTATTTTTTATGACAGACTGTCCCGGTTTGACCGCATCGGCAGAATTGTCATTGACTGCGCCTACAATCTCGAACTGAACCGGCCGTTTACACCCGAGGAGATGTTCTATGAAACAGTCTCCCATCTGATTTCTCTTATTGTCCACCGGATCCCGGCGGACAGCGGTGCAGTAAGGTCCGATGAACAGACCATCTGTGTCACCTCATCCGGCGGAACCTTCATTGAAATCCGATGCAGGCGGGATGAAAGCTTAAGTGGCATTTCACATAATGTTACAGTAGAAGGCAGCTGCGGCGGCAGAAACGATGTGCGGCTGATCCTTTCCGGCAGTTTCACCACCGGATCCAACTGGCATTATCTGCCGTTATCGTTCAACGGTGAGGCCGTATCCGGTGAGTATTTCCCGCAGGAGGATCCGTGGTATACCGCCAACAGAAAATCCCTGGGCAATATTGCAGAATATGTGCAGGGCCGCCAGAGTCTGGAACAGACGCTGGAAAACGGCGCCTTCAATCTTCAGAAGGCCATGATGGTGGAGAGGATCCTCGACTGTCTCAAACCCCGGCAGTACCGGATGGACTGAAATCAATCCCGGCAGTGCGGAAAGGTACTGAGTTCCTCCGGTGCTGTGCACTGTCTTCAGTATGCAAAATGTACAATATATGGTACCGGATCAGAAAACCGGCTCAATACTTGGTGAACTTTGTAACCTTTAACACAGTTTTTACATCGCAAACGCGTAATTTATAGGACTGCGGCGCCGGTTGTAATAAAATGACAGAAGTATTTTTATATCTTGATTTTATTATCTCCCTGCCGGAAAAAAGGAATATATGGAAGGATTGCCGATCTACATACTGCTTGATACTTCTGGATCGATGCACGGTGAACCGATAATGGCTCTGCAGAACGGACTGCAGGTGATTATTGCAGCGTTCAGGCGAAGTCTCTCCACATTCCAGAAGGTTAATTTCTCTCTTATCACGTTCGGTGACAAGGCCGAACTGCTTACCCCTCTCACCGATATCGAGGATTTTGTCATGCCTCAGCTCAACTGCAGCGGATGCACCGCCCTGGGTGATGCCTTTACCCTGGCGGCGACCGAGGTTGCACAGCACCAGCTCGACAATGAGAAGGTGAGAATAGAAACCTGGAAACCGATTATTTTTGTAATCACCGACGGTGAACCCACCGATGAGTATGCACAGGGGCTTCTGCTGCTGCGCAACCAGAATATCTCTTCTGTTGTGGTATGCCTGGCGAACCAGGAGGCCAAGGTTACAGATCCGTGGCTGGCTGATATCAGTGAGAACATTGTGACGCTGGATACGGCCGACAGTACTGTGCTGATGTCCTATGCAATGAGGGTGGAGAAATAGTACTTCCGGCCGGAATACAGATTGAGAAATACCTGAAAATAAAATATTACTATAAAAAATTATTATAATAACCGCCTCAAGACGGAAGAGGATAAAACAGATCAGGAGTGATTACTCATGAGAAGATTACCTATTTACCTAGTGATCGACTGCTCGGAATCAATGGTTGGCAAACCGATAAAATGCGTGGAAGAAGGTATAACGACGATAATAAGGACCCTGAAACAGAGCCCCTATGCCCTGGAGACCACGGTACTGTCGGTTATTGCCTTTGCAGGAAAAACCAAAAAACTTCTTTCCATGGCCGAACTTTACCGGCTCAGCTCCGTTCATCTGCCCGTGGGCGGCGGTACCTCACTTGGCAATGCACTGGAATTCCTGATGAAGGATATTGATCAGTGCGTCAAGAAGAACACCTACGAGGAGAAGGGCGACTGGCGTCCGATTGTGTTCATCTTCACTGACGGAACTCCTACCGACCGCTATCAGGAGGCGGCAAAGAAATGGCGTGAAAAATACAGTGAATCGGTGCTGTGTGTGGCGGTTTCCATAGGTAACAACGTTGATACCAAGATCCTCAGGGAGTTCACCGACAATGTCTATATCCTTGAAAACACCGATCCGAGTTCCTTTGAACAGTTCTTTGACTGGATTTCCCAGTCAATAAACTCCTCCAGCAAGAGTGTATCCCAGACCACTGAAAATGATATCAACCGCAGCAACAGCAGCAATGTGGTCAAGAAGGTTCACGGGGATGATTCGGTGGTGGTGGATGACAACTATATTGTGATCCTTTCCAAATGTCAGACAACCGGCAACTACTATCTGATCAAGTACCAGAAAAACAGCAAGGACAGCAGTGACTACACCCTTGAGGGGGCTTATCCGGTTGATGACGATTACTTTGAACTTTCAGCCGAGGGTTATCACAATCTGAAGATTAATACCGACCACCTGTTCGGTCATCCGACCTGTCCGATCTGCGGCAATGACAGCGCCATCGGGATCTGCAGCTGCGGCGGTGTGCTGTGCGTGAAGAACAATCAGGTTAATGTATGCCCGCACTGCGGCAAGCATTCCTTCTTCGGCATTGCCAATGTAGGTATCAATATCAACCGTACCATCGGTTAACCGCGGAGCGCCTATGCAGAACAGCACAACTGTCAATATCGATGAGTTCGATCTGTCGGGAAACCGCGAGCAGCCGCGTAACAACGTATACGTGGTCAGCGAGGAGAACATAGATTTTCTTGAACAGCCGGAGGATGAACTTCCTGCCGGTTTCGAGGATCGTACCATCTCCAAAAGTTTCACCAGATATGATCCCAGGGTTATCAACCTGCTTAGCGGCAAGCGTACAAAGGTTAAAAATGAATCCGATGTGCAGCAGAAACTGTTCAAACTGCTGTCGATCAACGAGCTGGATCAGGCCATTGTAAACATATCCTATTACTATGATCTGAAGAATATAGTACCGCTTTCAGCCTTCGGCAGTTTTAAAATAGTCGGACTTGAAAGCATCGGGCTGTACTACAACAGCAGGGACTGCACCATAGAAGGGGTTCCTGAGCATCTGGGCAGTTTCCAGGTCGGCATTCAGTTCAATCTCAAGGGCAATCCGTTCTCCAAACTGCTGACCATTAATGTAATCACGCTGTGGAAGGAGACAGAACCTCCGGCAGGCTCTCTGTTCCCTAAGTCAAATGAGGACAGTAAGTCTGTTATTGTTGACGAGTTCAAGCAGCTTGGACTGAAAAACATGGTTGCCGCAAGCAAGCGCGGCAGATCCCATGCCTATGACGGCAAGTTCCGCGATGATGATTTCTATATCAATTATTTTGACAAATTCGGCTGGTATGCGGCTGCTGTCTGTGACGGTGCCGGTTCCGCCAGGTATTCCCGCGAAGGATCAAGGATCCTGGTGGAGGTAATTGGATCAACTCTCAGTGATTTTCTGAATGACAGTGCCTTCAATCAGACGGTGGACGGTGTACTGGCAACCTTCAGGGTGGAGGGGGATGCGGAGGATCTGGAGACTGCCTTGAAACAGCAGGTATCCGTGATTATCAGATCCGTGCTGGTGAAAACCATCGCCAGATTCAGAAAGGAGGCCGAGCAGCTGGAAGATGCCACGGCGGACAGTTTTGCTTCAACCTGTCTGATTACACTGTGCAGAAAAACCCGCTACGGCTGGCTGGTTTTCTCCTATAATGTCGGTGACGGAGCCATCGGTATGGTGGATCTTCAGCACAATACCGCGGCAATCCTCTGTAATCCTGATGAGGGAAAATATTTCGGTCAGACCAGATTCATTACCACCGAGGGTATTACCGATATCGAGGATGTACGCAGCAGGATCGTGGTGAAACTGGTAAAGGATTTCGATGCGCTGCTTCTTATGACCGACGGGGTTTCTGATCCGAAGTTTGAATCCGACAGGAATCTTAATGATTCACGCTGCTGGGTGAAATTTTTCAACACGCTGAGAGAACAGGTGGAACTGTTCGGGTGTAATGATGAACTAGAGAAACAGCTGCTTGATTATCTGGATTTCTGGTCAATCGGCAATCATGACGATCGCACCGTGGTTGTGATCTTTTAAACGGATGAATTATGATTATTCAGTTAAGAGCTTTGGACGGCTCAATTGTAGAGTTTGAAGATTCCAAAATTATCGGTAAGGGTGAAATGAAGGATGTTTATTTCAGCCCCGATAAATCCTATGTTATTGCCTTCTACCGCAGCGGCAAGCTTGATAAGGAAAAGCTGATTGACCGTCTTGACACTATTGTCGGTCTGTACCGTAACAGTATATTCAACAACAAGGGCGGCGACTACTGGGCTCCGCTGTACTGCTGGCCGACCAAGGTTGTGATGTACAACGGAAAAATCGGGCTGGTGCTTCCTACCTACCGCAGCTGCTTCTTTTTCAAATACGGTTCCGATCATAATGATATCGGCGGGATCAAGGGAAAGGAGAAGGAGGGTAAATGGTTTGCCTCCATCCGCAACCGTATGTACCTGGATGCCCGCGAGCGGGGCAACTGGAAGGGCTATATCATCGCCTGTATGAGACTTGCCCAGGCGGTAAAGAGGCTCAATGCCGCCGGCCTTGCCCATTCTGATCTGTCATATAAGAATGTGCTGATCGATCCTCCTACCGGTCAGATCTCCATCATTGACCTTGACGGTCTGGTGGTAACCGGAAAATTCAACCCTGAAGTTATGGGAACCACCGATTTTATTGCACCGGAGGTTATGAAGACACAGCATCTGAGCCTGGATGATCCGAACCGGGTGCTGCCGAGCATGGAGACCGACTGTCACGCCCTGGCAACTCTGATCTACATGTATCTGCTCAACCGTCATCCGCTTCGCGGAGGAAAGGTTTATGATCTGGATCCGGACGAGGATGAAGAGCTGGTTATGGGTGAAAAGGCTCTTTTTATAGAACATCCGACCGATCCGACCAACAGAGTCAATGTCAGGGATCTGCATCCGATGGAGCGGGTGACCGGGGATCCGAGCAAAACCCCTTACACTATATGCGGCCCGTACCTCAAGATCCTGTTTGAACGGGCTTTCATTGACGGACTGCACAATCCTAAAATGAGGCCGAGGGCGGAGGAGTGGGCCAATGCCCTGATTAAAACTTTCGAACTGCTTGTTCCGTGCAGCAATCCGCGCTGTGATCACGGCTGGTTTGTTTATGAACGCGGTATGCTTGAATGTCCGTTCTGTCATCGCGGACTGCAGCATGTTCTGCCGATTTTCCATTTCTACCGTCAGAGGGATGAGCAGGATTTCAGTCTGACCAACACCAAATTCGTCAGCTATCACCGGCGCAATCTGTCCATGTGGCTGCTCAAACACCAGAATACTCCGCTGGAGTTCACTACCAATGAAGATCACAAACCGGTTGCCAATATCACCTATGAGAACAATAACTGGTATCTCAACAACACAAGTATCGAAGGACTTTACGATATCAGTTCCGGATACGGCAAACCGGTGCTGGTGGGGGAATCGGTTAAGATTGTCAACGGTTCAAGATTCCGTCTTAATGACAATCCGAAGGAATTTCTCTATGTAATACTGGATCTGAAGGCCGATCCTCCTCCTACACTGTCCAACGAAAGCTCCCCGGTGCTGTATAACTATAATTTCGGGGAAGGTTCCGAGGAAGGCAAAATCAAAAAGAGAGATGAGAAAATCCAGTCTCAGCGTGAGAAGATCCGGCGTGCGGATCCTGTATTCTACTCCAAATACAAATTCCTGTTCGTGGATGATGAAATTATTCTCCCGGCGGGACTGGTAAACCGGGAATACAGTTTTTCAGTCGCTGATATTTTCCCGCATGACTGCAATGTGAAGTTTGTCGGTCTTGACACCTACGGTCTGTACTACCTTGACGATCAGATGGAGCTCAAGGGGTTTCCTACCCAGGTTGGAGACATATCACTGCTGATTAATTTCACCTTTAAAAAGTTTGACGGGCTGAAGGTTCAGAAGAATGCACGTCTGGTGATAAATGTATCCAATGTGGAGGTTGAAAACCGCGGACCCGGTGAGCACAGCGGTTTCCCTGAACTTCCTACCGCCACCCAGGAGCAGAGCTACCGCATCAACCTGAGAGATCATTTTAAGGATATCGAGGTTGAAAGTGTGCTGGGATGCGATGAACTTGGACTGAGTTTCAACAGCGGCACCATGACCATGCAGGGTGTTCCGAACGCTGTCGGCAATTTTGTTCTAAAACTGCGCTACCGCAGCAAGGGGATCGGAAATTCAAGAATGCTGCTGCTGTCAAAATCAGTGGTGCTGAGAATTCTGCCGGCAATCAAGATCATCTGGCAGAATATTCCTACCCCGAAGGATATAAAATTCTACAAGGTTGATAATTTCCATATGCACCGCCAGGTATATGTGAATGATTCCATGACCTCCTCCAAGAAGATCTACGCTGTATCGAACCGTGGAAAGATGCATGCCAACAACGGACTTCCCCGCAATGCGGACTGCGGGATCGGCAATGTCAACGGCTGGGTGATCATCGCCCTGGCAGACGGCAGTGAAAAGGCGGAGTTTTCCCGTGAGGGTTCAAGGGTTGCAGTGTATTCCGTGATTCAGACGCTTACCAACAATCTTAAAAAACTCAACGGTAAAATTGATGATATCGTGCATATGCTGGCCAATCCGGACCGTCCGGAGAATACCAAGCGTGTTGCCAGAACCTCCTTTGAAAAACTGATGATTGACGGATTCAAGCAGGCCTATCAGGAAATTATCATCCAGTCCAATTTCGCCAGTGTCACACCGAAGAAATTTGCTTCGACACTTTCAGTGGTGCTGATGAAGAGGTTTGACTTCGGATGGTTTGTGCTTACCGCTTCGGTAGGCAGATTCGGTGTGGCAATATGTACCGGCGACTATGATCTGATCCCGCTCGGCTACAACGAGTACGGAGATTATATCTACCGCGACGGGGTGATAACCGATGATATTTATATTCAGGACAAGGAACTCAGACACCGTATTGACTACCGGATCTGCGATTCCCTGATTATGCTCATTGCCATGAATAAAGAACTTACCAAGGAACTGTTCACCAATCTGTCCAATATGCGCAACAAGGATTTGTGGACCGAATGGATAGCGGACTTTGCCTCCAAGGTCAACCTGCGCAATACCAATGACGATCAGATCCTTGATGAACTCAGAAATTATGTTGAAACCTGTACCACCAAGAGTATCGGTGATGAAACGCTGCTGCTGCTCAAGTAGCTGACATCTTTTTATGCTGACTTTGACGGAGAGATCATGACTGTATCTGAAGAACATGAATTTTTTATGAATGAGGCTGTAAAGGAGGCTCAGATCGGGATCCGTGCCCGCCACGGCGGTCCCTTCGGCTGTGTGGTGGTAAAAAACGGTCAAATCGTGGGCCGCGGGCACAATCAGGTGATCGGCAACCAGGATGCCACCTGCCATGGTGAAATGCAGGCTATCCGTGACGCTTCAAAAAATCTTAAAACCTTTGATCTTTCCGGATGTGTTCTTTATACCACGGCAGAGCCGTGCCCGATGTGTCTAGGTGCGATCCTCTGGTCGAATATCGCAGAGGTGTACTACGGCTGTGATGTGAAGGATACGGAGAACATCGGCTTCAGAGATGATAAATTCTATCAGTATATGCAGGGTGGTGATCAGAAGATCCTCGTGCGCCGTCAGCTGGGCAGAAAGCAGTGCCTCAGTGTGTTTGACGAATATTTTAAAGATCAGGCCAGGACAGCGTACTGACAGTTCCTGGTTTATCGGATGAATATCGGCACTTCAATGTTTACACAATCATTCTACTCCAAGGCAGACTTATTGAGCTGAACTCTTTAGGCAGAACATGCGAGTAAAAATTAAAATTAATGTAAACTTACAAAATGAAACAGTTTGGCTATCGCTAGACCAGATGGCTGAACTGTTTCAGCGTGATAAATCAACAATATCCCGTCATATAAAAAATATCTTCATCGAAGGTGAACTTGTTCGTGAGTGAACTGTTGCAAATTTTGCAACAGTTCAAAATGAGGGTGATCGCCAAGTAGAAAGAAACATTGAATACTACAATCTTGATGTCATAATCTCTGTGGGTTATAGAGTGAAGTCTTTTCGAGGCACGCAGTTCCGTATCTGGGCTAATTCTGTCCTGAAGGAGTATATCATTAAAGGCTTTGCCATGGATGATGAACGATTGAAAGGTAATTCCGGCGGTGATTACTGGAAAGAACTCCTTGATCGTATCCGAGATATTCGTTCATCAGAGAAGGTACTTTATCGTCAGGTGCTAGATCTCTATGCGACAAGCGTTGATTATGATCCAAAGAGCGAAACATCAATTCAATTCTTTAAGATTGTGCAGAATAAACTTCATTATGCCGCTCATGCCATACTCCGGCAGAAGTCATATATGAACGAGCTGATGCTGAAAGCCTTTTATGGGATTAACTTCTTTTGCCGGTGAATTGCCTGCATTAAAAGACATAGGCATTGCCAAGAATTATTTGAATGAAGATGAACTTAAGATTTTGAATAATCTTGTTTCAGGTTATTTTGATCTCGCTGAAATCAGTGCTATTGAACATCGTCCAATGTACATGAGTGATTATGTAGAGCAACTTGATTCTATTTTGGTTTCTGGTAATAGAAAGCTTCTGAAGGGATCTGGTACAGTAAGTCATGATCAGGCAATGAAAAAAGCAAACGAAGAATACAGAAAGTACCAAGAGATTACACTCTCGCCAGTTGAAGAAGAGTACCTTAAGAGTATTAAGGGAATATCGAAAGAAGTTAAGAAACGAAAGAGAAATATCAAGTAAGGAATTGTTTAGCACTCACCTTATATCACAGATCAAAACCTTAGATGTATATTAGGGGGCATCCGTATCCGCAATAGACGCATTCAGACGGCATAGACCTTGACCTATTTATCCTTGAACTCGAGGCCGGTCTTGTAGATTTGTACCTGTTCGGTTGTTTCTACTTGTACTTTGTGGAGATGATGAAGATCGGAATGTTTTGTTACAGCTATCAGCACACTCTACCTTACGAACTAAAACGTCAGTGCTTATGTTTTCACGTTACCACTGCCACGAGAACTGCTGTTAGGTCGATACGTTAGAGATCATGAATATCTGACATAGTCAGTAGGGTGTCATCACACGTCGAGACGGTAGTGCTCATGTCTCGAAAGTAACACCTTTGCAAACCCTTGATTTATAAGGCTTTGCGAGGGATTGACAGGGTGTTTAAAAGACCTGGTGTCTGTATCCCGTTACAACATACACGTATAGGGGAACATATCAACAGAGACACTTTTGGCTAAAATGTAATCAAAATTTACCGGTGTGCAATCCGAACACTCGAGGTTAACACACTTAAGGCTGTAGTGATTATGACGTGTTCCCAACACAACTTTGGGGTTGTGACTTCGGTAGATATGTCAAAATCGGCTGATTTTTGAGCGGAATGAGTAGGGCTGTCAGTGCCTTTTGTGATAGGGGTGGATATTTGGTAGAGCAGAAAAAGAAAAGGCTCATCATGAAGACAAGCCCTAAGAAAGATCCGCTTTGATGATAGAAAACTACTTCTGCTCTTAACTGAATTATAATATGATTATAATGCTACAAGATACACAAGTCAGGAAAACGCCGTGTTTATCGCAATTCATCCCGCCACCTATAGAGGTGGGGGATTTCTTGCTCACGGCGTGTTAAATTTCTTTTTCTTTTACAGGAATTCCGAATACTTTTGTAACCAGGATTCTTTTGTTGTTTTTATTCCGTTCGTTAATTCTGATGATTTTCATTCCAAGTACAGTATACTCACTGTCGAATTCCTTTGTATTATTTTTGAAGTAAAAGAATTTCAGAAATTTACAGAACCAGAAATAAGGATACATATAAAACCATGGTGTCTTAAGCAGATATTTGTAATACAGATGCTGGTATGGAGAACGGCAATGAAAGCGCCAAGGCTTCCTTACCAGGAAGTGCAGAATATTTTTCACTGTATCTTCACGATCGAATCCTGCAAGATATGAGTGTCTTCTTCCTGTTGTCTGGTAATTCCATGAAGGATCTAAAATTTTGATATTACCAGAACAGACTATATTGAGAACATCCTGATCAGGGAAACCAAGAACATTATTCGGATTATTCATGTAATCAATAAACTTTTGTTCCAGATTATCTTCACGCCATTTTTTTAAATTTATCAGCATTACACCGGAATTGATATAATTAGGGGCACCGGTTCTTTCTGTGTGATATTTGGTATTGCCATCCAGGCAAGCTCCGAAATAATAATTTGAAATATCAGTATCATACAACTGCTTAATATCACCAACAGTGATTGTATCGCAATCGATATAAATAAGTTTGTCGACACTGTCGGGAATGCAACTGGCTGCAAATAATCTGTGATATGCAGTTAATGACAGATGCTTATCAACAAGAGGCAGTTTTTCAACAATTTTATTTTCCACCTTAAGATAAGAAATTGAACTTTCTGGATGGTTTTTAAGTATCTTTTCAACTTTGTTCTTTTGTACGTCTGATATACCACCATCAAATATATAAAAACAAACATTATCTGATGCATTTTCAAGAACGGAAGCCATGGCGACACACATATGGCGACAGTACTTGCTATCCGAAGCTAAACTAATATTAATCATGTTACAACCAAATTTTCAAATCATATGCGAATTCTCACTACTGTAGCGACTTTAATTGTAAATATTTTGTAAAACCAAGTAAAGATGAGTTTGGTTTTAATTTTTTGTATAAGGTATACTAGAAATTTATTGGATTTATGTAAAACAATTAATGCAATTGAAAAAGCTTTTTAGGAGTTCATAGAATAATTGTAACGTCAACGAGTGTTAAAATCCCTAGAAGTTAGCAAATACTGTTATAATCTAAAAAATATTGTTAATCCGGCTAATTACAATGAACTGACTAATAAGATCTCATATGGACGAGGTGATAGGGATGAACAAAGATCCTTTCAAAGACTACTTCAGAGAAGTTGAGCCAAGCAAGAGAGACAAGGGCTATGCCTGGCACACAGCCATTGGCCTGCAGGCTGTTGATGGTTTGAAGACATCTGATTACCTTATGCATACTGCTGTCCGCAATATCGAGGGCGAGATATCCTTTGAGGAGGCTAATAAGCTTCTTCAGAACTATTACGAAGAAAATCCTGTGCGTGATACAGGAGATCGCACAGAGGAAGCAGACAAGGTTGCAGCTAGAATTGCCTCACTTTTATCAGAGAGAGCTTTCAGTTTTACCCCGAACGAGTATCTTTCCATTCATCGAAGGCTGTTCAACGGCATCTATTCTCACGCAGGATGCATTAGGGATTACAATATCACAAAAAAGGAATGGGTACTTGACGGTGCAACAGTCCTTTACGGCAGTGCCTCTGAGCTAAGTGCGACGCTGGATTATGACTTTTCAGAAGAAAAGAAGTTTTCCTATAAGAATCTTTCGATGGATGAGATCATCCATCACCTTGCGATATTCGTTTCGGGACTATGGCAGATTCACGTATTCGCAGAGGGCAATACAAGAACAACAGCGGTATTCTTCATCAAGTACATGAGAACACTCGGATTTGATGTGACCAACGACATTTTTGCCATGAATGCATGGTACTTCAGAAACTCCCTTGTACGGGCTAACTATAATGATCTGAAAAACGGCATCCATGAGACCACGGAGTATCTGGAACTTTTTTTGAGGAATCTGCTACTGAACGAAAAACATCCTCTTTATAACCGGACATTACACATTAGTGGAACTTTCAAAGTACCTGAAAAAGCGAACATTGGAGAGCAAAAAGCGAACATTGAAAGAGTAGAAGCGAATATTGGAGATTCGTTTACGGAGAAAACTGCTTCTAACATATGCAAATTATTGGAGACGTTTGGCTTCCAGACAATCTTTGGAAGAGTAGATGTTCAGAATGTTCTTGGTCTGAAACCGACAAGAAGTACAGAACTGCTTGGTGAGATGACAGAGAAAGGTTTCATTGAACCGGTAACAGGGTTTGGAAAAGGAAAGTACAGATTCAGAAATCAGCAGGACTGAAACGACGAATCTGCAATATCTGAAGGATTATTCACTGTGTACACATACTTGAAGTGTAGTTGAATAAACGATCCATAATTACCATAAAGGTTATTATGGATCGTTTACTTTCTTAGTTGTGCCAAGATCTTCATAGGTAACTTAGACATAGTCCCCGAACCAGAAGGTCCGGGGAAATTTTTTTGAGTGCGTTGGAGATCTATGCTCCTATGATCTTCAGAGCTTCACTCTTAACCTTCAGATAGTCGATCTTGCCGGTTCCGTTCAGAGGAATACTTTCCACGGACTGAATATATTTCGGCACCGCCAGTTCGGATATTCCCTGCTTTTTGAAGAACTCGGCGAGCTGCCGGCGATCTGCCTCTGCTCCGGCGATAAACAGCATCAGCTGTTCACCCTTCTTTGCGTCAGGTACTGATACCACCGCCAGTGCATTATCCGGATAAAGGGTGCTGAGGGCGGTTTCCACCTGGGTCAGGGAAATCATTTCACCGGCGATCTTGGCAAATCTTTTAGCCCTGCCGAGAATGTGAATGAAGTTCTGCTCGTCGATGGAGGCTATGTCTCCGGTGTCATACCATTTATCCTGCGGAGGATCGATTACTCCCGGATTGTCCGCTCTGATGTAGCCCAGCATAACGTTGTCACCGCGAACCCACAGGCGTCCGCCTTCGGTAATCCCCGGGATCTGTTCCAGTTTTGTTTCAATGCCCGGCAGAGCACATCCGGCGGTGTTTCTCCGGTAGTACATGCTGGTATTCACTGAAATAACCGGGGATGTTTCGGTGGCGCCGTATCCCTCCAGTATGCGGATCCCGAATTTGTCATTCCACATATTGACGGTCTCCTCCTTCAGCTTTTCACCTCCGGATACCACAAATTTAACCGCGTACATGTCATATGGATGGGCATATTCTGCATAACCTCTCAGGAAGGTGTCGGTACCGAAAATTGCTGTGGAGTTTGTATCATATACCAGCAGCGGTACATTCTTGTAGTGAAGAGGTGACGGATACATGAACACCTTCATGCCGGTAATGAGCGGAAGCAGAGTTCCTGCGGTAAGACCGAAGGAATGGAACATCGGCATGGAGTTGAATACAGAATCAAGCATGCTGAACGGCAGTACCGCCTGCAGCTGAACAATATTGGTCTCGATGTTGCGGTGACTGAGAACCACCCCCTTCGGCAGCCCCTCTGATCCGGAAGTGAAGAGAACCACTGCCGGTGAGTTTGAATCGGTATGCCCGTCACACAGTTTACAGTATGATTTGTACGGCCTGAGAAGGCTCAGTAACGCTGCAATCCTGGTAGCAGGTCCGATCTCAGATGCCAGATCCTCCAGGTATTTTACGTTGACACCGTGTTCGCTCAGAGCCGAGGTCAGATGTCCGAATCCTCCTTTTTCAATAAAGGTGCGGGAGGTGTAGACAGTCTTTAACGGAACCGCATCGCTGCAGGCCAGCAGGTTTCTGGCACCGGTGGAGAAATTGAGCATGCAAGGGATTTTTCCGCAGGCCTGCAGTGCCAGGAAAGTTACCACGGCGGCGGAGGAATTAGGCAGCAGAAGTCCGATATGGGTGTCGGTTTCATGTTTTTTGAAATATCTGCCGAGAGCCATGGATTTTACAAAAACACTTCTTGAACTGAGCTGTTTTCTTCCATGATCCTCCAGAATTTTCTTTTTGAAGCACAGCGACTTGCAGGTATCGATAAATGAACCGAACAGAGTATTGTCAGGCATGATACTGGCTTCTACCTTAAGTTTTGCCATCATGGCGTACATCATGTCAGCGGCCTTGCGTGATCTTGCCTTGCCGGTATATTCGGACGGTACGGAGAATTTAACCGCCGGCATTACCCTGATGTAGATGCGGGATCTAGGCCGGTGACGGAACTTGCTGCCGAAATAGGAGAATGAGGAGTACTGGCTTCCCTCTATAATTACCGGCAGGATCTCCGCATCGGCCTTGTCGGCGATTACTGCGGTTCCGGAGTAGATTTTCATCAGCGTTCCGGTGGTGGTGATGCGTCCCTCCGGGAAAATCGCAGGAATTCTGCCGTTGTCGATTTCCTTGATCAGACTTCTGATTGCCATCGGATTGGTGCTGTCGATCGGGTAATATTTGGCAAGCGACAGCATCAGACGGAAGTACCATTTGTTCGCAATACCGGTATCCACAGCATAGGAAATATTGTCGTGCAGGTAGGTCCACAGCAGTACACCGTCAAGGAAGGAGGTGTGGTTGGCGATAATAAGGGTGCGTTTGCCCTCGCGGCTGCGGAAATTTTCCAACCCTTCGCATCTTGTATGGTAGATCAGCTCCAGTCCTTTTCTTACCAGGGCGCGCAGCATCGGAACCGGCAGAATGCCGACGGTGATGATCGCACCGGCAAGACATACCAGGGCAATGGCGGCTGACATCAGCCCGAGTCCCAGCTGTGCACCGAATACTGCAGTGAGCGCGATCCCGGTTACAGAACTTATAACACTGAACAGAGCGGCGGTAATATTGTTTGCCGACATGATTCTGGTACGGATCTCATCAGGGGAGCTTTTCTGCAGATAGGATGTTACCGGAACTATGAACATTGCGGCAAAAAAGGTTATCAAGAAAACTGTAACCACAAGATTAATGCCGCTGAAAGTCGACAGATAGAAACGGATGAATTCCATATACTGGCTGAATCCGTGCAGTTCGGTGCTGTGATAGGTCAGCGGTGTATGCAGAAACATGGATGCAGTGAAATAAATCATCAGGCCGGCTTCGATAACTGCACTTAGCGGCAGGAAAGCGTTGATCGGCTCCTTTTTGTAGACTTTGGATGCAACAGCAGCGCCGGCACCGATCCCGAGACAGAACGGTCCGAGAAACAGCGGACTTAAAACCTCATTGCCGAATCCGCCCTCAAAGATGTTGTTGGCAATCTGACTTAACTGGATCATGAAAGTTACAGTAACACACCATGCTCCGGCAAGTCCGATCAACGACAGATATACCTGCCTGGAGTGACGGGCATATCTGAGATTGCTCCAGGTTGATGCCAGAAACATTTTATGCACCACGGTCTGTGCATCGGCAGGCTCCTGCGGGGCGATCCTGCGGGATGCGAGGTAGCCTAGAGTTGAAAGCACCAGCAGCAGGATCGGGAAGTAAATATTGATGGACGCGCCTGCCACAATGCCTGCGATGGTTCCGGCAAATTTTGCCACGTAGGATCCGGATTCCAGTGCGGAGTTGGCAGCTATCAGTTTATCCTGACCGGTGATGAACGGAACGATACTCAGACGGATCGGAGTGAAGAAAGAAGCTTCAACGCCGGCAAGAAACATTCCCAGCAGCATACCGCGGGAGGATGATATTGTGAATGATACCGCCATGATTACTGCAATGCAGATTTCAAAAATCTTGACTTTGCGCAGCAGAGCGGCCTTGTCGTATTTATCCGACAGTTCACCGGCAAGTGCTGAAAACAGAAATACCGGGATCATGAACAGTCCCGATGCCAGATAAACCAGGGTCTGGGAATCTTCGGGAGTGTTGAGCAGTGCATAGGTTACAAAGGCCAGGAATCCAGCCTGGATGAATGAATCGTTGAAAGCGCCAAGCAGTTTTACCGAGAAAAACGATAAAAATGATCTGTTTGAGCTTAGTTTTTCTGAATTGTCCATTATTAAGTTCAATCCTGTTGTAGTTATTGTTAGATTGCCTGTATAAAAATGATCAGGTTGCCTTCTCGTTTTTCCACTAGTAGGACAGAAATTTTTCTTCATAAGTTCCTTAAACCTGGAATTTTGCGGTTTGACCGGTTGATTTTTAGACAGTTATATGAAGAAATATAAATATTGAGCCATGTATATATGCCTAACTGACGACTGTTTAGATGGTTATCCGCAGAGAAAGAATGTTTTATCAGGTTATTATTGAGGTGTTCCTGTTACAAGTTCCTTAATTTTGGATGTCATCATGTATGCGGTGCTCCCGTCTGATCGTCGTGGTTCCGCAGCCCGGACGGATTGCCACCTCAACTCCGTTTTAGATATTTGTACTGTACAGGATCCGTGCCGGCCGTGCAGTTAACGGAACCATTGTTTACGAACCGCTGCCGTCCAGCCGGTGCTGACCGGGTGAACGAAGATAGAAGTGACAGATGATATTCTGGATGACCGTGGTACACGGTGCCGCAAGAGCAATGGTAAACAGGGATCCCGGTTCGATCATTGAAAACAGCACTGATAGCGGAACTCTGAGGGCAAAAGCGCCGATAACCCCCTGCAGCAGTACAAATCCGGTGCGGCCGCATCCGTTGAGAAAGCCGATGTAGCAGAACAGGAACGAGGTAAGCAGACAGTCGATGGCATAGGCTCTCAGGTAGTCGGAGGATGCCTTGCAGATCTGCAGATCCGGACTGAATATACTGCTAAGCTGCATACCGCCAATAAATGACAGACAGCCGATCACACAGCTGCAGCAGAAGGAAATTCCGATGGCAAGACGCAGCACAGTGCGGGCCCGTGAGATCCTGCCGGCGCCGAAGTTCTGCGCTACAAAGGTGGCGGTTGACTGGGAGAAGGAACTAGGGCAGAGCATGATAAAACCGATGATTTTTTCGGCGATGCCCATGCCTGCTGATGCGGTCACACCGAAGCGGTTGACGATCCCGAGAATAATCAGAAAGCTTACCCCAACCAGAAAATCATGTATGGCAAGAGGAGCTCCGATCCGCAGAATTCCGGCGGTAAGTGATCTGCTGTAGCGGATCATTGAACGTTCGAAAGGGAACGGCAGTCCCTTTCTTCTGATAATGAAAGTGGTGATCAGAACACTCAGCGCCTGGGATGCCACGGTGGCCCAGGCGGCACCCTCTGCGCCCATATCCAATCCGCAGACCAGAAGCAGATCTCCGGCAATGTTGGCAGTTCCGGCGATGGAGACGGCAACGAGAGGCATTTTGGCATCGCCAAGTCCGCGCAGTATTCCGCCCTGAACTGAATACAGAGTGATGAAGATCAGACCGGCACTGCAGATCCTGATATATGATACAGTTCCCTCGAAAGCCTCCGGCGGTGCATTGAGAAGCCTGGAGGCCGCCGGGGCGCAGGCAAGCATGACAACAGTTAGTACAGCGGCAAGAAGCAGGAAGAAGAACAGAGCTGCGCCGATAATCTTTCCGCATCGATCACGATCTCCGCCGCCGATGCGTTGTCCGAGCACCACGGTGGTTCCCATGGACAGTTCGGCAATCACCATGGTAAGCGCCATCATCAGCTGGGAACCGGTGGATACCGCGGATACATTGTCGGGTGTTGAATATCTCCCGACGATCAGCATGTCGGCGGCACCGTAAAGCATCTGGATGATCATGGTTGACATGATCAGCCCGGTGAATTTCACCAGCGGCATGAAAATCGGTCCTTCGGTGTAGTTTTTTACTTCAAGCTGTGCTGACATGGCTTCTCCTATGTGGTCCAGCCATTATAGATTAGTCCCTGAAGAATGCAACCCGGGATTTGTCGATCCTGAATAATTCGGGATCGTATACCGGGCTGAATTACCCAGGTAAGCATATAATAAGCAGATGTGAGTATTAATTGTTCAGAAGTTAATTGAAGTTCGGTCCGGAAGGGACAAAATCTCCGGATTATCACTCAAACCGTTATAAAATGCGGCTTCTGTTAGATAAGCAATTATTTTACTATCCGGGAGATTTTAGTAAACGATCCATAATAACCTTTATGGTAATTATGGCTTTTGCTTAGTCTAAGTGATTTCACTGAAAAGTGAATGAACTACGTTATGAGAGAATGAATTTATGTAAATAAATTCAAATAGTTAC
>ONPL01000128.1 GCA_900319705.1 uncultured Pseudomonadota bacterium | reverse complement strand
TCATTCTCTCATAACGTAGTTCATTCACTTTTCAGTGAAATCACTTAGACTAAGCAAAAGCCATAATTACCTTAAAGGTTATTATGGATCGTTTACTTAAATCACAGTCTGAATCTTCCAGAACTATCAACAAGCAAAAACTCTATTTTTTTCTGACACTGCGTGGATCTGCAGTAACAGGACGGTAAACCTCAACTCTGTCAAATTTTCCAGGTTTATCATCAATTTTTCGGCTACGGCCGAAACTTCCAATATTCATGGTATCAGGATCCAGTTCAGGAAAAACCTTTAATAACCCGCTTCTTTCTATCACCGAACGGAAGGTATCATTTTCCTGCAGTTCAACTTCATGAACGAACTGTCGTTTTTGGGTTGCATAAATGACTTCAATCTTATCAGCCATGCCTAACTCCGATAAAAAGGGAGATCCGTGTGGATCCCCCGTCATAACAATTATAAAATGCGTCTGTACACAGACTTACCGCATGTTATTTTGCAAAGTTGCTTGCCAGCTGTGCAATCATCAGTTCCTCGTTGGTAGGAATTACTGTAACAATGCAGCTGGAATCAGGGGTGGAAATAACACCGCGGCCGCCCTTGAATACGCGGGCCTGTTCATTTCTTGCCTCATCAAACTTAACACCGAGCGGAGCCAGCCATTCAAGAACTCTCTTACGCATCAGGAATGAATTTTCACCGATACCGCCGGTGAATACAATGGCATCAACACGTCCCAGCGGAACATAGTATGAAGCGATATATTTTGCCAGACGGTAGCAGAACATTTCGTAGGCCAGCTTGCAGCGCGGATCATTCTCTTCCAGACCTTCAGTAATACCGCGGAAATCGGAAGTCTTTTTAGAAACAGCCATAAGTCCTGATTCCTTATTGAGGATTTTGCTTACTTCTTCAGCGGTAAGATTAAGATTCTTGCAGAGGAAGAAAATAACAGAAGGGTCGATAGAACCGCAGCGGGTACCCATTACCAGGCCGTCCAGCGGGGTAAGACCCATTGAAGTATCAAGGCATTTACCGTTCTTAACTGCAGAAACAGATGCACCGTTACCAAGGTGGCAGGTGATTACATTGAAATCATCCGGATCTTTATTCAACTCTTCACAGGCAAGCTTTGATACATAGGCATGACTGGTACCGTGTGCACCGTACTTGCGGATGTGATATTTGGTGTAGTATTCCTCAGGAATTGCATAGCGGTATGCATAATCAGGCATAGTCTGATGGAATGCGGTATCAAAGATACAAACGTGAGGAATATTCTTGAAAATCTTGCGGGCTGCTCTGATACCCTGCAGGTGGGCAGGATTGTGCAGCGGGGCAAACGGAATACATTTTTCAATACCAGCCTCAACAGAATCGTCAATCAGGGTAGGCTGGCTGTACAAATCACCGCCCGACACGATACGGTGGCCTACAGCAACCAGAGAATTCAACAGATCATCATGGCCGGCAAGAATGGTATTTACAATAAAATCGATTGCTTTTTCGTGATCAGCACCGGCGCCGAGATTCTCCTCGGTTTTCTTTTCACCTTCAAAAGCCCAGTTGATTCTTGCATCAGGAAGAGTCAGCGCTTCTGCAAGACCGCTAACGAAAACCTCGCCTGATTTAGGATCTATAATTGCAAATTTAACTGAGGAGCTTCCGCAGTTAACCACTAAAACTGTTTTATTAATCTGTGAAGACATACTAAATCCCTTTACTATAAAAATATAAACTTAACTGTTCCGCCAATTTTAGCACAATTGCTGTCCATTTTCGAGATAGCAGACAAAGGTTCCCACACCGGTAAAATACAGTCCGATCCCTCCCGAACAGCCGGTCAGGTTGCAAGACCTGCATACTGGGTACTCCACAGTTCATAGTATTTTCCGTGAGCCATGAGAAGTTCGAAATGATTACCCTGCTCCACCACTGTTCCGTGATCCATAACCACAATCAGATCTGCATCTCTGATGGTGGAAAGACGGTGGGCAATAACGATACTGGTTCGGTTTCTCATCACATTCTGCATGGCATCCTGAATACATTTTTCTGTTGCAGTATCCACATTGGAGGTAGCCTCATCCATAATCAGGATCTGAGGATCCGCTATGAGAGCACGTGCAATGGACAGCAGCTGTTTCTCACCCTGACTGATATTCTGGGCGGAGGCGGAAATCACTGTTTCTCTGCCCCGGGGCAGTCTGGCAATAAGATCACTGCAGCGGCTTAACTGCAGGGCCCTTTCAATCTGTTCATCCGTCGCATCCTGATTGGCAAACCGCAGATTTTCAGTAATAGTTCCCTCAAAAAACTCGGTATCCTGCAGTACGATAGCCACCTGAGAGCGAACACTTGAGCATGACAGCGAGGAAAGTTTCTGATCGTTAAGCAGGATCTCGCCGCTGTCCGGGTGGTAGAATTTCAGCAGCAGATTCACCACCGTGGTTTTTCCGCTGCCGGTTGAACCCACCAGGGCGACTTTTCTTCCTGCAGGTACATCAAGAGAAAAATTTCGGAGGACCGGATGTCCCTCCTCATACGAGAAATCCACATTTCTGAAATAAATATTCAGCGGCTCGCCGTCATTGAGTTCCTCCCCGCTCTGATCCTCGCTGACACAGTCAAGAGTGGCGAAAACCCTCTCCGCTCCCGCAACCGCCGACTGCAGCTGGCTGTAGATCTGCGCCAGTTCATTGACCGGCCGGCTGAACTGTCTGGCATAGATGATAAATGCGGAAATCATACCCACGGAAATCAGACCGTTTACAGCAAAAACACCGCCGCAGGCGGCAATAATCACGAAACTTACATTGCCGATGCAGTTCATCACCGGTCCCATAATTCCGCTGAAAATCTCGGTTCTGATCCCGGCGGAGGTAAGTTCATCGGAAATCTTTTCAAACTTCTCAATGCTGATCCTCTGCCGGCTGAATGCGGCCACAGTACGGAAACCTGAAACCGTCTCCTCCACAAAGCCGTTGAGACTGCCCAGCAGTGCCTGTCTTTTACGGGAGTAGCGGCGGACCATCACCGCAATAAATTTGGCGGCAAGAACGGTCATGAAGATGGTCAGAAGACTGAGCACGGCAAGCTGCCAGCAGAACCAGAACATCACGGCGGCAGTACCCAGAAGCATCAGAACTCCGGAGAAAAAGGACGGTACCGACATTGAAACGGTCATGGACATGTTCTCAATATCATTGGTCATTCTGCTCATCAGATCACCTCGGGAATGGGTATCAGAATAACCCACCGGCAGTCTGACCAGTTTGTCAAACAGTTCGTTACGCATGCGTTTAACCAGCCGCTGACTCAGGTGAGCACTGAACAGACCGGTAAGAAGATTCATTACCGAGCAGATCAGATAGGCGGTAAACATGAACATTACCGCCTCCAGCAGAATCCTGCGGTTGTTGTCGCCGGCTATGACATCAATGGCCCGGCTCTGCAGCCCCGGAGCAAGAATACTGCAGATCGTGGACAGCAGCACTACAGCAAAAATCGCGACAAGCAGCATTTTCTCCCGCAGAAACCAGGTTCCAAGCCGCAGCACGGTTCCCTTTACATTGCCGGCCTTTTCCTTTTCGGCAAACATGTTCATTCTTCTGAGCGGCATTACCGGAACAGATCCGGCCGCATTGTTTTTTCTTTCCATCAGCACCATCCATCCTGAAGCAAACACAGGTTATTGCGGCAGAACATGCCGACTGCAGTTTCAAATTCAACCGTTACCACTGTTCTCATGACAATACCGCCTCGTCTCCAATCTGTGAACGGTACAGTTCGCGGTAGAGTTCACAGCTTTCCAGCAGCTGATCATGTTTTCCCTGGGCCGCCACCCTGCCGTGATCCAGAATGATTATGCGGTCGGCGCCGGCCACTGTGGAAATTCTCTGGGCCACGATGATTTTAGTGCAGTCCGGTCTGCAGTTGCGCAAAGCGCGGAAGAAGCGGCTTTCAGTGGTAAGATCAAGAGCACTGGTGGAGTCGTCAAAAATCATAATCGGCGCATTTCTGATAACAGATCTGGCGATGGCGATACGCTGGCGCTGACCGCCGGAAAGACTTCTGCCGTCCTCGGCCACAAGTGTGTCATATCCCTCCGGCTGCTCCGAAATGAAGGAATCGGCCTGGGCCACCGATGCGGCGGCTCTGACCTCGCTGTCATCCGCATCCGGTCTGCCCCAGCGGATATTATCGGCAATGGACATGCTGAAAAGTTCGCTCTTCTGCAACGTGTAGGAGATCGAATTTCTCAGAGTAGAAAGGTCGTAATCTTTAACATCGACACCGTCAATCAGGATCCGCCCTCCGTTCACGTCATAGAACCGGTCTATCAGACCGGTCAGGGTGCTTTTGCCGGAACCGGTGCTGCCGATAACCGCCACTGTTTCACCGGGCTCGACCGTGAGATCTATTCCCTTGAGTGTATCTGATTCATCACCGGGATAGGAAAACGACACATTCTGAAATTCGATTTTTCCCTTCAGCGGTTTTTCAGGAACAAAACTTCCGTTTTTGAGTGAAAGATCCTCTTTCATTATTTCTGAAATTCTGGAAAGAGAGGCCCGGCCGCGTGATATTCCCTGAAACAGCATAATCATCATCATAAGGGAGTGAAGCAGCTGGGTCAGATAGGTGATACCGGCCATAACGGCGCCGGTGGAGGCGGTCCCGGTATCCACACCCGAGGAGCCGAGCAGAATAACAAGAGAAATCAGAACCGCGGTCAGAAGATTGATAACCGGATTGATGAAGGCAAACACCGTCATGATGAAAATCTGGGTGGCCACGGCGGCGGCGTTAGCCTCGCCGAATTTGGCCATGACATACAGTTCCCGGACACAGGCCTTGATTATTCTGATCCCGGAAAGGTCCTCCTGCAGCAGCGTGTTGATCCGGTCAATCTGGGACTGCAGGATCAGATAGCGCGGTGTCAGTTTCATCAGAAACCAGCCCAGCACCCCGACAATAACCGGGAATGCAACCAGCACGGTTATCCCGAAAGCCGGATCGAGCATAAACATAAAGAAGATACTTCCGGCTGTCATGAACGAGGTTCTCACCAGACCGCGGGAGAGCATCGCAAAGAAAGACTGCACCTGGGTGATATCTCCGGTAAGACGGTTTATCAGAGTGCCGGCACCGGATCTGTCCATACGGCTGAAGGAATAGCCCATAACCGTGCGGTAGCAGGCCTTGCGCAGTTCATTGCCGATCCCGTGGGCCGCCATATTCACAAACACAGTGTTCAGGGAGCCGCAAAGACCTCCGAACAGTGCAATCAGGATCATCCAGATCCCGTAATTGATAATAAGTCTCAGATTGCTGTCGCCGCTGCCTGAGCCCAGTACCCCGTCATCCACAATTATTCTCATAATGCCGGGCTGCAGCAGATCCATAAAAACTTCACCGACCATCAGCAGTGCGCCGATGACAGCATAATGAAGGTATTTTCTGATAAACTTCCACATTCCAGAGTTTCACCGTTTCAAATTAATATAATGATAATATTTTACTCAAAATTCAAATACAGGAAATATTTACATGCGAAAATTGAGTGAAATCGACACTATTAGATGGTATAATTCCTCTCAGAACAGTTTAAAAATTAGGGTTTAAGACCTAATACATTCTTTCTATGTTTTTATTTTCCAATAATCTTATTTGGTTACATTTATGAATATGAACAATTCAAACATTTCCCGTAATTGTAGGGGGGGGGGGAAGCCCTTTGGTTTAAGAAAACAAAGGTTCT
>ONPL01000002.1 GCA_900319705.1 uncultured Pseudomonadota bacterium | reverse complement strand
ACAGGATTTATATACGGTCGGAGACAGAGTGGCTCCTACCTTGTTAAAGATATTGATGGAAATATTATTTCAAGTAGTATTTCCTATAAAAAGTTAAACTTTATTGAAAAAAGAAAAGGTTGGATTGTTGATTTTTAAACAATCTTAAATAGCATCAAAGGTTATTATGGAGCGTTTACGATTGATATGGGTTATCTGAATACTTTTCTATATTTAAATCATGAACCCGATTTTCATAATATAGTCGAATATGAAAGTCCACGTTCTGAACCGGTTTTTCCATATCTAAATGCGACCACTGAACTGCAAACTGATAATGAAAACAATATAAAAAAGAATGTTCAAGGGAAAAATAATTTGACTGCACTTGAAAATTCGCTGGTTCGCCATAGTCCGGCCTCTTCTGTTCATAATCATAATGACGGTTTTTCTTTCAAGATTGAAGAATTGCCTGCTGATACGGTGCAGAAACCGAACTTTATAACAGAAAGAGCAGAAAATACTGTAGTTTACTTTGTGGATAATTTGCCAAACTGGATTTCTGATTTGAAAAAAGTGTTTCCGATGCTTGATTTTAAGGTTAAGACAGCATCTGAGATAGAAGTGCCTGATATCGTGATTTTATTTGATGATTCTCTGGTCATTTCTGAGCATGTGATCAGGGCAAAGGGTAAAAAAACGTTATGGCAGAACTTGTGTAAACTTGTGTTAAATCAGTAGAGCTTGAACAATATGAAGATAAAACGCCTTGGTTTGGAGTCTGTTGATTCTATTTATGAAATAGAACAGAAAGCTCAAATATCACCGTGGTCCAGAGAATCTATTGCTGATGTCTTTAATTATTCATACTATACCGTGCTTGGAGCATATGATGGAGCTGAACATTTGTGTGGGTTCATAATATTTGATGAAGTTGCGGGTGAATCCAATCTTCATGATATTGCTGTCGCTCCATCCTATCAGAATAAGGGGATCGGTAGCATCCTGCTTAGTAGTTATCTTGATATGCTGAAATTGCACGGAATCAGTCGTTCAATTCTAGAAGTGAGAGTTTCAAACGATCCTGCAAGGCATTTGTATGGTAAATTCAATTATACTGAAATTGCCATCAGAAAGAATTATTATAAGACAAAAGGTCCGCATAAAGAGGATGCCGTAATTATGGAGAATATCTTATTATGAAGAAATTCAGTAAATTAAATCTATCTGTTCTGATTATTGGAATATTTTCGGCAGAAATTTATGCTGGAACACTTTACTGGTATGTAGATGAGGAAGGTGTTACTCATTTTGGTCCTACTCCTAACCTTAACGGCTCAGCTTCGTCAGGGGAGCTCGAATACGATGATATAGTTGATCCACCGGTAGATAATTATAATAACAATCGCCGTTATAACGACAACCGCCGATACAATGATAATGACCGTTATAACGACAACCGCCGATACAATGATGATGACCGTTATAACGACAACCGCCGATACAATGATGATGACCGTTATAACGACAACCGCCGATACAATGATGATGACCGTTATAACGACAACCGTCGTTATAATGATGATGACCGTTATAACGACAACCGTCGTTATAATGATGATGACCGTTATAACGATAACCGTCGTTATAATGATAATGACCGCAATAACACTGGTAGTCAGCAGAATGATTACAATTCAGATGCAGAACAGCATAATAGTGGTAATGAAACAGTATATTTTGACAATTCTTCACTAAATAATGTTCAGGATCGAAGTCAGGTTATTAAACTTGACGGAAATGGTAATTCAGTGAGAATAAATGAGGGGGTTGCTCCGATTTCTGAACAGCCGACAGTCCCTTCCAGCTCAAATAGAAGTAATGAGTTCAGACAGTATCAGTCCCGGCCTGATGGTATGCCGCGGTATGATGAGCGTCATGGAAAGCATAATCCTGTTGTTGAGCCGCCTCGGGATAATAATACTACTATGCCGGATAGAAATTCTGTATCTGGTAATGAACCACGCAATAATAAAAGACATATCATTAATCTTAGCAATCGTCCGTATCATGCGGAGGATTTTGAACGCTGAACGCTATGAAGAATATTATTTATTATTTATTGTTTTTTGCCGCATTGCTTTGGGGTAATACCGGTATTACAAAGGTGTATTTTTATACTGATTCGCAAGGTGTTACTCATTTTACGGATTCGACGGAAGATGCAGAAGAGGATGGTTATACAGTAACCGAGTATGAGGATCTTGATGAAGATCATGAAGATGAGGTCCTGCTGTCATACAATGCATTAACTCAGGAAGTTATGATTGAGAATCAGCTGTATTCTCCTATTTCTGTAATTTTAAAAGCTACAAATGAGGATACTATTGAGACTGATATTAAGTTTGACGAGATTTTTACAGTTGAAGCCAATACTACCAAGAGTCTTGGCCATATTTACTCGTTTGATTCCACTGCTGATTTTTCGCTGACTAGACAGTTTTCGATCGGAACGCCTACGGCCATCAATAAATCTGATACAGGAGAACTTCAAATCCCGTTCAGGGGAAAGTTCAGAGTTACTCAGGCTAATGGCGGAAGTTTTTCTCACAGAGGTCCTAAGAATTTCTATGCAATAGATGTGGCAATGCCTATCGGAACTCCGATTTACGCAGCAAGAGCCGGCAAAGTGGTTGATATGAAGATGTATTTTACCAAATCAGGTCTTGATCCCGCTGCCCACGGAAAAGCCAACTATATAAGACTCAGGCATGATGACGGTACGATGACTGTATATGTTCATTTAAAGCCTAATTCGGAACGTGTCAAACTTGGTGACTATGTCGGAGGAGGGGAGCAGATTGCTGAATCCGGTAATACCGGCTATACATCCGGTCCTCATTTACATTTTGCTGTTCAGCGTAATAACGGTATAGCAACGGTATCCATTCCATTCAAGTTCTACGGTACGCTGGAACCGAAGATCGGCATGTGGATTTCCAATTAACTGTTCATCACTGATATCTTTTGGGATAAGCCATGGTATCAGTGTTTGATTTTTATAAAAACGCTGTTTTTAGTGGGAGAACTTACCGGTTTTCTAATAGTTATGCATACATATTTGAACACCGGAAATTACGGTAATCAAAATCGCACCAACTTATGGTGTGCTTGTGTGATCGTGATTTTTACGATCGGTTGAGGAACAGAAAACCGGTCTTACCGGCAAAGCCACGGTACAGGATTTTTCCTAGTCTATATAAAAAACTCTATGCTCTTTCCTTTTAGGAGGTTTGACCGGTTCTTCATTGGAGTAGCCGAGTGCACAGTGCCCTATTCCCTCGTATTCACCTGTCACTCCAAGCGACTTCAGCAGTTCCTTAAATTCCTCCGTTTCAAATTCCTCTCTGGCTCTGTGGATCCAGCAGGAACCAAGGCCGACAGCATGGGCTGCGTTCATGAGGTTGCCCATGGTCAGACTGCCGTCATATAAATAGTTCGGTCTGGATTTATCTCCTAGTACTATCAGAATGGTTGGAGCACCATAAAACGGATCAAAGTCCTTGGCCCATCCGCCTATCCTACAGTTAATTTCTGCAATGCGGTTTCTTAATTCGGGGTTGCTGACGGCAATTATGATTGATGACTGAAAATTTCTTCCGCTCGGTGCATACAGTCCTGCCTCTATTACCTGATCGAGCAGTTCTTTAGGTACAGGATGATCCTTGAATTTGCGTACGCTTCTTCTTGTGATCAGATCTTCTACGGTTTTATTCATTGTTGTTTCCTTAATGATATAAATTGGTTTGGTTGGCAATAGCCTTCCTAGACATCTTCTGTATAATGCTACATTATGATTGATAAGTACATATCAATTGATAATTTTGCACAGAAATGTCAGAGTATTGCAGTAAATTGGATTGGGATAGGGATAGGGGATTAATTTCTGCATACGGGTGAAGTAGGTTGATTTTTAATCTGAAAATGGTGTGCAACCTTATAGCATATCGGTTTGTGGATGTTTTAATCTGTTCTTTACCTGTTCAAGTTACAATTATTTCATCCGGTAACTGAACGGGTGCCGTTAAAGCGATATGGACATATTTGAGAAGGCAATAATTAAGTGAACTATTCTACACCTCTTCAAGGGAAGCCGGTACAGCTGGATTACCTTGATTATCTTATTGATGACTGCAACAGAGAAAGAGAACTGTCAGAGTTTATAAAGTACCAGGATGAAACAACTGCTGGTATAACCTATCTGACTCCTCTGAAGGATTTTACCGGATACCTGCGCGGGTATTACGAGATGCTGTCAAGAAAAAAATATAAGATCAGTGAGAACAAAGCAATCAGATCCAACTGCCGTAATTACCTGAAGATCGTAAGAGATAAAAATGATCGGATTATTCAGACAGAAACGTACCGGAAAGGAAAAATCGACTGTATTCATCAGTGCCGGGAGATAAACAACAGATTATATTTTTTCCCGTTTTCCTCATCTGGAACTTTCTATCCTACATATACCTATGTTACTTCGCTGGCCGACGCTTCTGACATTACGGAAGAGTATATGGTGGAAGGTTGCCGGATTATCTATTACTCCTACAGAAAAACGGACAGCAATGAGGTTGAATTATACAGAATCAATTACGTCAAAGGCAGCAACTGTCCGATTAATAATGAAGAAAAAGGCATAATTACAACCGACACGCTTGAATATACCTGTGAATACTGTGACTGCTGGTTGTATCACCGCGATGAATGTACGGATAATTGATATTCTCCTTTCCGGTAAATAGAAACAGATATGCAGTCAGCATCATCTGCATAAACCGCCAGTCTGTTCCAATCTTGGATTTTTTCTGCATCTTTGTTAAGAAATTGTCGTTTTAACACAAAAGATCTTAAAAATATTAGGTTTAATTGTAACAAAATCATATTTATTTTGATCTGTGTAACATTTTTGGTAGAATAGCAGACTGTGTGAGTGCATATTTTATGCACTTAAGTTTTTAAGGAAACATTTTTTTGTTTTGGTTAGGCTTTAAAGCTATTAGGATATAGACATGTTAATAGGTATACCTAGAGAAAGTCTTAGCGGTGAAACCAGAGTTGCTGCAACTCCGACTACCGTTAAGCAATTACTCAAGTTGGGCTTTGAGGTTGCAGTTGAATCAGGTGCGGGTGTGGCAGCTAATTTCTCTGATGCCGCCTACACAGAAGCTGGTGCAAAGATTGTAACTGGTTCTCAAATTTGGGATTCTCCTTTGATTTATAAAGTTAATGCTCCTTCAGATGCAGAAATTGCAAAGATCAAAGAAGGAACAACGCTGGTTAGCTATCTGTGGCCGGCTCAGAATCCTGAGTTAGTTAAAAAATTATCTGAAAAGAAAATTACAGTTCTCGCAATGGATATGGTGCCACGTATTTCACGTGCCCAGTCAATGGATGCTCTGTCATCAATGGCCAATATTTCCGGTTATCGTGCTGTAATTGAAGCTGCTCATAATTTCGGCCGTTTCTTCACCGGTCAGATTACTGCTGCAGGTAAAGTTCCTCCAGCCAAGGTTCTGGTAATCGGTGCCGGTGTTGCCGGTCTGGCTGCAATTGGTGCAGCTCACTCTTTGGGTGCTATTGTACGTGCATTTGATACTCGTCTTGAAGTAGCTGAACAGATTGCTTCAATGGGTGGTGAATTCCTGAAGCTTAACTTTAAGGAAAAAGAAGACGGTTCTTCCTCTGACGGTTATGCAAAAGTAATGAGTGAAGAATTCATCAAGGCTGAAATGGAACTGTTTGCACAGCAGGCCAAGGAAGTTGATATTATCATTACTACTGCTGCAATTCCTGGTAGAAAAGCTCCTAGACTGGTAACCAAGGAAATGATCGATTCCATGAAGAACGGTTCTGTAATCGTGGATTTGGCTGCTGCGACCGGTGGTAACTGTGAATATACCCAGGCAGGAAAGATTGTAACAACTCCTAACGGTGTTAAAGTTCTCGGCTATACCGATCTTCCGGCACGTCTGCCAACTCAGTCTTCTCAGTTGTATTCTACTAACCTTGTTAACCTGTCCAAGTTACTGTGCAAGGAAAAAGATGGAAACATCGATGTTAATTTCGACGATGTTGTTCTGCGCAACATGACTGTTGTAAAGGATGGCGAAGTAACATTCCCACCTCCAAAGATCAGTGTTTCTGCAGCTCCTGCTAAGAAGGTTGAGGCTGCTAAGAAGGAAGAGGTTGCTGAGGAAAAACCAGGCAAACTGAAATGGGTGTTGGCATTTGCTTTCGCTGCACTGTTCGCGCTGATTGCTCATTTTTCACCTTCAGAATTCCTTTCTCACTTTACCGTGTTCGCATTAGCTTGCGTGGTTGGTTATTACGTTGTTTGGAATGTAACCCATTCTCTGCATACTCCGTTGATGTCTGTAACCAACGCAATTTCCGGTATTATTGTTGTAGGTTCAATTCTGCAAATGTTTGGTACAAATGTACTGATAGATGTTCTTTCATTTATAGCAATTACTATAGCTTCTATTAACATCTTTGGTGGTTTTACCGTAACTCAGCGTATGCTCAAGATGTTTAAGAAGGGTTAGGAGATAAATAAATGTCACATGGTTTAGTAACAGCTGCTTATATTATTTCTGCAGTATTGTTCATTCTTGCGTTAGCCGGCTTGTCAAAGCAGGAAACAGCAAAGAGAGGTAATTTATCAGGTATAATCGGTATGATTATAGCCCTGATCGCTACAATTTTCGGACCACAGTTCACCGCAGTTGGCTTCGGTCTTATTGTAGCTGCAATGATTATCGGTGCCATCATTGGTATTCGTCTAGCATTGAAAGTAGAAATGACCGGTATGCCTGAACTGATTGCTATGCTTCACAGCTTCGTTGGTCTGGCTGCAGTACTGGTTGGTTTCTGCACATACATCAATGTTGTTTCTCCAGCCGCAGAAGTTCCTGCTGCAGAGGTTCCATCTGTTAATACCGTTAACATGGGAATGCAGGCTTCTACTTCAAATAAAAGCGAAGGTTTCGGACTTTGCAACATCCTTGCTGATGCAGGCATGTTCAATAAAACAGGCTGTGAAAATTTAATCAACACCTACGTAGCTGAATTCAACGGAGTCAAAGCTTCAGCAAACAATGCAGTTGCAGTTGTTTCTGAGACTGAAGAAGTAGAAGAAGCAAGAAAGAAGATTGTAGAATTATGTGAAATCTTCCTCGGTATCTTCATCGGTGCTGTAACATTCACTGGTTCTATCATCGCTTTCGGTAAATTGAGAGGTATTATCAAGTCTAAGGCTTTGAACATTCCTTTCAAACACTACTGGAATCTTCTGGCAATTCTGCTGTCTACCGCTTTGTTCGTTTTGTTCCTCATTACTGATTCTACAATTGTTGGAACAATCGCACTTCTGGTTATGACTCTGATTGCGTTTGTATTCGGTATTCACCTGGTTATGTCAATCGGTGGTGCTGATATGCCGGTTGTTATCTCAATGCTGAACTCATATTCAGGTTGGGCTGCAGCAGCTGCCGGTTTCATGTTATCAAACGATCTGCTCATCGTAACCGGTGCTCTGGTTGGTTCTTCCGGTGCTATTCTTTCTTACATCATGTGTAAGGCAATGAACCGCTCATTCATTTCTGTTATCGCTGGCGGTTTCGGTAATGCCCAGGTTGCAGCAGATGATGAAGAACAGGGTGAAATCCGTGAAGTTAAGGCTGAAGATGTTGCTGAAATGTTAAAGAGTTCAAGCTCTGTAATCATCACCCCGGGCTACGGTATGGCTGTTGCTCAGGCTCAGTATCCTGTAGCAGAATTAACTGCCAAACTGAGAGCAATGGGTGTGAACGTACGTTTCGGTATCCATCCTGTTGCCGGCCGTTTACCTGGTCATATGAACGTATTGCTTGCTGAAGCTAAGGTTCCTTATGATATCGTATTGGAAATGGATGAAATCAATGATGATTTCGAAAATACCGATACAGTTCTAGTAATTGGTGCTAACGATACAGTTAACCCTGCTGCTACAGAAAATCCAAACAGCCCTATTGCAGGTATGCCGGTACTGGAAGTTTGGAAAGCTTCAAATGTTGTTGTGTTCAAGCGTAGTATGAATGCAGGTTATGCCGGTGTTCAGAATCCGCTGTTCTTCAAGGAAAACACTTCTATGTGCTTTGGTGATGCTAAGAACACAGTTAATGAAATTTTAAGCTTCTTCAAATAATTTTCTATAAAAGATTTTATTTGTTCGACAAAAAGACATGATTAGTTAAAATAACCATGTCTTTTTTTATTTTTGATGATTATAAGTGGGATTAACATGAAATATTCTGTATTAGGTAAAATTATGGCAGTTGTAGGTTGTGCCTTTTGTCTGACTTTGTCAAACAGCGGATTTGCCGCCGAACAGCCTGCCAATGAAGATACCCAGGTTAAAAAGAAGGTTATTCTTGATACCGACATGGTGGAAATGTTCGATGATGGGATCGCGATGATGATGCTGATGAAGAACCCGGAGATTGATTTGCTCGGTATTGTTACAGTAACAGGCAATACCTGGGCTAACGACGGAATGGCCTACCTGGTCCGTCAGCTTAAGGAGCTTAAAAATCTTGATACTACCGCCACACTAGCGATCGGTGCTCAGTATCCTAACCGTAAGGCCGGCGGTTTCTCCAAGGATATTTTAAAACATGAACTCAATACCTACGGTGATGTGATGGCCGGGTATATCGGTGCTGCAACTACAGAGAATCCTAAGTCATGGCAGGAAGCATACAGGAATCACTACAATGAGGATGCTCCTGATGTCAAGGTAAGAACTGACGGTGTTGACTACCTGATTGAAATGGTTCATAAATATCCTCACCAGATTACCATTGCTGCAATCGGACCTGCTACCAATATTGCCCTTGCAGTTCAGAAAGATCCTGAATTTGCAGATCTTGTTGACGAGATAGTCTATATGGGCGGGGCTTTCTGGGTGAAGGGCAATGCAGATGAAGCTGCTGAATTCAACATCTGGCTGGATCCAGAGTCTGCCAAGATTGCCTACAGAGCTCCTTTCGACAATTCAACATTTGTTGCATTGGATGTTACTGATAACACTATTATGAATCGTGAAAGATATCAGAAAATCCGTGACAGTATCAAGAATCAGGATTTGTTAAAGCTGTTTGATAAAGCATTTTTTGTTCAGCAGTTCCAGAAGAATGAAAAGCAGAATTTTTCATGGTTCGTATGGGATATTATCGTGTCTGCCATTATTATCGACCCGTCTCTGGTAACTTCAACCAGATATGCCTATATTGACTGTGTTACAGAAAAAGGTCCACAGTACGGTAAAACAGTTCCTTATATCAAGGATAATGCGCCGGCTGGAACCAAGCCTGCAAGTATAATTCTGTCAGTTGATCAGGAAAGATTCTGGCCGATGCTCTACAATCTGCTGTCAAAACTGTAGGATTGTTTGTTGATCATATACATAAAAAAATGAGGCCGAACGGGCCTCATTTTTTTAGACTGAATCGCTGATGATGAAAAATTAAAGATCTGATACCTCAATTGTATCTGACGTCAGCACATCCGCCGCCGGAACATTAACTTTTGCAGACGAATCAGCATCGGTTTTTTGGACTTCCTGGTTAATGGTCTTGTTATCGTTTATGTACTGATACAGTTTTACCACCTTAACCACTCCGTCGGTGTCTGCTGCTATCTGCGCCGCCCTGTTTCCTTCATCCCTGGTTACCAGCCCCATTAAATAAACGACGCCGTTTTCAGTTACAACCTTGAATCTGTTTGAACTGATATTCGAGGCTCCCAACAGCTTACTTTTCACCTTGGAGGTGATCCAGGTATCGTTGCTGCGTTGTGACAGACCGATGTTCTCTTCAACTGTTACTGCGTTATGCACTGATTTTACACCTTTAATCTTAAGACAGGTCTTAGGAATTCCTTCTTTGATAAGCTGTGATGGGGTCTGCCCGTGAACCAGCAGATAGCCGTCAATGGATGTTGCACCGATATGACTTTTTGAATAGCCTATGGTATCGATGTTTTCAATTTCCGTGAGGGCCACGGATTCGATCATTTCATCATCAAACTGTGAGCCGAAGGTACGGCGATCACCGGCAACATTAGCGACGCCGGCCGCTGTTGCTGCTACACCTCCTGCAACCAGAGCGGTTACGCATCCCGACATCATGGCTGAAGATGAAATGATCAGTGCTACGATCATGGCTGTTGATTTCATAATAATTAAATCCTTACTTAACTGTTTTTCAATTCTTTAAACTTGTTCAAGATAGACTGCAGCGTAATCAGAACATGAATATTGGATGTATAATCTGTTCCGTCGCCCAGTTCTAGATAGATATCCTCACCGGGAACCAGGTGCCTGGACAGCTGATCGCCATCCTGTTTGCAACTGAGCATGATTACCATTGCATTCTGATCTTTTGCGCGTTTAATGAGATCTTCCAGTGCTGCCAGCAGTGCAACGTCAGATGTGTTGCTTGGTATTACCATCAGGGCATCCATATCCTTTACAATTGATTCGAACTGTCCGGTATAGATCCTGTTGTTGGCTGCTCTCTGCAGAACCTGAATGAGTCTTACGTCAGAATTCAGAGAAACAGCAGCAACGCTGCCGGTATCAGGTACGGAGAGCAGGTTAAGATCCTGAACAAAAGAGATGCTTGGTTGAATGTTTTCACCGGTTGCACATACAATTACTTTGTTTTTCGTATATATACATGAATATAGTGTTTGTGCAATCAGAGGAATATTGTTGTACAGAACTGTATTAAAATATTCCACGGCCATGCTCAGTTTGCCGGGTAAATCATCTTCCAAATAGTCATTATTGTCCAATTTGCATGCTCTCCAAAATATGCCCGTTATATGCTAGTTAATTTCAACCCAGTAGCTTTCGTTTACAACCTTTCCGTTTTTGCCTACGGTCAGTCTTCCGGTAAGACCGTTAACCGGAATATTGTTGTCAACCATGGACTTTATATGCGGAACTATTGTTATCGAGTCATAACCGAGGGCAAAGAATATCAGTGTATTCATGTTTGAGGTGTCCAGGCTTTCCTTGATTGTCTGTTTGAGTTCAGAATCTTCGATCAGCCATGGCATATCCCCAAGATACATGCCTTTCATGTTTTTGGTGACAGGTGCTTTAAGATTTCCCGGATTTGAATTACCGGTGATATAGAAACTGCGATCCCCTGACGGATAATTTACCTGGATCTGGGATTTAATCATGGATGCCTCCATGGCTGTACCGCAGATGTATACCGCATCAATGTTTGAAGTTGAATCCTCAAAACTGTCCTGGATAGCCTTGGTTACCTCATTCTTGTTCTTGAAACGTTTGATGGTCAGCTTGCTGTATTCATTGTTTTCAAACCATTTCTGCTGAAAACCGGTAATAATACGGTTGCCTTTTTCTGTATCAGGGATCATCAGCAGCGGGGTACGTTTGCCGTCGTTGAATATTTTCTGGGCTGCCTGTGCCCCTTCGTTTTCCGGGGTAATGGCAAAGAAAAATGCATTATTGGATGAAACGTAATCAAAGGAATTGATTGCCAGGGTCGGAACGGTGATTCCGCTGGTGATAATCTTGCTTACATCATCCTTGGTCAGAGGTCCGATGACAAACTGGGCACCATCGTTTACAGCCTGGTCATACACAGCCTTTGCGTCTGTTCCGTTTACATCATAATATTTGATACTGCTGGTCAGCCCCTGTTCACGCTGGGCCATCATGATCCCGTGTCTGAAGGCATCACCGTATCCTGCAAGTTTCCCTGACAGCGGCATCAGTACTGCAATCTGACTTATGTTGCCGTTAAGGTTTGCCATGATGTTGGAATTGCTTCTGAATTTATCCGGAGTCCCTGAATCGATCAGTATTCTGGCAGGGTGGTCAGGATAGCGGTTCAACCATGCAGCGTCCAAAGCTGCATACTGGCTTGGATCTGAAGATACGTGATTGATTGCAAAATCCAGATAACCAAGTTCATCCTGGCTTGATGCCTTGTTTTTCAAATCGTGGAGTGTTGACAGATTCTGGCTCAGCAGAATTGAAATGATCTGCTCCTGATTCTTCTTGAATGCATCAGATGAACGATCGGTAAGATAGTGGTTGAGAGCAACATAGCTGTGATAGGCCTCTTCAATGTTTCCGAGTCTTTTCTGGGTGTTGGCCAGTATTACATAGTAATTTGCGCACTCGCGGTTTGACAGAGACAAAAGAGAATTAACTTTTTTCAACTCGCTTAATGCACCGGTGTAGTTCTCCTGTTCATACATAAGAGATGCGTAGGCGATATGTACCTTGGATTCCTGAAGCTGGGTCAGAGAAATTTTCTTGGCATGTTCCAGCCAGATTTTTGCCTTCTCGAAATTTCTTTCCTTGATATAACTGCGGGCAATCAGAATGGAATAATCTAGGTGATCCTTTTCGGCTGCATTGTCAATTATCGACTTGTACCAGTCGGACGAATGGGTGATAGGACTGAATGCCGACAGGGTCCCGCTCTCAAGAGCCTCTTTGGCTGAATCTGAGAGATTGGAAGTTGCACATCCTGTCAGAACACTGAACATCAGTGCAAAAACGGATAATTTCAAATTGAGTTTCATTTAGAACTTTCCTGAATTTTGTAACTATAAACTTTCCGCGTATTTTATCATATTTGGTTTTTTCTTGATAATTTTTTGGGGGAACGATCTGACGAGGTCAAACTGCCGGAACAGTGAAATTTCGGCTTATCCTCAATATTCAATGCGCAGATGAAGGCTGTTTGTCAATTTTATGAAAAAGTGCTTGCAATTCCGGATTCGGCCATATAAGTTTATCTTTGTTTTTGGAGATGATTAGGAAGAGTAAAAAAATGGATAACGTGATTGAAAATGCACTTTACATCGTTCCTACACCGATCGGAAATCTTACCGATCTGACTATGAGGGCTGTAGAAACATTGAAGAATGTCGATTACATCGGTGCGGAGGATACAAGACATTCCCAGCTGCTTCTTGACCATTACGGAATAAAAACCAAAATGTTTTCACTGCATGATTACAATGAGATCCAGAAACGTGACTACCTGGTCAATACCATCAGGGATGGCAAGGCGGTTGCGCTGATTTCAGATGCAGGAACTCCGCTGATTTCTGATCCGGGCTATCATGTTGTTTCCTACTGCAGAGAGCAGGGGGTGAAGGTGATTCCACTGCCGGGGCCGTGTGCCGCGATAACAGCACTCAGTGCCTCAGGTCTTCCTACCGATAAATTTATTTTCATGGGATTTCTGCCAACCAAGGAAAAGGCGCTTCAGCAGGAACTGCAGTCCATAGCTGATGAAACCAGAACCTGCGTTTTTTATGAATCTCCAAAGCGGATTATATACACCATGGAGGCTGTTGCGGAGGTCCTCGGTGCTGAACGCAGAGTGGTAATCGGTCGTGAACTGACTAAAACTTTTGAGAGTTTCTATGATCTTCCTGCGGGTCAGATGCTGGAGTTTTTAAAAGAGGAGCCGAACAGAACCAGAGGTGAGTTTGTACTGATGATTGCCGGGGTAAAGAACAGGAGTGAAATATCATCCTCTGTGGTTGAAACCATGAAACTTCTGCTGAAGGAACTTCCTCTTAAAAAGGTGGCCGCTGTCTGCGCAAGTATATACAATCTTAAAAAAAATGAACTGTATGACTATGCTCTGAATCACGGACTGACCGGAAGGGACTGCTGAAATACGTCAATTTCCGCAGTTCAGAACGTATTTTTTACAGTATTTGTTTTTTTTAACTATTTTGTTATAATCCCTCCCGAGTCGGTCAGACAATCGCTGCCAGCAATGGCGGAGGAAAGTCCGGGCTCCGCAGAGCAGAGTGCCAGATAACGTCTGGGAGGTGCGAGCCTACGAACAGTGCAACAGAAAGTATACCGCCGCAAGGTAAGGGTGAAAAGGCGAGGTAAGAGCTCACCGCACATCTAGTAATAGCATGTGGCATTGAAAACTCCACTCGGAGCAAGATCAAATAGGTTTCCTATAATGTTGCTCGCATTGGAAACGGGTTGATTGCTTGAGTTTGCAAGTGATTGCAAATCTAGATGAATGATTGTCGCCGAAAGGAACAGAACCCGGCTTATCGACTGACTCACCGTTTATTTCTCTATCTATTCTTCATATATTCAGTATTTCCTTCGTGTGTATGCTTTTTTCTTGATTTTTCTGTTGTCCATCCAGATGAATTTGTCTTCATTTCAAGAGCTTTCTGAGAGTCTTTCAGATAAATCTTCCTTACTACTACCGGTATTCTAAAAAAAGTTAACATTAATTTGATTTTGATAATGTAGTTTTTTAAAATAAGTGGGTAAAAGTGGATCAATGTGGGATATTTTTGTTTTTTTGGACTAGTTTTTAATGCTGCGCGGTGCTCATTCTATATCTCTTGATCAAAAGGGAAGGATCGCTATCCCTACAAAATACAGAGATGCCATTAACGAACAGTGTGGTGGCAGGTTTGTATGCACTATTGATATCCAAAATCCATGTCTTTTACTTTTTCCACTCAATAATTGGGAAAAACTAGAACAAAAATTAAGCAAGTTATCCAGTACAAATCCACTTGAAAGCAAATTACAGCGTATTCTGCTGGGGTACGCATCCGATTGTGAATTGGATGCATCAGGGCGTATTCTTATACCGTTAACACTGAGAAATTATGCCAAATTAACCAAGGAACTCATGCTGGTTGGACAGTTGAACCGTTTTGAGATCTGGTCGAGCACCGTATGGAACGACAGAATTGCAGAGGATCTTATGTCCATTCCGACAGAGAACTGGTCTAATTCTGAACGATTGAAGGATTTTTCATTGAATGACTACGAGTAATACCCATAAGACAGTACTGCTCGAAGAAGCTGTGGATGCACTGAATATACTTCCTGACGGGATCTATATTGACGGAACTTTTGGCAGAGGCGGACATTCAAGACTGATTCTGTCAAAGCTTGGTCCTGAGGGAAGACTGATTGCCATAGATCGGGATCCCGAGGCTATTTGTGAAGCGAAAAAGATTACAGATCCGAGATTTGAAATTATCCATGACCGCTTTTCCAATGTTTCGCTGATTGCTGAAAAGAAAAATCTGACCGGCAGGATCAACGGCTTTCTGATGGATCTCGGTGTGTCTTCGCCTCAGCTTGATGAGTCTGCCAGAGGGTTCAGTTTCATGCGGGACGGTCCGCTTGACATGAGGATGGATCCGACCAGGGGAACCAGTGCTGCCGAATGGCTGGCAAAGGCCGGTGAGTCAGATATTGCCTGGGTTCTCAAGGAATTTGGAGAGGAGCGTTTTGCCAAACGTATAGCTCGTGCGATTGTGGAGAAAAGAGTCGAGACCCCGATTGTTACAACCGTGCAGCTGGCGAAACTTATAGCAGAATCAGTTCCGTTCCAGGATCCTCACAAGCATCCTGCCACCAGATCTTTTCAGGGCATAAGAATATATATAAATTCCGAACTTCAGGAAGTTGAGGCTGCACTGTCGGCAAGTCGTGATATTCTGGCAGATAAAGGACGGCTTGCTGTTATTAGTTTCCATTCCCTGGAGGATCGAATTGTAAAACAGTTTATGAAGAAAGAATCGTCCCCTCCGGAGATCCCTTTTGGATTGCCGATCCGCGAAGAGGATTTGAAAAAGGATATAAAATTTTCTCTGGTTGGTAAACCTGTAAAACCGACAGAGGGTGAGATCAGGGAAAATGTAAGATCCCGTTCGGCACTCCTCAGGGTTGCCCAGAGGGAGAGAAATTAAAATGAAACTGTCTGCTGATTTGCCGATGGAAATTATAAAGGATTTATGGTTTCACCGATGGGCGTTGCTGTTCTACCTGCTGATAGTGTGTTCACTGTCTGCATCTATTGTTGTGACAGCAAAAACAAAGACAGAGATTTCTGAATTGCGTCAGACTGAGGTCGAAGAGGACTACCTTGAGAATGAGTGGCGTAATCTGCTGCTTGAGGAGGAGACTCTTGCAGAACACTCAAAGGTAAGAGATGTTGCTGAAAATCAGCTGAATATGACCAGGCCTGATGCAAATAACGAAGAACATGTAGAAATAGAGTAAAGCAAGTGGCAGCAAGGGAAAGTAAAAATCGCCGGATAAGACCAAAAAAGGATAAACCTGCATATATCGGCTGGCGGTTTAATTTAGTAGTTGCAGTGGTTGCCGTTGCGTTTTTGTCGCTCTTCATCAGAACGGCCTGGATCCAGGTTATAAATCCGGACAGACTGATATATGAGGGGAATTTGCGCTCTGTAAGAAATCTTGCCTCTGAGGCAACCCGCGGAACTATTTATGATCGTAACGGAGAACCTCTTGCGATTTCTGTTCCTGTGAGAGCGATTTACGTTGATCCGAAGGTGGTTCATGAAAAAGGATCAATAGAGAATAAAGAGGCATGGAGGGCCATAGCAGAGGTCCTTGATGAACCTTATGAATCTGTAATGGAGAAGATTGCCAATCCGAATAAAAGATTTGTATATCTTCAGCGTCAGGTTACCGAAGCTATAGCTGATTATATTGAAAAGCTGCATCTTGAGGGGGTTTATACCCGCAACGAGTACAGAAGATTCTATCCAACCGGTGAAATCAATGCTCAGCTTATCGGTATAACGAATATAGATGATCACGGAATTGAGGGTGTTGAGAAAAGTTTTGACGAATGGCTGACTGCAACACCGAGCAAAAAGAAAGTCCGCAAGGATGCCCGCGGCAATGTGATTGAAACTCTCGGCTATGAGTCTGAGGGAAAACCTGCCGGTGATATAACCCTGAGTATTGATCAGCGCCTGCAGTCCATTGCATACAGAGCGGTAAAGTCGGCATACGAAGAGAGAAATCCGACTTCCATTACTCTTGTGCTTGCAGATGTGCAGACCGGTGAGATCCTGGCAATGGTTAACGCTCCGTCGTTTAATCCGAATGCGCACAACAGTTACGAGAGCCAGAGGGCCCGCAACCGTGCCATTACTGATACGTATGAACCCGGATCGACGGTTAAACCGATTGTTGCGATCAGTGCACTGCAGCATAAAATAACCAACTGGAATGAGGTCTTTGATACCAGACCGTTCAGAATTTATACGAAGACCATAACCGACAGTCATCATATGGCTTCAGGAAATATAGCGGATATCATAAAGTATTCCTCAAACATCGGTATGGCGCGCATAGCCCTCAGAATGAACCCTGATGATATCGTTCAGACTCTGTCAGATTTCGGTCTAGGGGTGAAACAGGATTTGGGACTGGTCGGTGAGGCTTCCGGAATGCTGCCTCACAGACGCAGATGGTCTGATATAGAGAAAGCTACCATCGGATTCGGCTACGGTCTGAGAATATCTCCGATTCAGCTGACCAGCGCCTATGTGACTATTGCCAACATGGGAATTCACAAGCCGCTGTCGATACTGAAGCTTGAATCAGGCCAGTACCCTGCAGGCCAGAGGGTTGCGGATGAGAAGATAATGCGCAGAATGGCGCAGTCTCTTGAAACCGTGGTCGGCGGTGGCGGTACCGGTTCCCAGGCGAGGATCCCCGGCTACACTGTGGCAGGAAAGACGGGTACGGCAAAGGTTGCAGTACGCGGCGGATATGGAAAGGATTATGTGGGTACGTTTGCAGGTTATGCTCCTGCCAGCAATCCGCGTTTTGCGCTGGTTGCAATTGTAAATGAACCTAAAAAGGGCGGATTTTACGGAGGTGTAGTTGCCGGACCTCTGTTTGCAGAGGTTATGAGTGCTGCCCTTCAGTTGTATAATGTACCGCCGGATGATTTAAAAACTAAGGCGAAGTAATCGTAGAGTACAGGACAATGAGAAATTTATCCATAATTCAGGATTTTTTTGATAGGGAGATAGATCTTCCTGTAGGAGAGCTGCAGGCTGACAGCCGTTGCATAACTGAAGGTGATGTTTTCGTTGCAATGAAAGGTCAGCTTCAGGACGGCCGCAGATATATTGAAAAGGCGGTTGAACTTGGAGCGCGTGCTGTTATATATGAAAACGGCGATGGTTTCGTGTTTTCATCTGACAGTGTCGTAAGCCTCGGTGTTGCCGGACTCAGTGAGAAGATCCCTGAGATGGCGTCCAGATTCTACGGTGAACCGTCCAGAGCTATAAAGGTAATCGGTGTTACCGGAACCAACGGCAAAAGTTCAGTAACCTACTATATAGCACAGCTGCTTGCCGGTTCTGGACACAGATGTGCAATAATCGGAACAGTCGGAAGCGGTTTTATCGATGATTTGAAACCAGCACTGAATACAACTCCAGGTCCGATTGAACTGCAGAAACTGCTTGCTGGCTTTGTTGAAGCCGGGGCTGAGTTCGTTGCAATGGAGGTTTCCAGCCACGGTATTGCCCAGGGACGAATCAACGGTGTTCATTTTTTCAGTACCATGTTTACCAATCTGAGCCGTGATCATCTGGATTTTCATAAAACCATGGAGGCGTACTTCGCGGTAAAGGAGAATTTCATTCTTGCCAACAGTGATAAAACTGTTGTACTGAATTATGACGATTCAATGATCAGAAATGAACTGCTACCTAAGCTTGATCGAAATAATGTGATTACAGTCGGTATGGATGACGGGGCTGATATTGTAATCAGCGCTCCTGTTGCTACGGACAGCGGCACCTCTTTCAAACTCAGAGAGGGGAAATCAGGGGAACAGCAGCTCAGCGTACCGCTGATCGGACTGTTCAATGTTTACAATGCTGTCATGGCAAAGGCCATGGTGGACAGACTTGTCGGAAATAAAGATCTGTCTCTGAAGAAACTTGGCTGTCTGCGACCTCTTATCGGCAGAATGGAACTGTTTAAAAACGGCAGATCTCCGCTGTGCATTGTTGATTTTGCCCATACTCCTGACGGCTTGCAGAAGGCTATAACAGCGGCAAGGGAGCATACTGCCGGCTCACTGATCGTGGTTTGCGGCTGCGGAGGTGATCGTGACACGGGAAAGAGACCTGCCATGGGAAGAATTGCAACAACTCTGGCTGATCGTGTGGTTTTTACCAACGACAATCCGAGAACAGAGGATCCTGAGAAAATAATGAAACAGATTATTGACGGGGTTGAGAGGAATAATTTTGAGGTCGAGTATGACCGCAGAACTGCTATAGCCGGAGCTATAACTGCTGCTACGGACAGAGATCTGGTTCTGATTGCAGGCAAGGGACATGAGAATTATCAGATTATAGGCACTGTAAAACATCACTACAGCGATCAGGAAGTAGTGAAAGAGGTAATTGCAGGCCTGTAAGTAGAGGTACATAAGTTAATGATTAGGTTAAGTTTAAGTGAAGTTGCAAAGTTTTGTAACGGGGAACTGTTCGGGGAGGACATTACTGTCAGTTCCGTTTCAACAGATTCAAGAGCTGTCGAGGGCAATGAACTGTTCTTTGCACTGCGGGGAGAGCGTTTCGACGCACATTCATTTCTGGCTGATGCTGTAAGGAACGGAGCAAAGGCTCTGGTGGTTGAACACCGGGTTGATACCGCAGTTCCGTATATTGTTGTCGGGAATACCAAAAAGGCTCTCGGTCTGCTGGGTGCAGCAGTAAAACAGAAACTGGGCCCGGTTACTGTCGGTATAACAGGAACCTGCGGTAAAACCACCGTAAAGGATCTTACCCGTTCCATACTGTCACTGGCTGGAGAAACACTGGCAACTGACGGCAATTTCAATAATGATATCGGCGTTCCGCTGACTCTGCTGCGTCTGACAGAGAAACATAAGTATGCAATCGTGGAAATGGGTACCAATCACCCCGGCGAGATCGACTATACCGTAAATCTGGTTAAACCGGATGTGGCGCTGATCAACAATGTCGGATATGCCCACCTGGAAGGATTCGGTTCGCTAAGGGGGGTATTCAGGGCAAAGAGTGAAATCTTCAACGGTCTTAACAGCGGTGGTACTGCGGTATTCAATCATGACAGCGAATTTTACGGCGATTTTTTGAACGAACAGAAACATTTCAGATGCTGCTCATTCAGCAGGGAAAATTCTGATGCCACCTGCTATGCCAGCGATATTCAGATTGACAGCCGCGGCAGGGCTGGTTTTGTACTTCACAATCCTGACGGGACTGTTCCGGTGAAGCTGCGGATTGTCGGGATCCACAATGTGGCCAATGCCTGTGCGGCGGCCACTGCCGCTTATGCACTCGGGATCGGACTTGATGTTATCAGACAGGGTCTTGAAAGTTATGAAGCCTACCAGGGCAGACTTAAAGTTACCGAAAAGAACAATGTTACTCTGATAGATGATACCTATAATGCTTCTGCAAATGCTGTGTTTGCTGCAATTGAAACCATGAACAGCATGGATGGTTACAAGGTTCTGATCCTTGGTGATATGGGAGAACTTGGGGATCAGGCGGAGGAACTTCATAAAGAGGTCGGTGCAAGGGTTCTCAATTCGAGGATCGATCTGTTCCTTACCGTCGGTAATTTAACCAGACTCTCAGCAGAGGCCAGCGGTGGCAAGGGGAGTTTCTTTGAATCCAAGGACGAACTCAAACTGTGGTTGAAGGATAATTTTGATAAAAACAGGAAATCTGCGGTGTTGATTAAAGGATCCCACAGTATGAAAATGCACGAAATATTAGATTATATTAAGGATGAATTATGCTAGTTCTTCTTTCAGAATGGTTGACAAAATATCTGACTGTATTCAATGTTGTTTCATATCTTTCGTTTCGTGCGGTAATGGCGATTCTGACCACTATGGTAATTTCCCTGCTGGTCGGACCTAAGGTTATTGCAGAACTGCACAAACTTAAATACGGACAGGTTGTAAGAACCGACGGACCGCAGTCCCATCTGGCCAAAACCGGAACACCGACCATGGGCGGTGTAATGATCCTCGGATCTATTCTGGTTTCTGTCCTGCTGTGGGCGGATCTGCGCAGTGTATATGTATGGATTGTGATTTTTGCAACCATTGCGTTCGGTTCCATCGGATTTATCGATGATTACTGGAAAATTACACGACACAATACCAAGGGCCTTTCACCAAGATGGAAAATGTTCTGGCAGTCCCTGTTTGCACTGTCCATCGGTACTTTTCTTTATTTTTACGCGCCTTCTGCGAATGAAACAACCCTGGTGGTACCGTTCTTCAAGAACTTTATGCCTGATTTGGGGCTTCTGTTCATTCCTTTTGTATATGTGGTAATCGTAGGTTCATCCAATGCGGTGAATCTGACCGACGGCCTGGACGGTCTGGCGATTGTTCCTACCGCCTTGGTTGCTGCTGCACTCGGTCTGGTTGCCTGGGTCACAAGTAATGTCAACTATGCTGCATATCTGAATATCCCATATATTGTAGGAGCTTCGGAAATAGTGGTTGTGTGCACGGCGGTGGTCGGTGCTGCAATCGGTTTCCTGTGGTTTAACACCTATCCGGCACTGGTGTTTATGGGAGATGTAGGTTCCCTGACTCTTGGTGCACTGCTCGGAGTGATCGCAGTGCTGGTAAGACAGGAATTCCTGCTGTTTATTATGGGCGGCGTATTTGTTATGGAGACTCTGTCAGTGATTCTGCAGGTCGGCTCCTTCAAACTCAGAGGAGAGAGAATTTTCAGAATGGCTCCGATCCATCATCATTTTGAACTTGGCGGATGGCCGGAACCGCGTGTTATTGTAAGATTCTGGATCATTACTTTTGTTCTGGTTCTGTTGGGTTTGGTAACCTTGAAGTTAAGATAAAACGAGATTTGAAATGGCTAATGAATACATTGTTGTAGGACTGGGCAAGAGCAATTTGGCTGCAGTTGACTATTTACTGGGTAAGGGTATTGTTCCAATGGTTGTTGATTCCAGGGATAATCCGCCGCTGAAGGATAAACTGCCGCAGAACGTTGTTTTCAAGAGCGGAGATTTTTCACTTTTTACAGAAGAATTCTGTGCCGCCAGAACTCTTGTGGTAGGCCCCGGGGTCCCTTTGTATACTCCTGCAATCAAGGCTGCAATTGACAAGGGCGTTGAGGTTATCGGCGATATTGAACTTTTTGTCCGCGAGGTTAATGAGCCTGTTATAGGAATAACAGGGGCTAACGGTAAAAGTACAGTGACCACTCTGGTGGGCCTGATGGCAAAAAATGCCGGGATTCGGGTTGGAGTCGGCGGAAATATCGGTGTTCCGGCACTGGAACTGTTGAAGGAACCGGCAAAACTCTATGTGCTTGAACTGTCATCCTTCCAGCTTGAAACTACCAGGAGTCTGCATGCTGCCGGCTGTACCATCCTGAATGTAACCGAAGATCATATGGATCGTTATGAATTTGATATAGAGAAATATGCACAGGCAAAACACATTATTTATAACAATGCCTGCCACGTAATCTACAACCGTTTTGATCCAAGAACGTTCCCTAGGGATGAAAGTGTCGCCAGGGTAAGTTTCGGCGACGATGAACGTGAGTACGGTCTGATCCGTGAAGCCGGACATACCTACCTCGCCAAGTTCGGCCGTCTGGTAATGGATGCCGCTGAAATGAAAATAGCCGGCAAGCACAACCAGATGAATGCTCTTGCAGCCATGGCACTTGCTGATGTTGTAGGGATCAGCGAGGAAGCTCAGATTGAAACTCTGAGAACATTTACCGGGCTCGAGCACCGCTGTCAGTTTGTTGCAGAAATCAACGGAGTCAGATATTACAACGATTCCAAGGCTACCAATGTAGGATCTACACTGGCTGCAGTTGACGGACTTGCGAGTGTAACCAGGGGAGATCTGTATCTTCTGGCCGGGGGGATCGGAAAAGGGCAGAATTTTGCACCGATCGGGGAACTGCTTAAAGGCAGAATAAAAGAAATGTACTGCTTCGGCCGTGATGCCAAAGATTTGCTGGTTCTCGGGGACAATGCGGTAAGTGCAACCGATATGGAGGATGCACTTCGCAAGGCTTATATGAATGCAAAGCCGGGGGATGTGGTATTATTGGCTCCTGCATGTGCAAGTATGGACATGTTTAAGAATTTTGAAGAACGCGGAGACGTGTTTGTTTCACTGGTAAAAAAATTAGAGTCTGAAAAATGCTGAGTTTTCTGAAGGACAAGTTGATTGCAACCGATCGCCGGCCGATGTATGACCGTCAGATAGTTTTTCTGGCGCTTACGCTGTGCTGTATCGGGTTTATCATGATATTTTCGTCCTCAATAACCCAGGCGTCAAACAAATTTGACGATCTGTTTTTTTACGGGAAAAGAGATCTGATTGCTCTTGGTATCGGCCTCTTCACTGGATTTACAGTTCTGTTCATACCGGGGGAGGTATATAAAAAATACAACCTTCAGCTGCTACTGTTCGGTATTGTCTGCCTTCTGCTGGTATTGGCGGTAGGAACAGAAATAAACCGTGCAAAAAGATGGATCAGGCTTGGAGGTATGAATATTCAGCCTTCTGAAATTATGAAGTTCTGCTGGATTATATATCTGTCGAGTTTTCTGACCCGCAAACGTGAGGAGGTAACCAAAAAGCTCAGGGCTTTTGTAAAGCAGCTGGTAATGTTCGGTGTTATTGTGGGACTGCTCCTGCTGCAGCCTGATTACGGTTCGGCGGTGGTGATGTTCGGAATAATGCTCGGGCTTCTGTTTATCGGAGGTGCACATCTGGTCAGTTATATTGCCGGTGCCGCGGTGACAGTAGCTTTTATGATCTCTTTTGCTTTTTTTGCCTCGTACCGCCTGGTTAGACTGACAACTTTCCTGGATCCGTGGGCCAATCCGTTCGGCAAGGGATACCAGCTTACTCAGTCTCTGATGGCATTCGGAAGAGGCGGATTGTTTGGAGAAGGTCTCGGCAACAGTGTGCAGAAGATGGAATATCTGCCTGAGGCACATACAGATTTCGTTTTTGCGATCCTAGGCGAGGAGTTCGGTTTTGTCGGTGTCTGTGTGGTTATTCTTCTGGAAATGTGGCTGGTATGGCGCCTGTTTATAATAAGCCGCCGGTTCCTCAAGGCGGGAGAGCTGTTCAGCGGTTATGTAAGTTTCGGAGTCGGTCTCATGATTGCCATTCAGACCGTGATTAATGTCGGTGCGGCTTCAGGAATGCTTCCGACCAAGGGGTTGACGCTTCCCCTCATCAGCTACGGCGGTTCAAGTATGATGATCATGATGGCGTCACTGGCTGCAGTGTTGAAACTTGATTATGAGTTCAGATTGAAAAGGCAGCATAAAGAAAGTTCATAGGAATATTGATAATGCGTAAGAAAATATTGATTATGGCCGGAGGTACCGGCGGTCATGTGTTTCCGGGACTGGCGGTTGCAAAATATCTTAGCGATCGTGACTGGGATGTGCTGTGGCTCGGAACAAAAGAGCGCATGGAAGCCCGACTGGTACCGCAGCACGGCTTTGAAATTGCCTTTATTGATATTCAGGGCGTCCGGAGAAACGGGCTTCTGAGGAAACTGCTGGCTCCGTTCAAAATTATCAGGGCTGTTGCCCAGGCACGCAGGATTGTCCGCGATTTTAAACCTGACGTGGTTCTCGGCATGGGTGGATACGCTTCAGGTCCTGGCGGTGTTGCGGCATGGCTCAGTCATGTTCCTCTGGTTCTGCATGAGCAGAACGCGGCAGCAGGGCTTACGAACAGGATCCTGGCAAATTTTGCCACAGTGGTATGTCTTGGTTTCCCGAATAACCTGGCATATAAGAAATCAAATGTGGTCGGTAATCCGATCCGTGATGAAATCGCAGCGATTTCACAGTTTCCGATTGAGGCAATTGAAGATCGTAAAATAAGGATCCTGGTTGTTGGAGGATCCCTGGGGGCGATGGTGTTCAATGAAACCCTTCCTGCGATTTTCGCCAGGTATGAAAATATAGAGGTAAAGCACCAGACCGGACGCGGAAACCGCGAGAAGACCCAGAAACTCTATGAAGAACTCAAGTGTACTGATCGTGTTGAAGTGCTTGAGTTTATAGATGACATGGCCGATGCATACACCTGGGCAGATATAGTGATCTGCCGGGCAGGAGCTCTCACGGTGGCAGAAATTGCGGCGGCCCATAAAATGGCCATTTTCGTGCCTCTTCCGAGTGCAGTTGACGATCACCAGACCAAGAATGCACAGAGTCTGGTGCAGGCTGATGCAGCGGTTTTGGTGGCACAGAAGGATTTTAATGAGCAGAATCTGTGCAGTATTCTGGATAAGTATATTGCAGATCCGGCTTTGATTACCGAAATGTCCAGAAATGCAAGGGATGTGGCTATTCTGGATGCGACCGAAAAGGTTGCCAATTACTGCCAGAAGCTGGCAGAAAAGTAATTTATTACAGAAGGATTTAATCGTGGCAAATGTAGAAACACTAAAAATAAGAGCTTCCGTACCGGAAATGAGAAGAGTGAAGCGGATCCATTTCATCGGTATCGGCGGTGCGGGAATGTGCGGTATAGCCGAAGTTCTTGTTAACGAGGGTTATGAAATTACCGGTTCCGATTTAAACAGCAATCCTGTTACTGAACACCTCAAATCTCTCGGTGCTACAATTTTTATCGGTCATGACGCGAACAACGTGAAGGGTGCCAGTGTTGTTGTGGTATCATCAGCCATCAAGAAAAAGAATCCTGAGTATGTGGCTGCCAAGGAACTGCGTATACCGGTGGTTAAAAGAGCAGAAATGCTGGCTGAACTGATGAGATACCGCCACGGAATAGCGATTGCAGGTACCCACGGCAAAACCACTACCACAAGTCTGATTGCCAGTATCTATGCCCAGGCCGGCAGGGATCCGACCTATGTTATCGGCGGTCTTCTGAACAGCTCCGGTTCAAATGCCCGTCTCGGACAGGGTAAATATCTTATTGCTGAAGCTGATGAGTCAGATGCTTCGTTTCTTCACCTTCAGCCGATGGTAAGCGTTGTTACGAATATAGAGGCTGATCATATGGGAACATATGACGGTGACTTCAGCAAGCTTAAATCAACTTTTGTTGATTTTCTGCACAACCTTCCGTTCTACGGTCTTGCTGTGGTTTGTATCGATGATCCGGTGGTTAAGTCGATTATTCAGAAAATCGGCAGAGCCGTGCTGACATACGGCCAGTCCGAAGAGGCTGACATTCAGGTAATCGATTTCAAACAGGAACAGGATCATTCCTCATTCAAGGTCAGAAAGACCGACGGCAGTCTGCTGGATGTTAAACTTGCACTGCCCGGCATTCACATGGCGCTTAATGCCGCTGCAGCTATTGCTGTGGCAACGGATGACGGAATTGATGATCGTGATATTCTGACTGCTCTTGCCAGTTTCCAGGGTGTGGGAAGAAGATTCGAACAGTACGGGGAATTCAAACTCAGCGAGACCGATCAGCTTACCGTCAAGCTGGTGGATGACTACGGACATCACCCTAGCGAGGTTAAGGCTACGATCAAGGCTGTACGCAACGGATGGGGCGATCGCCGCCTGGTTATGATCTTCCAGCCGCACAGATATACCAGAACAAGAGATCTGTATGATGATTTTGTTGAAGTTCTGAGCAGAGTGGATGCGCTGATCCTGCTTGATGTGTATGCTGCCGGTGAAGATCCGATCCCCGGTGCGGACGGAAGATCTCTGTGCCGCTCAATCAGACAGAGGGGTAAGATTGATCCGATATTCGTCGCAAAGCCTGATGAGGTTCCGTCAGTTCTTGCCAGTGTGATAAAACCAGGCGACATCGTGCTGACCCAGGGTGCCGGCAATATCAATATGATTGCCAAAAAGCTCGCTGGCATGAAACTGAATTATGAAAGTATGAAAAACTATACAGGACAGTAGTATGTTTTTGGCTGATGCGGTAGAGAAAACAAGTTTACAGGACAACAGGCGTATAGATCTGAACTATATGCTGGGCTTGGTGTTTTTTCTGATCGTAATGTCCTTTCTGACAACCGTGTTCATGGCGCTGAAGGAATACTACTACGACAGTGATTCACTTCCGGTGGATACAGTGTCGATCCGGGGTAATCTCAATGAACTTGAGATTGCCCGCATCAGCGCAGCGCTGACTGACTCCGGGCAGTTGCACAATTTTATAAAACTGGATGTTGACTCCATTCAGGAAACTGTAAAATCGATCCCGTGGGTGGAATCGGTTTCGGTGAGAAAACAGTGGCCTGCCTATCTGTATCTTGATGTTGCTGAAAAACGCGCAGTGGCAAGATGGAAAGATGACAGACTGTTAAGTGAACACTCGGGGGTTTATGAGGCTCCGGACGGTGAGTTTTTCGGAAATCTGGTTATGCTGGATGGTCCGGAAGCCAAAGCCGGCTACATGTATCAGAATTATCTGAGTTTCCGTGACCTGCTGTCGCCGGTGGGCTGCGCAATTACTAAACTGGTTCTTACCGAGCGTCAGTCTTGGGAACTGTACATGGACAACGGTGTTAAGCTTGTGCTCGGCCGTGAGAATATTGATGCGGTCGGTGACGGGGAGGCAGATCAGCCGGATTCGAAGAGTGTGGTTCAGCGGAGGCTTGAGAGATTTACCAAGGTTTATCCGCAGATTAGAAAGAATTTTGTAAATATTTCATACATTGATCTCCGTTATGATAACGGAATGGCAATAGGTTGGAAAAATGAACCGGGTTCAAATGCTTCCTGAACGGAAGCACAGAAATCCGGCATTAGATATATGGCAGGTTAAGGTACATGATTAAAACGCAGGAACGTGAAAGCGAATTTGTAGTCGGTCTTGATGTAGGCACCAGTACGGTCCGTGCTGTGGTTGCCGAGGTTTTGCCTGATCGCTCTCTTAACGTGTTGGGAGTTGGTACTCACGAGTCCAAAGGAATGAAAAGAGGCTGTGTTACCGATGTGGAGGCTGTCGTTTCCTCAATCAAACAGGCTGTCTACAATGCTGAATCATCCTCAAACATTCAGATTAATTCGGTGTACTGTTCGATTTCAGGACAGCATATCAAATGCAAAAACGAGCGAGGAATGGTGTCAATCTCTGATGATGTGAAGCAGGAGGATATTGAAGAAGCCATACATAATGCGCAGAATATAAAGCTGCCGGATGACTGCAACAAACTGCTTCATGTGGTGGAGCAGAACTATACCATTGACAATCAGCAGGGCATCAAGAAACCGATCGGGATGACAGGTTACCGGCTGGAGGCTTTTGTGCATCTGATTGCATGTCATGCCGACACCGCTAAAAATCTTGAAAAATGCATTGAGAAAGTCAACGGGATCAAAATCAATTCATTCGTTTTCGGCGGTCTTGCCTCTGCCAAATCCGTTCTTTCCCAGGATGAACAGGATATCGGTGTATGTCTTGTTGATATCGGGGCCGGCACTATCGATATTTCGGTGTTTATTGACGGAACACTGCGCTATTCAGATGTGTTCCCATATGCCGGATTCAATGCAACCAACGATCTTGCTGTTACCATCAGCACTCCGCTGTCTGTTGCTGAAATGGTGAAGCTTAACTACGGCACGGTGGATTTGAAGAAGTACCAGGACAAGCAGAAAATTACCATCAGATCTGTGAGCGGAACCGAGGGTACACTTCCTCTGACACTGCTGCCTCAGGTGCTTTATCCGCGCTATAAGGAACTTCTTGAGACCGTGCAGCAGAGGATCAAGAAAGCGCAGGTTGAACTTGAAAAGAAAAACAAATCATATCAGCTCGGTGCCGGAATTGTGTTTACCGGCGGCGGTGCCAAAATGGACGGCATGCTTGAACTTGCAAAGGAGATTTTCAACTGTCCGGTGCGTATCGGTCAGCCGAATGTGACCAACGGGCTTACTGAAATAGTTAACAAGCCTGAATTCTCCACCGTGGTGGGCCTGCTGATCTACGGCAGTCAGAATCATGAATACCGTGATCAGGAATCCTCCGGAAACGGGAAGTGGTGGTCGATTAAAGGGATTTTAAAAAAATTAAAGGAAATGTATTAGTTTTTTCACATTATAGTATTACTTAGTAGAATTGGAGTTCTGAAATGAGTATTGTGGGAGTGGAGCTGGATACTCCGGAAGTATCCTCAGAGGCTGAATCAAATTTTCGTCCTAATATGGTTGTTGTAGGTATCGGCGGTGGCGGCGGAAATGCTGTATCACACATGGTCAAGGCGCATATCGATGCAGTTAAGACCATCTGTATCAACACTGATGCACAGGCGCTGAACAAGACTACAGCTGATGTCAAGGTTCAGATCGGCAGCAAGATGACCGGCGGACTGGGCTGCGGTGCAGATCCTACCAAGGGTAAGGCTGCAGCGGAGGAGGATATTGACAAGATCCGTGATGCCATTATGGGTAATCATATTATCTTCATTACAGCCGGTGAAGGCGGCGGTACCGGAACCGGAGGTGCTCCGGTGGTGGCGCAGGTTGCCCGTGAACTGGGAATTCTGTCCATTGCGATTGTTACAAAACCTTTCTCCTATGAAGGTCAGAAACGTGCACAGCATGCTGAGGAAGGTATCAAGGAACTGGCAAAATATGCAGATACGCTGATTGTAGTTCCTAACGATAAACTGCTGCAGGTTCTCGGCAAGAAGGTTACCGTACTTAATGCTTTTGCAGAAGCCAATGATGTGTTGCTGAAGGCGGTAAGGGGCATTTCAAGTTCGCTGTTGAAGGAAGGTCATATCAATCTTGATTTTAATGATCTGAGAAGATGCATGGAAAACGGCGGAATGGCGATTATCGGTATCGGTGTCGGCAAAGGTCCTGAGCGTGCGCAGGAGGCTGTTCAGCAGGCTATCGTATGTCCTCTGCTTGATGACGTTGATCTCAAGGGTGCAACATCAGTGTTCCTTAACGTTGAAGCCCCGCTTGATCTGGGAATGGATGAACTGGGACTTATCAATCAGACCATCAAGGGATATGCAGATCCGGATGCAGAAATTATTTCAGGTCTGACCTACAGCAGTGAAGAGGCTGATCCTGAAGTTCCTGAAGGTGAAGGCGAACTGAGAGTGACTGTGATCGCAACAGGGATCGGCAAAAAGACTGACGAACCAACTGCCATCAAGACTGCATTCATGAGTCCGGATCAGATCCTCAATATCGATCCTGATGAACTTGTAGGTGATAATTCACCGTTCATTAAAGCAGGTCTTTCTGATGAGGATAATCTCGATGTTCCTGCATTTTTCAGAAAGCAGGCGGATTAAAATTAAAGAATCCAAAATAAAATTTTGTGATATAATATGCAAAATTCAAAAAAAGGATGGCAACTATGTTGAAGCAATGCACTTTAGGTAAAGCGATTTCTGTTACAGGGATCGGCCTTCATTCCGGCAAAAAGGTTACTGTTAACTTCAGACCTGCACCGAAAAATACCGGGCTTGTCTACAGGAGAACAGATCTTGAGCCTAATGTTGAATTTAAATGCACAGCTGACGCGGTTCGTGATACCCAGTTATGCACAGCTCTGGTGAACGAGGCCGGAGTTCGCATCTCCACCATTGAGCACCTTCAGGCTGCTCTGTTTGCTCTGGGAATAGACAACCTCTACATCGATGTGAATGCCCCGGAAATCCCGATCATGGATGGAAGTGCCTATCCTTTTGTTTATCTTCTGTCACAGGTTGGCATCAAGGAACTTGCTGCACCGAAGCAGTTTATCAAGATTACCAAGCCGGTCAGGGTTGAAGACGGTGAGAAGTGGGCAATGCTTGAGCCGAGTGCAAACGGCCTGCAGCTTGATCTGACCATTGATTTCAAACACCCTGCCATGGATCCGGAGAAGCAGCATGTAAGTGTTGATTTCTCAGGTTCGCTTTTCAAGTCAGACATTGCAAGCGCACGAACCTTCTGTTTCCTGAAGGATGTTGAGTTCATGCATGCTCATAATCTGGCACTGGGCGGTTCTCTTGATAATGCTGTGGTTCTAGATGAGTTCAGAGTTCTTAACAGTGACGGTCTGCGCTACGAAGATGAATTTGTTAAGCATAAGCTGCTTGACTGCATCGGTGATCTTTACATGAGCAACAAGGTACTGCTCGGCAGATTCTCAGCCTACAAGACAGGGCATCATCTGAACAACCAGATGCTCAGGGAACTGCTGGCGCATCCTGAATGCTATGAAGTTAAAACATTCAAAAGTGAGGAACATGCGGATGTTCTCGGAACTCCAATTGACTTCATATCGCCTGCCGTTGTAAGCGCATAGTCTGTTTATCTGATTTATTCTAGTCAGCCGCTGATTTCAGCGGCTTTTTCATTTTCTGTACCAGGTATTGAAATATTTGTTATCGCCTCCATATATAAACAGTAGTTGTCAAGTGATTTATAGTGGCAGGTTCATTTACCAATTAAATATCATTCAAAAAATGATATAATTACCGTCAATTGCAAAATATTTAATATAAAAATGAGAAAACTTTATGTCTATTATGAATATTTTTACCAAAATATTTGGTAGTTCAAATGAAAGAACATTAAAAAGATTAAGAAAAATCGTAGCGGTTATTAATTCATTAGAGCCCAAATATGAAAAATTCTCTGATGAAGAATTAAAAAATATGACTCCATACTTCAAGGAGCAGCTCAGTCAGGGAAAAACTCTTGAAGATATCCTTCCGGATGCTTTTGCGGTAGTAAGAGAAGTTTCAAAGCGTGTTTACGGTATGAGACATTTCGATGTCCAGATGATGGGCGGTATCGTACTTAATACAGATCAGATTGCTGAAATGAAGACCGGTGAAGGTAAGACTCTTACCTCAACACTTCCCGCCTACCTTAATGCACTTACCGGAAAGGGTGTTCATATCGTAACTGTAAATGACTACCTGGCATCACGTGACGCCACCTGGTCAAGCAAGCTGTTCAACTTTCTCGGTATGACTGTAAGCTGCAACCTTGCAGGACTGAGTGTTGAAGAAAAGCAGAAGGCATATGCCTGTGATATCACCTACGGTACCAACAACGAGTTCGGTTTCGACTACCTGCGTGACAACATGGCCTTTACCAAGGAATCCCGTGTTCAGCGCGGTTTAAACTATGCACTGGTGGATGAAGTGGATTCGGTTCTGATCGATGAAGCAAGAACTCCGCTGATTATTTCCGGTGCCGCCAATGATGCAACCGAACTGTATACCAAGATTGATGAAGTGATCCCGCTGCTTCAGCGTCAGGACAAGGAGGATTCCGAAACCTACAAGGGAGACGGACATTTCACCGTTGATGAGAAGTTCAAACAGGTTTATCTGACAGAAAGAGGTCAGGTTTATGTGGAGGAACTTCTGAGAAAGTCCGGTGTTCTCGGAGAAGGGGAGCATCTTTTCGATTATAAGAACATGATCGTTCTTCATCATGTTAACGCATGTCTGCGTGCCCACACCCTGTTTAAGAAGGATATCGATTATATTGTTAAGAACGGGGAAATTCTGATTGTTGACGAGCATACCGGCCGAACCATGGAGGGACGCCGCTGGTCAGACGGTCTGCATCAGGCCATTGAAGCCAAGGAGCATGTAAGAATTCAGAATGAAAACCAGACTCTTGCCTCCATTACCTTCCAGAATTACTTCAGACTGTACACCAAGCTTGCCGGTATGACCGGTACTGCTGATACCGAAGCTTTTGAATTCCAGCAGATCTACGGTCTGAACACTGTTGTACTGCCAACCAACAAACCTATGATCAGAAAGGATGAACACGATCTGATTTTCCTCGACGAGGAAGACAAGTTTGATGCGATCGTGAAGGATATTGAGGATCAGGTTTCCCGCGGCCGTCCGGTTCTAGTCGGTACCATTTCTATTGAAGATTCCGAGAAACTGTCTTCTTTCCTTACCCAGAAGAAGATCCCGCACAGTGTTCTTAATGCAAAATTCCATCAGAAGGAGGCACAGATCGTTGCCCAGGCTGGTGCCCCAAGAACAGTAACCATTGCCACTAACATGGCCGGACGCGGTACCGATATTGTTCTCGGCGGTAATCCTCAGGCGGAGATCGATGCCCTGGAAAATCCTACCCAGGAGCAGAAAGATCAGATTATGAAGGAATGGCAGAAGCGCCACGATGAAGTGGTAGCCGCAGGCGGTCTTCATATTATCGGTACAGGACGTCATGAATCAAGACGTATCGATAATCAGCTCAGAGGCCGTTCCGGACGTCAGGGAGATCCTGGTTCATCCCGTTTCTATCTGTCACTGGATGATAATCTGCTGCGTATTTTCATCAACACCGAAAGGATCCGCAACTGGTTCAAAAAGGCCGGTATGCAGAAGGGGGATTCCATCGAACACAAATGGGTTACCCGATCTATTGAAAATGCCCAGAGAAAGGTGGAGGAGCGCAACTTTGATATTCGTAAGAATCTGCTTGAATTCGACAATGTGGCAAATGAACAGCGCAGAAATATCTATGAATTCCGCAACCAGCTTCTTGAGGTTGAACTTGAGCCGATGAAGGCTGAAGTTGAGCAGATCATAGAAGATGTGATGAATGAAGAGGTTGCCAGATATATTCCTGTTAATGCTGTGGTTGAAAACTGGGATGTTGAGGGTTTGGAGAACGGACTGCTGACAGATTTTGATCTCAAGGCTCCGGTTTCACAATGGATCAAGGACAATGCCCAGATAAGTGAAGATGATGTCTGTGACAAGGTTACCGAACTTGCTGTTAAAACATATAACGACAAGGTTTCAGTTATCGACGATGCCAATATCCTCAACCTTGAGCGAAGCATTATGCTGCAGCTGCTCGATCGTTTCTGGAAGGAGCATCTGGCATCAATGGACTGCCTGAGACAGGGTATATACCTGCGCGGCTATGCACAGAAGAATCCTAAGAATGAGTATAAGACAGAATCTTCCAAGATGTTCGGTGTGATGCTCAGTCGTTACAAGACCCAGGTTGTGAACATTCTTTTACGTATTCAGATCAGAACTCCGGAGGAGATTGCTGCAATTGAGGCTGAACGCCAGCGTCAGGCAGAGCTTGAATCCCAGAGTGCAACCACCAATAAGGAGGAGACTCAGGAGGAGAAGAAGCAGGACAAGGCTGTACCGTTTACAAGAAACGGTCAGAAGGTCGGTAGAAATGATCCATGTCCTTGCGGATCCGGCAAAAAGTTTAAGAACTGCTGCGGTAAGCTGTAATTCACAGATCCCGTGCGGATCGGTTTGATAATAACCAGGGGGGAGTTTTAGGCTTCCCCTTTGTTTTTGCGGCTGTACCGGCTGATAACTGGTTCGCGTATTGATGTTTGGTAAAATTTACGGCCATAAAGTTCAATTTGTCTTTACTTATTAATAATTTTGTGTGGTTTGTCATTATTATGGAATTTAGTTTGTGTTAAATTTCCAATGTTAACGTATAATCGAATGAAGTGTATTCTATACAAGTGTTATAAGATAACGAACTATAAAATATCAAATGGAGGAACTAACCTATGGCTGTTAAAAGTACATTGATGCCTAGTTTAGTTAATGAAGGTAAGATTACACAGGAACAGGCCACAGAGATCCTGAAGGATTGCGAGAAGAGGGATATCCCGTGTGTTCAGGGTATTGTGGAGAGCGGCTTTATCCAAAGTGATGATTTGGCGACTTTCTGTACTGATTATTTCGGCCTTGCCCTGCTTAATCTTGATGAATTTGATCTGCAGGATATTCCTAAGCAGTTTCTAAATGAAAAACTGATCAGAAAATACCATGCCCTGCCGGTATACCTGCAGGGACATACCCTATATCTTGCGCTGTCAGATCCTACGAATATGGAGGCTCTTGACGAATTCGGTTTCGTGTTCTCGGTTCATACCGAACCGTTCCTGGTGGATGAACTCAAACTTCAGAAAGCCATTAAGTTTCTGACTACCTCCTCCGAGCAGCAGCTGTCTGAACAGACAGAGGCCAACGGGGATCCGGATGCAGATCTGGTAAGCGTGGAAGGTGAGTTGAACGATCTGAGCGGTGCTGATGCCTCGAATGATAACGGTGCCGGTACTGCGATTGATACCACCAAACAGGAGGAGGATGATGCCCCTGTTGTTAAATTTATCAACCAGATGCTGCTGAAGGCAATTTCCATGGGAGCATCCGACCTTCACTTTGAACCTTATGAAACAAAATATCGTGTAAGGTTCCGTATCGACGGTATTCTTCATCAGGTTGCGACCCCTCCGGTAAATCTTAAAGAGCGTTTTTCCGCCCGTCTGAAGGTTATGTCACGACTTGATATCGCTGAAAAGCGTCTTCCTCAGGATGGTCGTATCAAGTTGAAAATCGGTGCCAACAAGACCATGGATATGCGTGTGAACTCTCTGCCTACACTGTGGGGTGAGAAGATAGTACTGCGTATTCTGGATTCTTCTGCCGCCAAACTGAATATCGATCAGCTCGGTTTCAATGATGTTCAGAAAAAACAGTATCTGGACGCGCTGGCAAAACCTCAGGGACTTATTCTTGTAACAGGTCCTACCGGTTCCGGAAAGACTGTGTCCCTGTATACCGGACTCAGTATCCTCAATGATGAGGAAACAAATATTTCCACCGCGGAAGACCCTGTTGAAATCAACCTTTACGGTATCAATCAGGTTCAGATGAATCCTAAGGCGGGCCTGACCTTCGCATCGGCTCTGAGAGCATTCCTGCGTCAGGACCCTGATGTGATAATGGTGGGTGAAATCCGTGACCTTGAAACAGCTGAAATTGCGATCAAGTCAGCACAGACCGGTCACCTGGTGCTGTCGACACTTCACACCAACTCTGCTGCAGAAACTCTGACCCGTCTTTTAAACATGGGTGTTCCGAGTTTCAATATAGCTTCCTCCTGTACCCTGATCATGGCTCAGCGTCTTGCCAGAAGACTGTGTCAGAAATGCAAGGTTGAACAGCAGGTATCTGAGCAGCAGCTGCGTGCGATAGGTTATACTGAAGAGGAAATCAAGAGCGGGATTAAACTTTACGGACCTGCAGGCTGCAGTGCCTGTTCCGGAGGATATAAGGGACGTGTCGGTATATATGAAATCATGGTTATGAATGATCGTCTTGCCGAGGCGATTATGAATGGCGCAAATTCAATTGAGTTGAATAGAATCGCCGTTGAGCAAGGGATGCAGACGTTGCGCCGCTCGGCACTTGAAAAGGCCAGTCTCGGCCTGACAAGCGTTGCGGAAGTTAAACGTGTAACAAGTTAATATATAATAAATAATTAAGAGGAATTGATCTCATGGCATTAGCTTTGAAAAATGGTTCTAGCAAGGTTGGAGCGAAGTCTTCCACGTCAAAGACTAAAGTTTCACAGTATGACTGGAAAGGCAAGAACAAAAAAGGTGTTATTGTTAGTGGTATCGCGCAGGGTCTCAGTGAGGAAGCTGTAAGGGTAGAACTCAAGAGACAGGGTGTTACCGTAACCAAGTTGAAGAAACGTCAGGTAATCGAGTTCTTGGAACCACGTATTACCGCTATGGATATTGCAATGTTCTCCCGACAGATTTGCACCATGCTTGGAGCCGGTGTTCCTATTATTCAGGCTATTCAGCTTCTTTCCGGAAGCCATGAAAAATCCCGCATGAGAGAAATGTTGACAGATATCGCCAATGACGTTGCCGGCGGTATTCCGCTGTCTAAAGCATTTGCCAAGTATCCTAAGTACTTTAATGATTTGTACTGCGATCTGGTGGCTGCCGGTGAACAGTCCGGTGCTCTGGAAACAATTTATGACCGTATTGCAACCTACCAGGAAAAGGCGGAAATGCTGAAGTCAAAGATCAAAAAGGCTTTGATGTATCCTACTGTGGTTGTAATCATTGCGATTGCGGTTACTGCAATTCTGCTGGTATTCGTAGTACCTCAGTTCGAAGATATTTTCAAGGGATTCGGTGCGGAACTTCCGGCATTTACCAAGATGGTGGTTGAACTGTCGCGGTGGATGCAGGCCAACTGGCTGCTGCCGGCCGGCGCAATTTTTGTAGGATTCGTTGTATTCAGATATTGTCTGCTTCATTATCCGAAGTTCAGGGACGCCGTGCAGAAGTGGTCTCTGAAGATCCCGGTAATCGGTGGTATTCTGAGGAAGGCTGCACTGCAGAGATTCGCATCAACCCTGTCCACTACCTTTGCTGCCGGTATTCCTCTGGTTGAAGCTCTGGTTTCCGCTGCCGGTGCCGCAGGTAATGCACTGTACCGTGATGCTATTATGGATGTGCGTAATGAGGTGGTAAACGGTATGCAGATGCACATGGCTATGAGAACAACCATGGTGTTCCCTGACATGCTGACTCAGATGGTAATGATCGGTGAAGAAGCAGGTTCCATCGATGATATGCTTGCCAAGATTGCAGGTATTTATCAGCAGGAGGTGGATGATGCCGTAGATGGACTGTCATCAATGCTTGAACCGTTAATCATGGTTGTTTTGGGTGTGCTCATCGGTGGTCTGGTTATCGCCATGTACCTGCCAATATTCACAATGGGTTCTGTAATCAAGTAATATATGCTTGGTTGATTATTCAGATAAGGAGTGCAGATAATGTACTCCTTTATTTTTTAGGAATTAAAATAAATGGAATGGATTTTAAATTGCTACAATAATTTCCCGGGATTGTATTACACATATATATTTTTGCTGGGTCTGCTTGTAGGCAGTTTTTTGAATGTGGTGATCTACCGTCTTCCGGTTATGATGGAGAAGGAGTTCAAAAAGGATTATCTTGAGTATTTTGATGCTGAAAGTGAAGAACTGGCCAAACTGAATGCCGAGCCCAAGTTCAACCTTGTGGTACCGCGCTCACGCTGTCCAAAGTGCGGTCATCTGATATCTGCAATGGAAAATATTCCGGTAATCAGCTGGCTGTTTCTGCGTGGTAAATGCCGCAAATGCAAACTGCCGATTTCCTTCAGATATCCATCGATTGAACTGCTGTCCGCAGTCCTCACTCTGACGGTTGCCTTCTTCTTTCCTCCTTCATGGAAACTTCTGGGGGCAATACTGCTTACCTGGGCTCTGATTTCTCTTTCCTTCATTGATTTTGACAAGATGCTGCTTCCTGATGAGATAACACAGCCGTTTCTCTGGCTGGGTCTCGTTATCAATACTGTGGACGGTTTTGTGACGGTTAAAAGCGCTGTAATCGGAGCGGTGCTCGGTTATCTTTCTCTATGGTCAGTCTACTGGGGTTTTAAGCTTATAACCGGCAAGGAGGGGATGGGATACGGTGATTTCAAACTTATGGCGGTTATCGGATCCTGGTTCGGCTATCAGATGCTGCCGCTTGCGGTTCTGATGTCAGCTCTGGTGGGTGCCGTGATCGGAATTACCTACAAGATTGTTGTAAAGGAGTCGGCCAGCAAACCGATCCCTTTCGGTCCCTACATCGCTGTAACCTGCTATGTGATTATGTTATGGGGCGTGCAGATTAACGACTGGTATTTATCCTTAATGATGTGATGAGTAGTTTACTGATTGGTCTGACCGGCGGGATCGGATCCGGAAAAACAACAATTGCCGGGATTTTTGCGGATCTCGGTATAGATGTGATTGATGCTGATGTGGTTTCCCGCACCATACTTAACAGCGATCGGAATGTTCTGTCTCTTCTTGAAAGCAGGTGGGGCAGTGAAATCATGCTTTCTGACGGTTCCCTTAACAGAAGACTGCTGCGGGAGAAAATATTCAACAGTGCGGAGGAGAAATCTTTTCTGGAGGGGATCCTTCATCCGCTTATCAGGACTGAGGTAAAGAGACAGGCACTGGAGGCTGCATCTCCCTATGCCCTGGTGGTGGTTCCGCTTATGTTTGAGACTCATTTTGACGAACTGGTGGATTATGTGGTCTGTGTAGATCTTGAAGTGGAAAAACAGGTGGAAAGAACCTGTGCGAGGGATCGGATTTCCCCTGAACTTGCCAGGAAGATTATCGCATCACAGATGGATCGGCAGCGGAGGATTTCTCTTTCCGACTATGTGATTTATAATTATGAACAGATTGAATTGAAAAAACAGAAAGTTCGTGAATTACACAATATATTTTTAGGGTTAGCAGATCATGAGTGAGAAACCGTTAATTGTAAAATGTCCAACCTGCGGTGCTGAGATTGAATGGAGTACGGAAAATAAATTCCGACCTTTTTGCTGCAAACGTTGCAAGCTGATCGATCTCGGAGGATGGCTGGATAATTCAAGAGTTATCCGCGGCGGCTCCGATGATGAAGTGCAGCAGAATCAGAAGAGCCTTCCGAAACTTCTGCAGGGATTTGTTGAACTTCACAATCAGGATGAGCAGTCCTGATATTTGCTTCAGTTTATAGCTTGAAATAAAAAAGAGCAGTCGATACTGCTCTTTTGCTTTATACTAAAATCCTGAAATCAACCTGGATTATTTGTATTCATCCATCTGGTTGAAATTCATATATCTGTATATTTCATCAGCCTTGTCGCTTAATTTTGCAATGTTTTCCTGATATTCAGCAGGTGTTGGCAGTTTACCGAGAATTGCAGTTACAGCAGCAAGTTCGGCAGATGCCAGGTAAACATTTGCACCCTGACCGAGACGGTTAGGGAAGTTTCTGGTTGAGGTTGAAACTACAGTTGCACAGTCATTCACACGAGCCTGGTTACCCATGCACAGTGAACATCCGGAGATTTCAATTCTTGCACCGGTGCGGCCGAAAATATTGAAATAACCTTCCTTAGTGAGCTGTGCGCGATCCATCTTGGTAGGAGGTGCCAGCCAGAGTTTGGTAGGAAGCTGTTTCTTCAGAGGCTCCAGCAGTTTACCTGCAGCTCTGAAGTGACCGATATTGGTCATGCATGAACCGATGAACACCTCGTCAATACCGGTTCCCTGTACTTCTGACAGCAGTCGTGCATCATCAGGATCGTTCGGAGCGCAGAGGATTGGTTCGGTAATCTTGTTCATATCGATTTCAATTACAGCTGCATATTCTGCATCAGGATCTGCAGTGAGCAGTTCAGGAGCCTTCAGCCAGTCCTTCATTGCATCGATTCGTTTCTGCAGAGTTGCTGCATCACCGTAACCTTCCCTGATCATCCAGCTTAACAGCGCGATATTTGAATTAAGGTATTCAATTACCGGCTCTTTATTCAACTGGATGGTGCATCCGGCGGCGGAACGTTCAGCAGAGGCGTCAGCCAGTTCGAAGGCCTGTTCAACCTTCAGATTTGGCAGACCCTGAATTTCGAGGATCCTGCCTGAGAAAATATTCTTCTTACCCTTCTTTTCCACGGTAAGGAGACCTTCCTGAATGGCACGGTAAGGTATGGCATGAACCAGATCGCGCAGAGTGATACCAGGCTGCATGGTACCGGTGAATTTAACCAGTACCGATTCAGGCATATCAAGAGGCATTACTCCGGTTGCTGCTGCAAATGCCACCAGACCTGAACCTGCCGGGAATGAAATACCCATCGGGAATCTGGTATGGGAGTCTCCGCCGGTACCAACGGTATCAGGAAGAACCATGCGGTTGAGCCAGCTGTGGATTACACCGTCACCAGGTCTTAATGCAACACCGCCGCGTTCCATAATAAACTTAGGAAGAGTATTGTGGGTCTGGACATCAACCAGTTTCGGATAGGCTGCAGTGTGACAGAAAGACTGCATAACCAGATCTGCCGAGAAATTCAGACATGCCAGATCTTTGAGTTCATCGCGGGTCATAGGTCCGGTGGTATCCTGTGAACCTACGGTTGTCATCTTAGGTTCGCAGTAGGTTCCTGGACGGACACCTTTAACTCCGCAGGCCCTGCCGACAATCTTCTGGGCCAGGGTGTAACCCTTGCCTGAATCAGGGACTGCCTTTAATTTTCTGAATACATCAGACGGAGCAAGGTTCAGATATTCACGGGCTTTAGCAGTCAGTGATCTGCCGATAATCAGCGGAATACGGCCGCCGGCCTGTACTTCATCAAGCAGTACATCGGTTTTCAGCGTGAATCTTGAGAGAACTTCATCTGTACCGTGTCTGGTGATTGTTCCTTCATATACATTGATATCGATTACGTCACCGGTGTTGAGTGCTGACACATCGGTTTCAACCGGCAGTGCACCTGCGTCTTCCATGGTATTGAAGAATATCGGAGCAATCTTACCGCCAAGTACGAAACCGCCGGCACGCTTGTTTGGTACAAACGGAATGTCATGTCCCATGAACCAAAGTACGGAGTTGGTAGCAGATTTTCTTGAAGAGCCGGTACCTACAACATCACCTACGTATGCCAGAGGATAACCCTGTTCTTTTAATTTGTTAAGCAAAGTAACAGGTCCTATCACGCCGTCCTGATCCGGGGTAATTCCGTCGCGTGCATTTTTCAGCATTGCCTGGGCGTGTAAAGGAATATCCGGACGTGACCATGCATCCTGTGCAGGAGACAGATCATCGGTATTGGTTTCACCGGACACCTTGAATACTGTAACAGTAACCTTCTCGGCAAGAGGTGATTTTGATTTGAACCACTCGGCATCCGCCCATGATTCAATCACTTCTTTGGCGTATTTATTACCGTTCTTGGCTAAATCTGCCACGGTGTTGAATGAATCAAAGATCAGGAGAATATGTTTGAGCGCATCTGCGGCAGTCTGGGCCAGATGCTCATCTTTCAGCAGATCCAGCAGATATTGAACATTGTAACCGCCCTGCATGGTTCCCAGCAGTTCCACAGCCTTTTGTTTTGACAGAACAGGGGAGGTTTTTCTTCCGGTTGCAAGATCATTCAGAAATGCCGCTTTAACCTTTGCCGCCTCGTCAACTCCAGGAGGAATTCTGTTTTCAATCAGATTCAGAAGTTCTTCCCTGGATTCAGCCCCCGGATCCTGGAGAACTGCAATCAGCTCTTCAACATCACTTGCTGATAAAGGCTTGGGTACAACCCCTATCTGTTCACGTTCTTTTGCCTGTTTATAGTAACTGTCTAACACGTGGGACTCCTTTGAGATAATATTTTGTTTATTAAAATAATTCAGGTAAATCGTAGTCAGCTGCTGTAATAATCCGGCCGGAGCCGGCGCTGATCAGTACCGTTATTATAAGCAATTTAGGGTTAAGTGCGAACTGATTTAAACGTTATTCGCGGTAAAAAAATCCCCGGCTGACTTGCCGGGGATCGCAGAACATCAAATCATCAGATTATCGATGATGTCCGCCGTGATGGCCGCCATGGTGACCACCGTGCGGTCCGCCATGACCGCCGTGGTGTCTTGGAGGAGGTCCGTAATGATGGTGATGATGGTGCCTTGGAGGAGGACCGTAACGGTAGTGTCTAGGATAATAATATCTCGGATAGTAATATCCCGGATAATCATAATAGTAGTATCCAGGTAGAGGCACTACGATGGTAGGTTCTACGTACTGAGGCTGAGGTACAACACGGATATCCGGTGAAATAGGAACGGTAACCCTAGGTAATCCTATTCTGACATCAGCGTTTGCACTTTCGCAAAAAGTACACAATGCAAAGAACAACGGGAAAAAAATCGAAATTGTTTTTTTCATGTACACTCCTTTGTTTTTATTGTTCTACACAGTTAGATAAACTTTTTAAATAAAAGTTCCAATCAAATGAACTCCCTGGATCAGTTTTTCGATCCGGAGCGATATTGCAGTGGCCGGTTATCCTGCTGTTGGTAATGCCGGTAAACCGCTGTTTAATTGATTCAGTGGCAAGGATCAGTGAGGCGTACTGCTGCTGCGTATACGGCTGTATATCAGTGCCCTCCAGTTCAATACCGATGGAGAAGTCGTTACACCTGTCCCTGCCCTCATAAGTGGATTTTCCGGCGTGCCAGGCCCGATCATAAAAAGAAACGTACTGTATTATTTCACCGGTTCTGCGGATGAGGCAGTGGGAGGAAACCTCAAGCTGGTAAATTTGTTCAAAATAGGGATCGACTGACGGATCTAGCTTTCCTAAAAACAGATCTGTGATAAACGGTCCGCCGAATTTGCCTGGAGGCAGGCTGATGTTGTGGATCACCAGCAGTGAGATATCATCCTGCTGCGGGCGCTCGTTGAAATGCGGACTTGGGATTCTGGAACATTCATTAAACCAGCCGTTTTCATCTATAGTCAGACTCTTGTAGGAAAAAATAGAGGATTGTCCGTTCATATGTTATCAAATCATTCCCTGAATAACTAAAAAACCCCCCAATATTAAACTGGGAGGTTTCTATTATTAAATGTAACTAAAAAGTTTTCAACCGGTTCAGGTTACAGATTTTGAATTGACTGATACTGATCCTGCAGTTTCTGCTTCTGAGTTTCATATCCGGCAAGCTTTTCCTTTTCCTTGGCGATAACCTCGGCCGGAGCTTTGGCCACAAAGGCTTCATTGCCAAGTTTCTTGTTGATGCGGTCGCATTCACCGATCAGTTTGGCAATTTCCTTGTCCAGACGCTTAAGTTCTGCTTCCTTGTCAATCAGTCCCGCCATAGGGATTAACATTTCTGTTTCACCCACCAGCTTGGTGATGGACAGCGGTTTTTCAGCATTTGCATCCAGGATGGTTACTGACTCGAGGTTGGCCAGTGCCTTGATGAATTCTTCATTCTCTCTGGTTGTCTGGGCATCAGCTTCGGTTGCCTTGAGTAGAACGTTGAGTTTTACGCTTGGAGAAACCTGCAGTTCAGCACGTACATTTCTAACATTGATGATGAACTGTTTAATGAAATCCAGCTGTTTCATAACCTGGCTGTCAACGGAACTTTCATCAAATTCTGGGTAGCTCTGAAGCATGATGGTTGAACCGCTGCTGAAGTTTTCATTAACAAGCGGAGCAACGTTCTGCCAGATTTCCTCGGTAATGAACGGAATGATCGGATGAGACAGGCGCAGCAAGGTTTCCAATACCTTAAGCAGGGTGTGGAGGGTTGCGTTCTGGTTTTCTGCACTGCCTGATTTAAGTACCGGTTTGGTTAATTCAAGGTACCAGTCGCAGAATTCATTCCAGATGAATTCGTATATTACCGCTGCCGCCTGGTCAAAGCGGTAGTTGTCAAAGGCTGCACGAACATCTCTGATTGCGATCTGCAGACGTGAAAGGATCCATCTGTCGGCAAGTGTCAGCGCACTGCTGTCAGGGGTGGTGATCTTTCTGTTTTCTGCATTCATCAGAACATAGCGGCTGGCATTCCACAGTTTGTTGCAGAAATTGCGGTAGCCTTCGAGGCGCTTCATATCCCAGTTGATATCTCTACCGGTGGAGGCAAGAGCCGCCAGGGTGAATCTGAGTGCATCGGTACCGTGTGCTTCAATACCGTCAGCAAACTGTTTGCGGGTTCTCTTGGCAATTTTTTCCGCCATCTGAGGCTGCATCATGTTGCCGGTACGTTTTGCAACCAGTGCATCAATGGTGATACCGTCGATCATATCCAGAGGATCAAGCACGTTTCCTTTGGATTTACTCATCTTCTGACCTTCTTCATCGCGGATCAGACCGGTTACATATACGGTCTTGAACGGAACCTGACTGTTGCCGTTTTCATCCTTCATAAAGTGCATGGTCATCATGATCATGCGGGCAACCCAGAAGAATATAATATCAAAACCTGTTACCAGAACATTGGTAGGGTGGTAGGTTTTCAGCTCCGGAGTTTTATCAGGCCAGCCGAGGGTGGAGAAAGTCCACAGGCCTGAACTGAACCAGGTATCCAGAACATCCTCATCCTGACGCAGTTTTACTGAAGCATCGAGGTTGTGTTTCTTTCTTGCCTCTTCTTCATTGCGGGCAACATAAACATTTCCCTTTTCATCATACCAGGCAGGAATTCTGTGTCCCCACCATAACTGGCGTGAAATACACCAGTCCTGAATGTTCTTCATCCAGGAAAAGTACATGTTCTCATACGCCTTTGGTACGAACTGGATCCTGCCGTCTTCAACCGCTTCGATTGCAGGTTTGGCAAGGATTGAAGCTCTTACATACCACTGATCGGTCAGCATCGGTTCAATAGGAACCCCGCCGCGGTCACCGTAAGGCTGCTGAAGTACGTGATCTTCTATTTTTTCCAAAAGACCGAGTTCTTCAAATTTTGCAACGATTGCCTTTCTGGCTTCATAACGTTCCAGTCCGCGGTATTCCTCAGGTATGAATCCTGAGTATTCGGATGAAGGTTCGCCGTTGGTATTGAATACTTCGGCTTCGCTGCGGATGCAGGCATCTTCGGTAAGAACGTTGATCATCGGAAGATTGTGGCGCTTGCCTACTTCATTATCGTTGAAATCGTGGGCAGGAGTGATTTTTACGCAACCGGTTCCCTTTTCCATATCGGCATGTTCATCGCCTACTACCGGTATTCTGCGGTTTACCAGCGGCAACATTACATACTTGCCGATCAGATCTTTGTAGCGTGGATCGTTGCTGTTTACTGCCACTGCGGTATCACCGAGCATTGTTTCCGGACGGGTGGTGGCTACTACCAGGTAGTCCTTTCCCTCGTTGGTTACAGCTCCGTCAGCCAGCGGATAACGCAGATGCCACATGTGGCTCTTGATTTCCTTGTTTTCAACTTCCAGATCGGAAATTGCAGTGCGCAGTTTTGGATCCCAGTTAACCAGTCTCTTTCCGCGGTAAATCAGATCTTCCTCATAGAGACGGACAAACACTTCCAGTACTGCACGGGACATTCCCGGATCCATGGTGAAACGTTCACGGGTCCAGTCAACGGAATCACCGAGTCTTCTCATCTGTCTGGTGATGGTGCCGCCGGACTGTTCCTTCCACTGCCAGATTTTATCGATGAAAGCTTCGCGTCCGTAATCCTGACGGGTTTTCTTTTCCTCTGCAGCAATTTTTCTTTCCACCACCATCTGGGTTGCAATACCGGCATGGTCGGTACCTGCCTGCCACAGTGTATTGTCACCGTTCATTCTTCTGTAGCGGATCAGCGTATCCATGATGGTCTGCTGGAAGGCATGACCCATGTGCAGACTGCCGGTTACATTCGGAGGTGGCAGCATGATACAGTAGGTTGGTGCATCCGGATTGCCGTTAGGCTTGAAATATCCCCGGGATTCCCAGTTCTGATAAATTTTCTGTTCTATGGCTTTTGAATCAAAAGTTTTTTCCATTGTGTTATTCCGTTTTTCAACTGCAAGTTGCGGGCTTTGCACCCGGTCATTGTAAAAATATGAATTAATTGTTAGTCGGCCAACTATTATGAACGAGAAAAACGATCTCAGATCACAATTTTGATAAAGCTTATTGTAGTTTTTTAGTACAGTTTTTGCAACTTTAATTACTGGGCGCAACCCTTGCAGAACAAGGGGATAAATGATGATCGTAAAGATGTCCGGAAACTGTTTTCAGATCAGGTAGTGAGATTGCTGCCGGTGAAAAAAGAGAGTGTTGAGTATGAACAGCTACTGTTGTGGAGGATGCGAAGTTATTGCTGATATGCTGATTATCAGATCAGTGGCCGTTCTGCTTTTCTTTCAGCAGTGTATCAAGCTCGGGTGGGATTTTTTTGTAATCCTCGATTTTCACAGTCTTATGGCGGTTGGTTTCTCCTTTGACTACTGTCACCTTTCCGAAGGAGGTTCCGCAGATTTTGGCTATATATCTGCGTAAATGCTCATTCGCCTTCCCGTCAACCGGAGGGGCGGTGATGGCAACCTTGATTTCATCGCCGAGCCATCCGACTATCTGATCCCGGCTGGCTTTGGGCTGTATAACCAGTGACAGTATAAGTTCCAATTTTAGTCCCTATACCAGCGCAGAGCACAGGAAGAATGCAAAGGAAGCTGAAAACATCTGACTTAATAATGTTTCAACCAGATATTCAAGTAAATAAAGGCCGAAAAGAAGGATCATCGGGGTAATATCAACCATGCCGATTGGAGGTATAAACTTTCTCATCTGACGGTAAATCGGCATCAGCAGACTTGAACTCATGTACTTGATCGGACTTGGACCGAACCATGAAAGAATTGCATCCACGATACATACGGTGATTAAAACAATTGCGCTCATCTTTATGATAAACATACATGGCTTTAATACGTAGTAGATCAGATAGGTAAGTGCAGAACCGCTTTCTGCTATATTTTCTCCGAGATCAAACAGAACATAATATTCTGTCAGCAGTTTTGCTATTGTCAGTATTACAACCGCACCGCAGGCGGACAGATTGATCCCTCTTGAAACCTTGTTTCCCAACAGTGCAACAGGAATTCTTGTTACAAGCAGGATTGATCTTGCAACGACATTGTTGGTACTTACTCTCAGATACTGACACCACACACGCATGATAAAGAAACTGATGAGTACATTAAAAGTTGTAAGAATAAAGATTGCCAGAGAACTCATTTGTTAACCCTTTGATTGATGAACCGTTGTAAATACGTTTTAGGGCCTATTTTACTATATTGGCGAAGCTAATATAACCTATTTTTTTGAAGTTGATTTTGGGGAATCAATGATTTTGAACAGTTTTGATTAGGTGGATAGTTTGGGAATTTTTGGGGATATACGGATAAAAAAGATCCAGACAAATTTTTCCGGATCTTTTACATAACTTATGACATTTTAATGATTCTGGTAATTACTATTTGAACAAATTACTGCACAGCAACAAGTTCCCATGTCATGGTTTGCTCATCAACATAAATCTGATATTTTCCAGCTTTATCAGATTTAGCATTATCGCCGCAACCAGATGTTACAGATGCTAAAGTCTTATTGTTAGAACAATCGCCATAGATGTTGTCATCGTTGCCCCAGCCGGTTCCGTTGGTAACAATCTTGAACTCAGTTCCTTCTTGGAGGTCATAGGTTTGTGAAACCCACTTACCATCCTTAAGGATCATTGCATCGCCTTCGTTCCAGCTTGTAATACCACGAACTTCCATTGATGTAAACTGAGATTCGGACTCATCAGCCTCCTTAACCCAAATAGACATAGCCTGTGGAGCAGCAGAAGAGTTCTGATCAACAGTGTCGCCTACAGTATATCCGTCTGCAACCTTAGTCATACCGTCGATACCGGTAACAGTAGCTGCATCCTTTGTACTGTTCATAACAACCTTGATCTTGTTCCAACTGTCTTTTACAGCTTGACCGTTGATATTGATAATTACAACACTGTCGGTACTTGCTTCATCAAGAGTTACGTTGGCAAAGATATCCTTAGCAGTAGTCATGCGGAATGCAGGATGATCTTTTCTCATCTTGATGTATGCTGCATAGGCGTCATTAACCTTCTGCCATTCACCTGCTTTCAGATCCCACTTGAAGTCGTTTGCACCTGTGGTGGTCTTGTAGGTGTTGTGGATTGGGCTTTCGGTATCATTCTTAGCTGCAGCCTTGGTTCTACCGAACTCTTCACCGCCGTGAATGAATGAAATACCCTGGCTTGCCATCAGAATACTGTGAGCATAAACCTGCAGTTTCTTTGCTTCTTCATCCTTAATACCGGCTGCTTCAATCTTGTCGCGAAGTGCCAGGTTATCGTGAGCAGTAATATATGATACAGCCTGTTCAGGATCTGAGAAGCCCTGTGCAGACCATTCATCTGTACCGGTTGCGTCTTCATGACGAACACCGGCTTTCATACCCATGAACACACACTCTTTGTTATGCTTGGTTAATTGCTCTTTGCTGTCGTTTTCATCAGAACCATTGTCATCCCAACCGTCATTCAGCTTGTCAAAGATAAAGCCTAAGGCATCAGCGTTGTCGCTAGAACCTTTCAGACAGTTTCTGATTCTGTTATTGAATGCGCCAACGTGAGCATCTGCATCCTGAGTATACATTACACCAGTACGAACACCCTGTGATTTATCAGCCAGATCTCCGCTGCCACCGGTCCACGGTTCACCGTAAATAACCAAATTTGCATCAGGATGCTGTTTGTTGAGGTATACGCCCCAGTCTGAGTAATCCTTCATGCTGAATGCACCAACCAGGTCAAATCTGAAACCGTCGATGTGGTATTCGGTTACCCAGTAATCCAGAGAATCACGGATCATCATCCATACCATGTTGTTTACTGCATCGATGGAGTTTCCGCATCCTGACAAATCATCTTTGTTATAGTACTTGCTGGTAATATTTTCGAATACAGATTTATCGAATGTATGGTTGTATACAACGTCCATAATTACACGAATGCCGTTTTTGTGCAGTTCGTTGATCATGGTCTTAACTTCCTGAATCTTCATGTCATACTTGTCTGTTCCGAATACAGATGAGTAGCGATCTTCAGGTACATTGTAGTTCCATGGATCATAACCCCAGTTGTAGCAGCTGTTATTCTGTGAATCTACATCGGAACAGGTTGCATAATCGTAGATTGGCTGCAGCTGAACGTGGGTTACACCGAGTTCTTTCAAATGATCGATACCGGTCTTAATACCGTTGTATGATGTACCGGTTTGTACCATACCGAGGTAACGGCCTTTCTTATCAGAAGCAACACCGGAAGAATCATCGATGGTGAAGTCGCGAACATGAACTTCGTATACGATAGAATCTTCTCTGTTCTTTAACTCTGGCGCTTTTTCCCAGCCGCCTTCAGGATCTGATTTGCTCAGATCCATCACAATATTGGCGTTGCTGTTGCTTCCTTCAACCATTCTTCCATAAGGATCGCGTACAGCCTTGCCGTCAACAGTGAACTGGTAAGTCTTGCCAACTAAATCACCGTCAACTTTAACTTCATAAACATCTGAGTAGCAATCGATTGAAGCTTTGGTCATTTCATAGGTAGCACCGTTGACGGTTACACTCACATCGCTAGATGCAGGAGACCAGATTCTGAAGGTTGTACTTTCGCTGCTGTAGGTTGCACCGAGGGTCTGTTCCTGCTTGTTGAGACGGCAGGTATCGTCCTTGGATGAATAGGATTTTTTAACCTTGTAGCTTGAAGTTACATAGTCGTCTCCTTCACCATAGCTAACGTGAAGTTCGGTTTCTTTTGTATCGCCGTCATTGAGTTTGATGTTGGCTCCGATTTTAATCTTTTCACCGTTCTTGAACTCTACTGCAGAGGATTCATTGTCACCGAACCAGTATTTACCGGTTGTTTCTGCAGACACGTTCACACCGCTGATAAGAAGAGTTACAACAGTGTAACCAGTTTCTTCCTTGCCGGACAGTTCATTGATTGATATAGTTCCGCCATCGGCAACTCTAGTACCATTTTCTGTAACATAAACATCGAAAGGAATTTCTGATGGAAGTCCTTCTACGGATACACCGCATTCACGGGCAGTAACAAATTCTGACTTGTATATCTTACCTTCGCCGTCACTTTCATTTGTAATTCTCAGACATGCTTTCTTCTGGGTAAATACATTACCATCACCGGTTTGTTTGCCGTTACCGCCGTTATTAACAATAACAGAGAAACCTTCTATTGACTTGCCTTCAGGAGCAATGTATTTACGAATCTTTTCGCTGCAAGAAGCA
>ONPL01000064.1 GCA_900319705.1 uncultured Pseudomonadota bacterium | reverse complement strand
ATACACCTTAGAGCTTCAGACTAGATGAACATCCGAAGGTAACTATTTGAATTTATTTACATAAATTCATTCTCTCATAACGTAGTTCATTCACTTTTCTGTGAAATCACTTAGACTAAGCAAAAGCCATAATTACCTTAAAGGTTATTATGGATCGTTTACTATCAATCTCTAAGCAAAAAACATATAACCAAGAATTATTGAAGCAACCATTGATGTAAAATCAGCAACAAGCCCGCAAACAACGGCATGCCGAACCCGGACAATACCAACAGCACCAAAATAAACCGCCAGTACGTAGAATGTTGTTTCCGTCGATCCCTGCATAACTGATGCGATATGTCCCTGCAGTGAATCTGCACCGTATGTCTGCATAACATCAATCATCATCGCCCTTGCTCCTGAACCTGAAAGCGGTTTGATAATAGAAACCGGCAGAGCATCAACAAAACGGACATCGGGAGAAAATATTGAACAGATATATTTAACACCGTCAATAATCAGTTCAAGTACACCGGAACTTCTAAACAAAGCTATTGCAAACAGCATTGCGACCAGATACGGAAGTATATCGATGGAAATCTTGAATCCTTCCTTTGCTCCAGTGATAAATGAATCGAATACATTAACTCTCTTTACCATAGCCCATATAAAAATCACCGCAATAAGAAGCAGAAGAAGAAAATTTCCGATGATCGTGGACTGCTCCGTTAATTTACTGCCAGCCCACATACCCCAGCAAATAACAGCGGCAATGAAAGAAAAGAAAAGCGCAAACAAAACAAATACCGGCAGTTTAAACAGAGGGATTTTCTGAATAAGAGCCGTTACTATAAATCCAGCTAGCGTTGAACAACTTGTAGCAAGCAGCAGCGGAATAAACACATCCGTAGGACTTGCAGAACCCATCTGCATTCTGTACATGAAGATCGAAATAGGAAAAAGAGTAACTGCCGAAGTATTAATTACCAAAAACATTATCTGAGCATCGGAAGCTACAGTCTTGTTATCATTCAGTTCCTGCAAATCTCTCATGGCCTTTATACCAAGCGGAGTCGCAGCATTGTCCAATCCGAGCATATTTGCTGCCATATTCATAGTGATTGAACTCAGGGACTTATGATTTGACGGGACTGATGGCATTATGATTCTAAACAGGGGGGACAATATCTTTGCAAGAACATTTATAAGGCCAGACGACTGGGTTATTTGTGCAATCCCCATCCATAAACAAAGCAGTCCGGCTAAACCAATCGCTATTTTGACAGATGTTTCTGCAGATCCGAACATTGCAGTAACCATGTCGTTAACGGAACAGTTTCCAAACAGCAATCCTACCGACGAGCCCAATATCGCCGTAATTATCAACCCGCCCCAAATGAAGTTCAACATAGTTTCTGTAAACGCTCCGTAATACTAGTTTCTGCAATTCAAAAATCTGATTAATCTTAGCCGTAGTATCGTTACAACTCACGCAACTGATATTATACACACAAAACTGCTGTTATAGACAGGATAACGGTCACCTGTTTGGCGCAACCTACATAAATTTACAAAAACCTCAACATACGCAATCAGAATGGCTGAAGTAACTGCTGGCAATAGCATCCGCGCTGCTATATACAAATAAAAAGAGAGATCCGTTGGATCCCTCTTTAATCAAATATTACCTGATTATAACCACAGTTCTATTCACTGCTGTCATGTCACAGCATTACTCTGTCTGGCTATCTTTTCTGATTACCTACGAAAACAACCATAACCTTGTCATCACCTTTCTGACGAACAAAGGCATAGTACGGGCTGTTTTTAGAACTGATCATCTTATGAGTTCCTGTAGCAACAGCTGGATGAACAAGTCTGAACTTATTCAGTTTACTCCAGTGCTGATACAGTTCCTTGTATTCAGGCTTGTTAAGATCAGCCCAGTTCATATCAGATCTCCAAGCCTGATCAGAAACACCACCATCAGGCATAATGCCTCGTGCAGATTCATCACCGTAGTAAATCTGAACCTGTCCTGGTAACAGCAGTAAAGCGTTGGCAGCGCGTTTCTGCAAAGCAAAATCCTTAAAATCTCCCCAGAACAGCTTGGTATCGTGAGATGAAATATAACTCAAAGCATTGAAGTCTGAATTTTTAGGATCATTGATCAGTCTTGCATAATTGTTATAAGTTCCTTCTGCATCAGCAAGACATTGCGCAAGATCAAAAGCTCTTCTCTGATAGTCGAAATTAATCAATGAGTCAAATCCATTGTTGTAATATAAACCATCCTTTGACAGACCGTGATCCCAAACTTCACCGACCATGAAGAAATCATTGTTATCTATAACTTCTGAAGGATGTTCAGCCTTCCATTCCTTGAATGCCTTGGATGCGGACTCATTAAGCTTCTTCCAGCCTTCTGCCTGAATATGTTTAACAGTATCGCAGCGGAAACCGTCGATACCGAAATTTCTTACCCAGTAGGTATGCCAACTTACCAGGTAATCCAGCACAGTTGCATCCTTCAATTCAACAGCTTTGGTATCCTTCTTATTCTTAAGGAACTTAGGAAGTGAAACCTTAGCGGTAGATTCTGTAAGGAAGTCAGGCAGTCCTGCCACACCCATGTTCTGATCATCTGTACCAGGGGACTGATGATGAGGGAATCCTGCTCTGATCCACTTGTTGCCCCACCAATCCATCCATCCGTTGCTGTTATAATCAATGAACTGAGAATAGGCCTGCCAGTTAGCAAATCCCTTTGGTTTGTAATCAGCCCAGCGTGCAGGAAGTTCTCCGGTATTCTTGGTAACACTTGTAACGCCGAAATCCTGCAAATCTGCCAAAGTTGCATAGCCAGGGTGATTCATAACAGTATCAACCAGTAATCTGATACCTCTCTTATGGCATTCTTTAACCAGCTGTCTTAAATCTTCTTCTGTACCGTAATTAGGATCAATTTTGGTAAAATCAGCGGCCCAGTAACCATGATATGCATAGAACGGGAATGAATGACTCTCATCACCGCCATTGATATATCCGTGAGCCTGTTCCACCATCGGAGTAATCCAGATGGCATTTACACCAAGTTCTTTCAAGTAATCAAGTTTCTTGATAATACCCTGGAAATCGCCTCCGTGGAATGTACCAATCTCATCCTTACCATCATTCATGCGGCCGAAAGAATGATCATTATTCTTGTTACCGTTATAGAAACGGTCAGTTAACAGGAAATAAACTACAGCATTGTCCCAGGTGAACGGTTTCGGTTTCTGAACAGTATCTGCCTTTTCCAAAAGAACAACACCCTCTGAAACAGGGCTAGGAGTAACCTTGACTTTGCCGCCCGATACCTTAACTACATTTCCTGTATAAGCATCACGAAGCATAGTTCCGTTTGGCCACTGTCCCTTAACATCAATAGTTACAGGACCACCCTTGTACTGGATACATTTGGCTACCGGAACCTGTCTCTTGAAAGTTGTGCCCTCGGTTGTAGCACGCAGTACTTTTACTGAAGGTTTACTTTCATTAAAAATACTCATACTGAACTTATATGTGCCTGGAAGAATGATTTTCATATTAAAGGTCTTGTTACCGGCGCAGGTTATCAACGGGGTTGTTGTTCCAAACTTTAATTTCCCGTCTTCTGAATTTACACTGTATGAAGCATCACAGGATTTACCTTTGTCGGCAAATAAAATCTTATGCTCACCTTTGGTAAGTTCAACCGAAGCTTCGTACATATAGGCCAAATCTTTGGATTTTGTAAACTGGGCTGAATCTATCAACTTTCCATCGACATAAATATAAACCGGCTTCTTCAATTCATAGTTTGCAGCATCTGCCTGCAACGCCGGAACTAAACTGGAGGTAGCAATAAGAGAAACGGCCAACGCCAGTGACTTAATCTTTAACATAAATTCTCACCAATCAAAGTTAAAACAGATTATCAAAAAACAGATTAGGGGTCATTATATATAATAATTTGCTCTACTAGTGTGATGCTATGCTAAAAAATCCTAACTACTGGCTTGAAAATATGCTGTTTTTATTTTTTAGTACAACATATCATCTTGATTATCCTACACTTTTTTTAATCTTCACCCGCAAGCAATTCAATATTTTGATTTATAAAGATCGATACATGATATAATGCACGCATTTGTTACCAACATTAAAAATTACAACTATGCTTAGTTTTCGTCATATAATAATTTTAACAACAGTGCTTTTCTGTTTGGATGTTAGTGCTGCAACAGTAAAGCAGGAACCTGATGCCACTAGGAAGTTGATAGAAGAAAACCATCAAAAGGTTATCATGAACAATTGGATCAGTAAAAATATCCCATATTATCCTAACCTTGTGGGAAAAACAGATCCCAAGAGTAAACATACAAACCGTAATCTGAAAAATCCTCTATTGGCATACATGAGCACGAAAAATAAGGATTATCAGTTTAAAGCTAATTGGAAAATATCAGACTCTGATAATATCAAGGTTCCTGTCTCGAACAAAAACAAATCAGTTTCCAGCGTTGCGGTTTATAATCAGAAAAACCCTATAACTAGCAAATCGGTAGCTATGACGAGCATCTACAACGAAGTGGAGCGTTCAAACAGAAATATAGATCTTGTTCTAGTAAGAAAATCCCTTCACCGGATGGAATTAATTAAGAACAATAAGGTTTTCAAGCATTACCATGTAGCACTTGGGAAAAATCCTGTCGGTAAGAAAGAATACCGAAGTGATAATCGCACGCCCGAAGGAAGATACACTCTTGATTACAAGAAACCGTATTCACAATATCACCTGGCAGTTCATATATCCTATCCTAACAATGAAGATCTGAAACAAGCAAGAAAGAATAAAGTTGATCCAGGCGGATTAATATTTATACATGGTCAGCCAAATGAAATCGGCAGAGAGAATGATGACGGTGATGATGGCAACATAAACTTCAATAAGTTCATTCAGCCATCAAACTGGACCAACGGATGTATAGCACTACTCAACAGTGACATGCACGAATTCTATAATATTGTTCAGGAAGGAACTCCAATCATTATCCTTCCGTAATCAGTCAACTGTAATTAAAAATGGCTTGTCAGTTTCATCAGACAAGCCATTTTTTCTCAGCTCTTTTAAGGCTTCAAAATTTCATTCAAGTATCTTAAGATTGCATTTCCTTTTATTGGCTGATGTTGATTCGCCATCATCTAGCTCTTCCGAACTTTCACCTGCTTCAACATCCGCAGTTTCATCAGAAATACTGCTATCAGCTTCTTCAATTTCCGTATGATTATCAATCCATTCTTCATAATACTGTTCATGTGGAAAATCCGTACCGAATTTCAACTGTTGACTGTATATAGACAGTATTGCAGCAAACGGGATCTCTAGTTCACGAACAATTCCACTAAATCTAGCCTTAAAGAAAATGGAATCTTCCCCAACTTCAAAATTTTTCACAGCCGTCGGGGAAATATTAAAAACGACCGTTCCGTCAGTCTGGGTAAAACCGCTACATTCCTTAGGAATTCTGACCAGCGGAATGCCGGCATTAACCTGAATAAAAATCTTTGTAGGATTGTTATCCACCATCCACTGATAATAGCAATTAAACAAATATGGTCTTAATGGTTTAGTATAGGTAGCCATTATTCAACCCGATCCTCAAGTGCAATATTTCTCTGATTAATCTCATCATTAGTTAACGATTCTCTGAAAGAAGGACGATCAAAAATCAAATTCTGATAACGTTTCCATGCTTTTGCTGAATTTCCTTCTAACGAAACACCCAACTCAGGAAGACGCCATAAAATTGGTGCCACATAACAATCAAACAAAGAGAACTCTTCATTCAAGAAGTATGTGGACGAAGATACTGCCTCCGTATTCGATAACAAAGTATCGGCTAATTCTTTCTTTAATTTTTCATCATTAGGACTATTTATGATTGCTTCAACCAAAGAATACCAATCTTTCACAATCCTATAAAGAAAAAGCCTAGTATGAGCACGCTGTACCGGAAATACATCCATCAACGGAGGGTGTGGGAATCTTTCATCCAAATATTCCAGAATGATGGCAGAATTGTATAATACAAGATCCCGATCCACCAAAGTCGGCAGAAGTCCATAGGGATTATAATCGAGTAATTCTAAACATTCCTTATTGGGCTCTACTTCCACAAGATCATACTGAACCCCTTTCTCAGCCAATACAATTCTTACCTGATGGCTATATATATTATTTGAATGCGAAAATAGGGTCATAGTTGATCTACGGCTAGCTGCATTACTCATTATGCTCCTCAAATAAAAATTAAAAACAACGCTTACATAACTCTCTACATAAAGTATCACGTTTAAAATTATAGATGTGTATCTATAGTCACATAATGAAAATCAAGCAATAAATAAAAATAAAAAAACTCAGACACTCATTTACCCGATTATAATCAGACACAAAAAAACCCAGTCCGAGACTGGGTTATCGAAATAAAATATAAATAAAAAATTAACGCTTTGAGTACTGTGGACGTTTACGAGCTTTGTGTAAACCAACTTTCTTACGTTCAACACAGCGAGAATCACGTGTTACGAAACCTGCTTTACGTAATTCTGGCTTTAAGCTCTCATCATACTGTAATAAAGCACGAGTGATACCTAAGCGGATTGCACCAGCCTGACCTGAAATACCACCGCCAACAACAGTGATATAGAAATCAAACTTCTCAGTCATATTTAATAATTCAAGTGGCTGACGAACAATCATGCTTGAAGTTTCACGACCAAAATATGCATCAAGTTCTTTGTTGTTTACAACAATTTTACCAGTACCTTCTTTAGCGAAGACACGAGCGGTAGAACTTTTACGACGACCAGTACCATAGTATTGTGTAATTGCCATTTCAATGTCTCCTAAATTAAATGTCTAATACTTTTGGTTGTTGAGCAGCGTGATCATGAGTTGCACCTGCATAAACTTTTAATTTTCTGAACATTGCACGACCTAATGGTCCCTTTGGCAACATACCGTGTACAGCAGACTCAATAACTTTCTCTGGCTTGGAAGCAATTAATTCTTTAAATGATAAAGATTTAATTCCACCAGGGAAACCTGAATGAGAATGATACATCTTATCGTTTGTCTTATTACCAGTAACTACAACTTTAGCAGCGTTGATAACAATAACATAATCACCAGTATCCATAAATGGAGTGTATTCTGGTTTATGTTTGCCACGTAAACGAGTAGCAATCTCTGTTGCCAAACGACCTAAAGTCTTACCTTCAGCATCTACTACATACCAATCACGTTTGATTGTATCTGGTTTTGCTATATAACTTTTCATTATGTTTTTATACCCAATATAATTAACAAAATAGAAAGAGTATTCTTTCATCCAATAGTCTTGCAAATCCCATCGAATTCGCTCGACAAGTTGCCCTAACCAGCAACTAAAAAGTGGGTATGTGAATTATACCCACAAATTAAACTAAAATCACTTGTTTTTCAAACTTTTTTAATGCAGTAAATCTTCCGCTACGGTAACTTTCAATTTCTTTTCCACTCCATCCCTGAGCACTGTTATTTCAATAACAGAACCAGGTTTTGTTTCAGCAATAATATCCATGGCGGTCTGTGCATTAATAACTGCCTGTTCCTCTATTTTTATCACAATATCACCGCTTTGAAGACCACCCTTTGCTGCAGGCCCCTCCGGATCGATCCCCTGTATTATCAACCCTTTTTTACCTCCTAAATTCATAAGATTGGCTGTAACAGGATCGATATCTATAGTTTTAATACCGAGATAACCTCTGACCACCCGTCCATTTTTTATTAAATCATACATAATTCTTTTAGCGAGCTTATAAGGAACTGCAAAAGCAATGTTATTACCGGATGAAGAATCATTTCCCGACTGATAGGTTCCTGAATTAATTCCTACTAGCTCTCCAAGTGTATTGATCAGAGCTCCACCTGAATTTCCGAATCCAACGTAGGCGTCGGTCTGAAGTAAATCTTGTCTTCCGTTAGAATTTGGACCCATGGTACCGAGACCTGATCTTCCTTTGGCGCTTATTATGCCTTGTGTGACCGTCTGCCCCACATTAAACGGATTTCCAATAGCCAGCACGACATCACCAACGTTAGATACTCTTTTATCATTTTGCGGGATTACTTTCAGATTGTCGGCAGTAATTTTCAACACCGCCATATCTGTAAGTTTATCCACCCCGATAAGTTCTGCATCTAGGATCCTTCCATCCTGCAATGCTACAATTATCTGCTGGGAATCAGCGACAACATGGTAATTTGTAAGGATATAACCCTTTCTGTGCATAATCACACCAGATCCGAGAGAATTCGGTTCAAGAGTTACCTTTCCTGTTTCTGAATTTTCTTTAAGACTTTTAGTATATACATTAACAACTGAAGGAGCTGCTTTAACAACAGCGTCATGATAAGAAGCAGGGGCCAGCAACCTGTTAAAAATGTATGGTAATGAAAATGTATTGTTAGTTATCGAAGGGAACACACAAATAAGAATAAAAAAGAGAACAATACCGATTAAGACCGGAGTAAATATATACTTGAACAGTTTCATAAAAAATCCCCGCAGATATCTCTACAGGGATCATTTTAATATATTAAATAATTTTTAAAAAACAATTATCTTAAAATTATATATAAACTCATATTGCCACGAATAATCTTAATTGCCTGAGCGCCCTTAGATTCTGAAAGTATTTTGTTCAAATCAGATACATTTTCTACAGTCTGACGATTAACACCGACGATAATATCACCCTTTTCTATTCCCAATCTTGCTATTTTGGATTTAGGATTTATGTCAACAACTTCAACACCCTTAACACTTCCGGTTGAATCAGCAAGTTTAGCTCCTTCAAACATAGAGTTGATTTCTTTATTATCGGTCACAACTTTCTGAGGTTCAGATTCTTTAAGTTTTACTTCTACCTGCTGTTCCTCTCCATTGCGAATAATACCCAATTTTACTGTTTTACCAGCACCCAAAGTTGCAATCTTTGCTCTTAATTCATTGAAAGACTTAATTTCCTTACCATCGAGAGAAACAATGATATCACCTGCCTTGAGACCTGCTTTTTCAGCGGCTGAATCTTTCATAACCTGACTTATGAACGCACCGTGGTTATATTTAGATCCGAATTTTTCTGCTAGATCATGAGTAAGTTCTCCGCCCATGATTCCCAAAAATCCTCGACGAACTTCACCATACTTGATAATCTGTTCAGTTAAACTTTTAATCATGTTGGAAGGAATGGCAAAACCTATACCAACGTTTCCACCACTAGGTGCGATAATAGCAGTGTTAATACCAATAAGATTTCCACGTAAATCGACCAATGAACCGCCACTGTTACCCTGGTTAATTGCAGCATCCGTCTGTATATAATTTTCAAACTGATCAGTATTTCCATCCACAGAACGTCCCAATGCAGAAATAATACCATAGGTTACTGTCTGTCCCAGACCAAAAGGATTACCTATTGCAATTGCAAAATCACCAACCTTGAGCAGATCTGAATCAGCAAATTTGACAGCTACCAGATCTTTTGCTTCAATTTGAAGTAAGGCAAAATCAGACTGAGGATCTGCACCAACCTTCTTAGCTTCAAACTCACGTCCGTCCTTGGTTATAACTTTGATTTTTTTGGAATCCTTAACCACATGGTTGTTTGTTACAATGTAACCCTTCTCTGCATCAATAATTACACCAGAACCTAAAGCTCTGAACTGTTTCTCAGCTTTAGGGGTATTACCTCTCTGCTCAAATGGATTAAAACCAAAAGGATCTCCTCCGAAGAAAAAATCAAAATTATTAGGAAAATTATTTTCTACAACTGTACTACCCTCGACATTGATTGTAACTACCGAAGGAGTAACCTTGTCGATAATAGGAGCAAGGGAAGGAACGTTTCCTTGAGTATTTGCATACAAAGAATTTAGCAAAGACCCACCATCAGAAGCAAAAGTATAGTTAGCAAGCAGAGCACCACAAATAGTAGCCAATGAAAACATTAAAGGTAATTTTTTCATTTATAAATATCCTTACTTTTTTATATAAAAAATAAATTTCGAATAATTCAAAATCTATTCATAAGACAACCAAAACTATGAAAAGTTCATATGGATAACCAATCGAAAAGTACAAAGATGAAAATTTTAAGTTAATTGATCAATAATGCGCAATTATGATGAAAATATAATCAGATCCAAAACTTCTCAAAATGCAATATGTCTAAAAAATTTAAGCGAAAATATCTTATAAAGAAGAAATAAGGCTAGAACTACAGCGGAATAGGAAAATCGACGCGGATTAATTGTATGAAACCAACGTTAATCTACGGATTAAGTTATCTTAATCAAACAAAAGTACAGTGTCTAGCCGGATCTAATGAGTTTATTCAAGAGTTGATCTGCTACTGCAATTAGTAAAAATAGTATAGACAACTGACGTATCAGATCAAACCAAACCGAAAAAAGTAAAGACTAGTAATCCTTAGGCTGCTGAGCTGTATGCTCCTTTAAATTATCCATTTCACGGTTTGAAAGGAGTTCAAACGAATTAGGCGTATTTCCACCATTTGGTCTATTGGTATCACTCAGCGCAGTGCTGATATCATCGACTGTTTCACCAAATTGTTTAAATAATTTCTGGTACGAATCATCCAATTGCTTAAAAAGCACAACATTTTGAGATAAATGGTGTTTTAATTTTGCTTTGATAGATTCGAGTTCCTCGCGAGTCTGGTAGAGTTCTTTTGCTGCATTGGATTTTGAAGTCAACAAATACTTTCCTATGACTATACCCACTATCAAGGAAACAAACGACACCAAAACATAATAAGTCATATAAAATCCCCATATAAAAATTATAGTTGAATTATCTAAAAAACAATGTCTTTCATCTTATATTATAAATTTAACAGAAGCATTACAAAACTCAAATCTATTGTAATTGAATGAAAAGAAACAGATCAAGAAAGAAGAAAGAAAACTAAAATACAGATCAAAAGGAAAACTAATAAAATATAGAAGAAGATGAGTGGTGGCGGAACAGAAGGGGCTCGAACCCTCGACCTCCTGCGTGACAGGCAGGCGTTCTAACCAAGCTGAACTACTGCTCCACACTCACTG
>ONPL01000202.1 GCA_900319705.1 uncultured Pseudomonadota bacterium | reverse complement strand
CTTGCCGGTATACTGATAGTTAATTAAACCTAAGATTCTTTAAAGTTTAGTACTACATACAATACTAATGTTTTAAAAGTGTTGATTTATAACCGAACTTGCACCCTATAATGTATAGTATTTACGTAACACATTGATTTTTCTCGTCGTATCAAAACTTCCTCTTTTTCTGAATCACCCATATTTTCTTTTAAATCTTGTCATAATTCATTGAATTTATTTGATTATCTGACCGTTTTGTTGTATACTCTACATATCTACTTAATATAGAGTATAGGTAATTCAATGATTTATCCAGGTATTCGTGTACCGCTTCCTGACATGGGCGGATATATCTTCAAAAGAGGAAATGTAAACTATTTTTATGTTTACGTCGGTGAACGACAGTCTACCGAAACTGAAGGAAAAACAACTCATCCCAAGTCTAAATGCATCGGACGGGTTGAGATCAATTCCGAGAATAAGCAGGAACTTATGCCTAATACCTATTACTACGAGCTTATGGGTTTGAGTCAGCCGGATGTTGCTGTTATGGAAGGTGCGGGCAGGAAGCCATGGAAGGAAAAACCAAAGCCTGCAGAGAAACGCGAAATCAGTGCAGAAATAGCAGTAGGTTATGGTCTGGCTGTAATGCTGATTTCTGCAGAGCTGCAACTTACACAGATTCTGAAAGATACATTTGGTGAAACACTGGGAAAAAGGATCCTGAGTTTGGCAGCCTTTATGTGCGAGCGGGCTCATTCATCTCTGGATGGCCTGGATCAATTTATAGGAAATCATCTTGCAGGAACAAATCTTGATATGACATTTGACAGAAGAGCTGCAGGACAGGTTCTGGTAGATATAACTCCGGAGCAATGCGGAAATTTCTATACCCAGTGGAACAAAGCACACCCTGCCGGAAGGGAGATTTTTTATGATGTCACTTCATTTTCTACTTATTCCGGTCAAATTATCAGTGCTCATTACGGGTACAACCGTGATCACGACGATCTGCCACAAATCAACCAGGGCCTGTTCTGCGATCGCGATACCGGTCTTCCGCTTTTTATGTGTTCGTATGATGGTTCTCTCAACGACAAGGCGAACTTCAATTATGCACTGAAGCGAGCCAGAGAGCACGGCATCGGAATTGGGAAGGGAAAGAAACGTGTTAGCATTGTTACAGACGGCGGGTTCAGCAGAGAAAATGTAGACTGGAGTCATTTCCTTGGATATGACATTATCATAGGTGTATCGTGTGACTGTCTTAAGGCTGTGAAGGAAGCATATACTGAATGGACGCTGGCGTTAAAGGAATCGGACAGAGCAGGTTCATGGATGTTGGGTGACAACTGTTATATCGCAACCACAATACCGTTCAAACTGGGCAATGTTGACGGTGAACTTATGATGTATCGTGATCTGACTCTCGAGGTAGATAAAAGGAAACAGCTGTCAAGGATCAGGGAAAAGAAAAAATCAGAACTGGAGAACATAGAAAAGGCACCAAAGGAGAACTTCAGTCAGTGGGCAAAAAGTTTCAGCCCTTACTATAAGATCATTCGCTGCGCCGGCAGAAAAGGTTTTTCTTATGAAGAGGACAGTGAGGCTTTCGCACAGGCTTGCGCTTTGTGTGGTAAGATTACTCTCTTTGTCAAAAGAAACTATCATAAACTGAACGAGCAGGAAATATTAAGAGTTTACCGCTCCAAGGAAAGTGTTGAGGACTGTTTCGACACAACTAAAAACGGACTCAGCGATAAACGTCTTCATGTTCATGGTGACAGGCAGATAAACGGTAAACTGTTTGTGATGTTTGTATCACTGATATTGAGACGAACTTTCCATAGGAGAATAGCCGATTACCTGAAAGAAAAAGGAATGACTGACGAGACGGCGATAAGAGAACTCGAGCAGATAAAATTTTACAAGGGAAAGGACGGCTGGAGTCTAAAAGATGCCATTTCCAAAACGCAAAGAGAAATTCTTACAGCACTCAATCTTAAATTAAGAGAAGATGCGGAAGTTCACGAATCTTTATTTAGACAGAGAGTCAGAAAGGGAAGAAAAAGTAAACTAACTGAAGCTAAAGTGGGAACTCCCGTAGAGGAAGTTCTTGAAGGAACATTGTAGGGAATTTCGTACTATACATTATAGGGTGCAAATTCGGTTTCAAGTACCGAGTGGTCAAAAAAAATTTTTTTTGAGGGTAAAAAAACAAAAACCTTTGATATTACAAGGGGTTAACGGTTCTATTTCTGAAATTCTTTAGTAGATTATGATCATGGGGTAATTTTGATCAAAAGTTAAGGTATCAAGGAACTGAATTTTATTACATTACACTTCGATACAAACGATCGTTATTTTGCGTGCCATTCG
>ONPL01000189.1 GCA_900319705.1 uncultured Pseudomonadota bacterium | reverse complement strand
AGAAAAGAATTGCGCAGGGGTGTGGTCTTGATGTTCACGAGGTAAATGTGATGCTACGTGAATTTTCACAGCAGCAACAGGTTATGAAAATGTTGTCCTCACAGGGAGGAATGAAAAAAATCATGGGACTTGTGGGCAAATTAAGCAAAATTCCTGGTTTCGGCAGGTTTTAATTTTTTAGTGTCGATATAATTAGTGCCACTGTTGTTTCATTTTTCTTTGCTAATAAATATAGAATGATGAGCGTGCAGTGGCTTTTTTAATATTATTTTTTGTTAAGTTAGTATCAACTAAGAGATAAAAATTTTCTATCTTTTCTTTATATTTTATGGATTGTTGTTTACCAGAAATATTTGAGAAAAATAACTCGCATTAGGCTAACTGTCTTTACGTTTATAACCTGAAAGTACTATCCCAATTAGTGGCTAGCAAAATTATTGTTTAAAAACAAATCAAACAAATTATATTTTAAACAATAGTTCTTTAAAATTATTTAAAAATGCGACTCTGTTCGCATATTTTTATATTATTTAACTAGCTACTATGCTATAATATAGTAGCTAGTTAAATAATATAAGGAATTCTTCTATGGCCAGACCAATAGTTGGAGATGTAAGAATCAAACAGGAACGCCGACACCTGAATAATGGTAGGGTTTACGTGTACGAACGAGTTGTAAAGTATGATCCGGAAACCCGCAGGAATATAACCTTACAGAGAAAGCTTCTTGGTATAGAAGATCCTGAAACAGGGAAGATAATCCCAACCAAACCTAAACGTGTTATCAGTACAAAAACTGGCAATTCAGAGGACAACGACACTATACAGAGAAAAAAAATTGGTGTTACATCACTTTTGGAATGGGTAGGAAAAGCATCGGGTATTGATGAGGATTTGAAAGTAGCCTTCGGAGACGACAATGATACTGCAAACAAGTGTATAAATATCGCGAGGTATTGGGTTGCCACGAACGGCGAGACCCTGCCAAATATGCGTACCTGGCAGATTAAGCATGCTATTGCCGAGGACGAATTGATTACTGAAAATCTTTACAAACAGGTTTTCGACACACTGGGACAAAATGAAAGCTATGTGCAGAACTATTTTAAGTGCAGGTGCAATGGACTGGAAAAAAGATCTGTAATAGCGATTGACAGTACCACAACATCCACATACTCTCAACAACTGGATGCGGCACGATACGGCTTCAACAAGCAGGATGACAGTCTGCCGACGATAAAAACACTGACACTTTATTCGCTGGATGCACACCAGCCACTTGCTTTTTATCATCAGCCGGGAAACATACCTGACATTATTTCAATCAAGAATGCATTGCGGGAATTGAGTTACCTGAATATCAGCAAACCTCTGATTGTTTCCGATAATGGTTTTTATTCTCTCGATAACATCACCGCATTCATCTTCGAACGCATGCGTTTTCTCACTAGAGTAACTCTGCGGGACGGGGCGTGGTTGAAAAAAATTGTAGATGAACATCTGAATGAACTCGACCTTTTTTCCAATCAGCTTGACAGTGATGCGAATATTCAGGGTGTCTCAATATGCTTTGAGCACAATTTTGAACGTCTCTGCAAGTACAATACGGAAGGTCATAAGGCCGGAGACAAAATTACTGTTATCAAAAAACTTCATCTGCACATCTACCGGCTCAGAGAGAACAAACACCAGGAGGAGAAACTGTTTGCGTCTCAACTGGCAGATATAAAAGCACATCTTTTAGCAGAAGATGAATTAACCCCGGCTGCACAGAAAATCGCAGATGAATGTTTTATCGTCACCAAATCAAGGGGTAAAATATCAGTAACTCCAAATCAGGATGGATGCCTGAAGAGATCTAGATATTTTGGATTACTCCTTCTGCTGACCAATGATGAAAAGGACAAGGAGTCTGCTCTGGCAATATACAGAAAGCGTGAACACATTGAGGATCACTACGAAAAACTCAAAAATATAGCGGATGGCAACAAGCCTAGAGTATGTGATGACTGGAGGTTTAAAGGCAGACAGTTTGTCCAGTTTGTAAGTCTCGGATATTTTGATTTTCTTTACAAAAAGATCAAAACATTGAAACAAACACTTGGTCAGGTTACAGGAGATCCAGTGCATGATCTCAGTGACAATCTCAAATTGGAAAAAAAGGTAAAATCATGGTTAGAGAATAAGTCTCTACATGAGATTTTTGAATGGTTCGATTGTGTTGAATCTGTAAATCTGCATGGAGGTAAACATCCACATGTGCGATTGATTACAGAACAGATAAAACGAGATAAAAAGTTTTTGGAAGTTATTGGTTATAGCGGGATCTTAACCAAGAATTAGCATAATCCGTGCCATTAGTATTTTTAAATTTACTAGCCACTAAGGCTAGTACTTTCAGGATAGATATTAACTGTTTGAGAAATCTCAGGCAGTTTTTTTATTTCATCGGTTCGTCATGAGTCTGATCCGACTCTGTGGAAAATCCGATCCGCCATCATCCCCGAAAAAATGATCCGTCTGGTTGAAAACCTGATCCGCTACAACAAGAATTTATGATCAGGTGAAAATAGAAAAGCGTGTACAAAAATACTACATATTGCAGTTAAGATCCCGCTATAACCAATAACTTCCAAAAACTTTTTATCTCGTTTTATCTGTTCTG
>ONPL01000051.1 GCA_900319705.1 uncultured Pseudomonadota bacterium | reverse complement strand
GCAACTATGTTTTCAAGCATAGTCCGGTCAAAGGGGTATCTGCGGCTGATCCCGGCTACAAGTTCATCCACATCCGCCCAGCCGTGTTCGTCGAGAGTAACACCTGCAAACTGGGGTTTATGTCTGAGTATGAGGGCGATAAACTTTCCGATTTCTTTCTCTGTATCCGGCTCTTTGCTGATCTGCTGTGATGAACTCATTTAAAAATCTCCTGCTGTTATCAGAAAATATATGGCCTCAATTATGATTTTCAAGTAGATCCGCAGTCAGACAGTACCGCAGCTCACGCTGGCATATAAGTTTACAACCTGACCGACATTTCAGAATGGGAATAATTGACAAAGATCTGCGGTTCACTTATTTTGAAGAGGATCAGGTTCAGTCTCTGCTGCGAACCGGAGATTTATCCGCCGGAGCAGTGAGAACGTTTACTGCAAATTCTGTTGTCGGGTGTAATTTTTTATGAACGCTAAAATGATTATCAACGAGATCTGCCGTCTGGCCGGCATTCTTATTTTCTGGGTCGGTCTGTGTTGTTTTGTTTATTATGATCCGATTGCAATCTCAACCATGATTGCATCTTTGTTTATCATGCCGGCAACATTTTATCTGGTGTTCAAATCAACCCGGGTAACGGAGACTTTCCGTGTCATCGCCATTGTGTTCTTTCTTGCTCTGCCGGCCTACGGCTGGTTCATGAGTCTGATCGGCCATCCGATTGAAGGTAAAAATGTACGTGAGTATAAAGCCTATCAGCTTGAACAGGAACGGGACAATGCCATCAAAAGATTCCAGGCCAACAAGGATACCATCATCAAAGGGATCCGCCATTACTATGATCTCGGAAACTACCGTTTTGCCTATGCCCATGCCGACGAATTTGTCTTTACCAATGATCCGGATATCATGGAACTGCATGAAAAATCAAAACAGAAGCTGATTGAGGCCGGCGAATACAAGGAGCCGGAAAAATAGAGCAGTTACTGCTTTTTCCTTTCTGACCGGGAGCGGAACCGGTGGTAGGCGAGCAGTCCCAGGATCAGCGTCAGTGCCAGCGCAATGAAGCCGAAATTGATTTTCGGAACATACTCCAGCAGCAGTTCGCGGTTGCGGGTGCAGATATAGCCCAGTCCCACCCAGATGACGGTGTAGATCACTGATACCGCGCCGTTAATCAGAATAAAAAATCCGATTTTTATTTTTCTGGTCATGCCGCAGAATATGTAAAGAGGGATCCTGATCACCGGAATGAATCTGGCGATTACAATGAACCACAGACCGTACATCCGGTAGTACTTTCTCAGTGCGGCAAAGCGTTTCGGCGTGATTATTCTGCTGAAGGGCCAGTAGCGCTGAATTCTGAAACTCAGCATTCTTCCCAGATAAAACATGATGCAGTCACCGGCGGTAACACCGAAAATGCAGGAGATCAGCATTAGAGTGAGGGCGTTTTCGTTATATGGTGCGATGATGCCGGCGATAATTCCGGAGGCAATCAGCAGCGCATCCTTGGACAGCGGCAGTCCGGCGCCGCTTGCGAGTAAAATAATCAGGATTACTCCGTAGGAATAATCCTGATATTCGGTAATGAATCTGACAAAGGATTCAATCAGTTCCATTATTTGCTGTTTTCCTGCCTGGCGGCGGCCTGCTGTTTTTCAGCCTTCTGCAGTTTTTCCTTCTTCATTCTTGATCTGATGTAAAGTACCAGGGCGGAAATAATTACCACGGTAAAGATCAGAATTGCCATTTTACTGTCATGGAGCCAGTTTGCCAGAGCTTCACGGTTCTGTGCACCGTAGTGACCGATCAGAACCCAGATTGGAACGGAGATTACCGCTGCAAAACCGTCCATGCCGATAAATTTGAAGAACCCCACGCGACGGCTCATACCGGCAACCAGGAAGGTAGGTGAACGCAGCACCGGAATGAAGCGGGCTACAAACAGTACCCAGATCCCGTATTTGTTGAAAAGTTTCTGAACCTGGGCAAAGCGTTTCGGTGAAAGCAGTGCTCTCATCGGTTTGAATTTCTGGATGCGGTATCCGAACACGCGCCCGAGAATGTACATGGTGCTGTCTCCGAGCAGAACACCTGCGAAGGAAACGCCGAGCATGTAGCACAGTTCGGTCAGATGACTTGATTCAGATCCGAGACCGGAAAGTATTCCTCCTGAAACCAGTACCACGTCTTCAGGAATAGGAAGTCCGAATCCGCACAGGATCAGTATTCCGAAAACCAGTGCGTAGCTGTACGCCTGATATGGAAGCAGAAAATTAACTAAAGCTTCAATATGTTCCATTAATCTTAAATCTCTCTTTTACATGTACTGAAAAAATTTTTACGGTTATATTTTACTATAATTAATTTTTTTTTCTATTGTAAAAAATGTTAACGCCGGTTCCGGAAATCGGGATCGCAGCCTGGCTGTCTGCGCCTGCAGAAAAAGACAGCCGTCAATCTGACAGGTCAGTGACATATCTGCGGGAAATCAAAATGATGGGAAAATTAACACACAGCGGACGCTGTTATGCAGAAATCTTGGTGGAGGTGGCGGGAATTGAACCCGCGTCCAAAAAGGATCAAACTTCGGTACTACATGTTTAGTCATACTGTTAGGTTTCACATACCGGCTGTGAGTAGACGCACTACCGATATGCTATCCTGATTGTATTTAACTGTTCACCTCCAGGCAAAGGATCCCAGCGATCTGATGAAAGGGAACGCTTACAGACAAAGTCATCAGCAAGTTTGAGAGAAGCGGCTACCTAACAGGTTATTAAGCTGCGATAGCGAAAGTTTCGTCGTTTGCGACTATTTTTTTTAGATAGTTTAACAAGTTATCTAAGCTTGACATGCACCTAGGTCCTCACACTCCCTGTCGAAGCCAAGTCACCCCCGGTAGATATTCAAAACAGGCGACAACTTACAACGTCCGTTCTGAATTTTTTAATTGAATTTATTTGTAAAATTCAATTTAGTATTTCATTATAACAATATATTAAAATAATGCAATGTCTTTTTTAAAAATATTTTTTATTTGAATAAAATATATACAGTTTGTGCGGTGTGTATATGCGGTACAATGCAGGGAACCGGCTGGCGGCACCTTTTTCTATCTGCCCAGATCCCGCAGCTTCACCCCTTTCATCAGATTTTCTTCAATGTGTTCAAGCGAAACACCGCGGGTCTCCGGAACAAACAGAATGACTGCAGCAACCGCAATCACTGACAGAATTCCATAGATGCACATTGAAGCGCTGGTGCCGATCAGCCCTGCGATCATCAGGAATGAAGAGGAAACCGACATATTGAAGATCCAGGCGGAGCAGGTGGAGCAGGTGATACCGAAATCTCTGCCTGCCGTCGGCTGGATTTCGGAGCACAGCACCCAGGTAATCGGTCCGGACGAGAAGGCAAAGGCGAAAATGAAGATCATCAGTGCCGCCAGCGCCGCCATGCCGGCACCGGTATGGATAAAGAATGCTACGGCCAGCATTGATGCGGCTATAACTGTGTACCCCCAGATCATTATCGGCTTGCGGCCGAGTTTCTCCACGAACATGATGGCCACTGATGTTGCCAGTAAATTGCACACCGCGATGGCGATAATACCGGCGGCGGCAGCGAAATCAGAGGTGAATCCGGCATTTTTTATAAGTTCCGGCCCGTAGTACATGATTACGTTGATCCCGGTCAGCTGCTGCATGGCCTGCAGGGCGATCCCGAGAAATACGGTTCTGCGGAAATTGCGGTTCTCAAGGAACATGCGCCATCCTCCGCGGCTGACAGAACTTCCGGCGGTGGCGCTGATTTCAGCAGCCTCCTCCTGCGCCTCCTTTTCGCTGTTGCGGATTTTTTTCAGGATCTCCAGCGCCTCGTCACCGCGTTTTTTGCTGATCAGCCAGCGCGGTGATTTCGGGATCAGGAACAGACCGGTCAGAAACAGGGCGGTGGGGATCATGGTAACCAGCAGCATTATTCTCCATCCGGTTGAAACATCCTGGATCAGAAAATCAGAGCACGGGCCGGTGCTGCCTGGAGTACAGGTCATGGACTGTATGATACTGTTGGAGATGTAGGAGATCAGGATCCCGACGGTAATCATCAGCTGATAGCCGGAGATCATGATGCCGCGGATTGATTTCGGTGCCACTTCCGACAGATAGAGCGGGGAGGCGAAGGCGGCAACACCGATGGAGAATCCGACGATTATGCGGTTGCAGATCAGGACCGCCGCATCATCAGTCAGGGTACATCCGGTGCATCCTGCCATGAAAAGTGCGGCGCTCAGGATCATCGAGTTCTTGCGTCCGATCTTTCCGGTAATCATACCGGCGGACAGTGAGCCGAACAGGGCGCCGAACATCATTGAACCGACAATCCAGGAAACCACGGCATCATTGAGATGGAGATCCTGTCGGATAAATTCCTTGGCCTGGGCGATTACCCCGATATCCACACCGAATACCAGACCTGCCATTGCTGCCACGATACAGATGAATATTATTTTCCAGTTGACTGATTGCATCTTTTCCGCCTCATCCTGCTTTTTTTGAATAGAAATTATTCCCTGCCTTCCTGCATTGTAAATGATTTGCTGCAGTCCGTTAAGTTATCATGCCGAGCGGGAACCGCTACGGTTCCGACTGTCCGAACACCACCCGGAATGAAACACTGTCGGATCTTCCCTGTTCATCCATGACACTGACTTCGTACATTCCCTCCCGTTCCGGCACAAAATAGTCGGTTTCGTACTGCCGATCATCCACGGTCAGGAAGATTTTCCCCTCACCGCCGATGGATTTGATAAAGACACGGTTGTTGAAGTCTGGCATGACGGTATCACCGGATACCGGGAACATTATTCTCAGTCTGCGGCGATCGATGGTTTTCTCCTGCTCGATTACCTCCTTCAGTGCATCCGGAGGCCGGCGGATAAACAGCTCGCTTTCAAGCGGCTCCTTGATAAACTGCTGACTTTGAATATTGGCGAACAGATCGAACAGAACCGGGGAGGCATCCTTGTAACCGTCGTAGCGGTACGGGCCGGGATGATTGTCCGGAAAACGGATGGCAACGGCAACTGTATTGTTGTTGAAACTGCCCGCGGCCAGGGCATCGGTGAACTTTGATGAGGTACCGGTCTTGTAGGATACCCCGGGCATGCCGACACCGTTATATGGCCGTCCGGTGCTCTTGAGAATTTCCCAGGTGACGCGGGCGCTGTCACTGCTGAGAAGACGCACGGACTGTTCCGGGAGATCACCCTGGTAGAGTGAGTAATGGTTCAGGATCCCGTCCTCATTGAGCATGGCGTAGAACCTGGCAAGATTGTAGAGACTGACCACCGGGCTGCCCAGGATCACCGAGTAGTCGTAGGAGTCATTTTTTACATATACTCTTTTTGCGCCGGTGTTGAGAGTGTTGATAAATTTCAGCGGTCCCACCATGGAGATTACCTCAAGTGCCGGCAGATTCAGCGATGAGGTCAGAGCCTTTTCCGCTGTGATTTTACCTCTGAATTTTCCGGTGAAATTGGCCGGATTCCACAGACCGAAAAGTTTCGAATTGTCGTGGAGCAGGGTGTTGGGGTGAATTTTGCGCTCCTGGAATGCCAGGGCATAGGCAAAAGGTTTAAGTGTCGAACCCGGTGAACGAAGCGAGAAAGGCAGGCACAGCTGGGTGGTTTTAAGATCTGAAGATCCGAGAATTCCGGTAACCCGGTGGGTCAGTGAGTCCAGTACCACCGCGGAGAGGACGGCACCGTCCCGGTGGTTTTCGTGAAAGGTCCCGGCAAGGCTCTGCAGAAACTGCTGGATGTGGGGATCGAGCCAGGTATGAATTTCCCGATCTGCAACTCTCGGAAACAGATAGTTGCCCAGAGTGAGGCTGTTCATCGGGATCTGCTTCAACCCGGTTGGAAGCTGATCCTCCAGGGAGGATTTCCAGACATCCATTCCGATAACCCCTTTTTCATATGACAGCCGGAGTACCTCGTTTTTGTAGTACTTGGTGGCGTTGTAGTTACGGTCCGGTCTGATATGCTCCGGAGCCCTTGGCAGTGCGGTCAGAAAAGCCGCCTCCGACGGGGTCAGACGATCCGGAAGATGACCGAACCATTTGAGGGAGGCCGCCTTAACTCCCTCGATGTTTGAGCCGAAGGGGGCTACAGTCATGTACCATTCAAGGATCTGTTTTCTACCGTATTTTCCGGTCAGATAAATCGCCTGGACGATTTCCTTGAGTTTGTTCAGATAGGTTCTTTTATTGTTTGCGGTAATTTTGGCAACCTGCATGGCGAGTGTCGAGCCGCCGGAGGTGATGCGGTTGCTGCTGATGTTGCTGAAGAAGGCGCGGGCCAGTGCCGGAAAATCAACTCCGCAGTGTTCGCGGAAACGGCGATCTTCATTGGCAATCAGCATTGAAATATAGAGAGGACTTACTTCATCCTCCCTGGTATAAAACCGGTATGAATCAGTGTCGTCTGAAAGTGTGTATGCGACGATGCCGCCCTCCGAGTCGTAGATTACCCGTGAACGGTGTTCTATTTTTGATAAATCGATTTCACTGATGGCGATATATGAAAATACAGCCACAACGGCTGTAACCGCTGTGACTGCAATCGCAATATATTTACAGATTTTTACGAGCATGTCTATTTAACAGTAAGTGTTCTTCCTGCATTGTAGGAACTGAACATGCTGGTATTTCCGTCTTTGATAAAGCCGCTGCTCATAAGAGGTGCGGAGGTTCCAGGATGTGCCGCCTTGATGATATAGGCAGAGGAGATCTTTCTTGCCTTATATCTGTATTCGCGCATAATCACTGAAGAGTCACCCTTTGAAACTTCCGGATAACCGAAATTGTCGTTCAGCGGAATTGAAGGGTACTTCTTCTTCAGCTCATCCTTGTTAAGAGCACGTACGAATACGGTGTTGGCAGGGATCTTGTGCTCGGTGGTGATGGTTCCTGAATACGGATAAATATATTCGAAGGTATCAACCACAATGATTTCCTGGTTGAGAGGAATGGTCACAGGATCAGCCAGACGGGTTCCGCTGGTGCTGTACAGTTCCTGGGTGTAGGACAGTCCCTTCGGTGCGGTGCTCTTGGTTACATAGCCGTGGGCGGTAACGGTGGCGACTGCATCTTCTGATGAACCGTTCTTAACCGTGATCTTGTTGTCCTTGACGGTTTCTTCGGAACTGGTATGCGGTGTGCTGCCGAATTCGGCGGACATGGCAATCAGCTCTTCGATACTTGGAAGATCATATGAAGCGGAACTCTTCTCGATAAAGCCGTACAGCTTGTCCAGATCTTTAGAGCTCTTGGCCTTCAGAGAGGCTTTGATCAGAGACAGGGCGTCATGAGTAACATTGTTGGTACGGAAAGGAATTACCTTCAGTATGTTGTTAATGTGTGTAATGTACTGATCAACAGTATAGTTGGACACATTGGTGTTAATCATGCGGTTTACCTTGTCGAGGATCTGAATGCCCATTTCCACAGCCAGCTTCTGTCTCTGGGTATCACCATAGAGACCGAAGGTCTGTGAGTAGTAGCTCATGGATTCAGCAGGAATTCCGTCCTGATCATTGATATGATCGAATCTGTAAACCAGGTTGGTCTTTACGTTTACATCCATCAGAGTCAGAACATACATGGACAGCGCAGCTGTGTTGTGTGAATCAGAGTTCTGGCTGGAGGTCAGACGTTCCTTGATCTTGTTGAGAACCGCCTTGTTTACATTGAAGCCTGCCTTGTGTGCCTGAACCAGGAACAGACCTGCATATGCGGTTGCATATTCACTTTCCTGATAGTCGTTGAAGCTTTCTGCAACTCCGCCGTAGTTGGAGATCTTGCTTTGAACCTTGGCAGCCTGTTCATTGACGAAGCGCTGCAGATTTCTGATCCTGTTCTTGTCAAGCTCAGCTGATTTTTCAGCCTGCTGCAGAACATGCAGAGCGGCAAGACCTGCCGATGCCTGATCGAAGAGATTGTAGGCATTTGATTCTGTTACAGTCTTGATCAGTTTTTCGGTATTGGTCAGAGGAAGTTTTCCGACATTGATGCTTACCGGAGTTCCGTTCAGGAATTTGTTGTTGAAGGTCAGATCGGTGCTTGAACCGGCCTTGAGGAACATCAGTCTGTTTTCTGTAATCAGAGACAGCGGACTGAGAACGTGGAACTTCTTGCTGGTGTTGAACTTGTAGTCCTTGCCGTCTACAGCGATTTCCACAAATCCGTCACCTACGTCCTTGGCGGTTACATCTACAGCAACATTGTCAAGCTTTTCACCGTTGACACGGATTGAACCTTCTGCCTTGCATGAAAGGGCGCCGGTGCAGTTAACCTTGTAGTTGTACACCTGGGTATCCTTGCCGAGGTTGTTGAAGGACAGACCGCCCTGCATCTTGTCGCCGTTATGCAGATAGTACGGAAGATTGAGCTTGGTTACGGTATTGTCTCTTACCACCACGTCACCGGCGTAGGAACCGAGCTTGTCGGCAGACCATGCGCTGACCATGAAGGAAGCGGTACTGCTGATGTCCTTCAGATCGTAGTGAACTGTAGCATAGCCGTTTTCAACCTTGACAGTTCTGGTGTAGTAGGACAGCAGATCCTCGGTGATGTTGCTGAGAGAGCTGTTGCCGATCGGACTGTCATCGTCACCGCCGTAACCCTGGTTCTTGTGATCAACATTCTTCATCAGATATGCATACGCGTCATTGATTTCGGTTGAGAACGGCTCCTTGCCGTAGATCATCTTCTCAGGTGACGGTGCCTTCTGGTTGTTGATGCTCAGAATACCGTGGTCGATCAGGGATGCGGTCAGATAGGTGTTGCTGTCGGCACCGTCAACCTTGATCTTGATGTCAAGACCGCTGTTAGGTTTAACATCCTTAGGCAGTTCGGCACTTACATTCAGAGTCTTGGCTGAAGTATCGAGATCAAGATAGGTCAGACCTACGGAGCGCTGAACGCCAAGATATTTGTTTTCACCGTTGGAGTAGGTTGAAAGCAGTGCATATGAACCCTTCTTGAAATCATTGCCCACATCAACCTTGATCTTGTTGTGGCCTTTCTTGATTTCATAATGTTTGATTCTGTTTCCCTTTACATTGTCGAGGAACAGATCTGCAAAACCGTCGTAGGCGCTTTCAAATTCAAGAACTGCGGTATCGCCAGGACGGTATTTCTTCTGATCTGCATACAGTTCGATGCGGTCAGGATATTTAGCATCGAGATTTGACATTGAACCTGCGTAGAAGTTTGCCGAGGTTTCCTGATCCTTGTAGTTCAGGGTAACAACATAGCTTCCGTTTTCGAGCTCGTAGTCGATTACGCTCTTTTCATCAGCGCCGACATTCAGTTCTCCGGAAATAACCGGGGTCAGATACTGGTTTCTCAGATACTGCCATCTGCCGTCGCGGAAGGCGAACTGGTAGGAAACGTGTTTCTTCTGAATGGTGTATGAAACATTGCCCTTGTGCAGGGTTCCTGACTGATCAGCAATGATTACAGGGAATTTAGCATGGGTGGCGTTATCCTTGTCGAAATCAAACTTGATTCCAGGCATCGCTGACGGATAGGCAATCTTGTATGATTTGTTCAGGTAGATCAGCTTGGAGTTCGGATCCATCACATTCAGATGAAGGTTCATCTGGCGCGGATAGGCTGCTGAGCCGAGTTTGTCGGACAGATTGAGCAGCAGGGTTCCTGATTTACCGGTATATTTGGTTTCGAGTCCTTCATAGAAGGTGTAGCTGGAGGCCTGATCATCGTTGATACCGAAATAGTATTTGGAATATTTTTCAACCGGGTGGTTATCAGCCATCACAGTGAAGTTTCCGTCAACCGCGATCCCCGGTGCAGGGGTGCCGTAGGTGAACTTGGTGTCAACCTGGATGTCATCGTTGATGGCGATGATCTTCTTTTCCGTCTTGATAGCAGGAAGTATGCTGGAAGGAATAAAGGAGTCAACGGTAACCTCGGTGTTATTGAGGATTTTGTTCTTGTCAAATCCGAGAGCAAAACGCCAGGTTCCGGTAGGTGACGATTTGTCAAAAGCGAATTCATAGTCGAAGGCGCCGGCCTTAGGATTCTGCAGAGTCACTTCTTTGAACAGAAGTCCGTCAGGTCTGTAAACCATCAGCTTGAGAGCCTTGAGATCGGATGCAACGAAATCCTTGTTGCGGACAATGGCTTCATAGAAAACCTTTTCGCCCGGACGAACCAGGGTTCTGTTGGTGTAGGCGAAGATCTTGTAGTTAGGATCCAGTTTATCCACGGTTTCAGCATTGTTTTCTATATAGAGATTTTCCTTTCTCAGATCGAGACTGAAAAAGTCGCTGCCGCTGGTAACATTTACCAGCACCGGTCTCTGGGCCCGTTTTCCTGATGATGCAGCCTGGGAGAACTGGGCATAACCGTTTTCATCGGTGGTAACGGTTTCAAGAACATCGTTGGTTTTGCTGATCAGTTTAACCTGAGCCTTGGCAAGAGGTTTGGAATCATTGAGAGATCTTACGGCAACTGCAATCCCGCTGTTGTCCTGGTAGGAGGTTACACCGATGTTGGAGATGATCAGTGATTTCACCATGGACAGTGAGTTGCCTTCAGTCATTGAATCGAAATCAGCATCGTCGCCGGTGAACTCAGCCGAGTCACCGTCAGAGAGCATTACCGCGTAGATCCCTGAGGTTAAATCCCTGGTCAGATCATTCAGATCTACTAAAGTAAGCTGTTTTTCATTAGGTTTAACATTTACTGTATACAGTTTGCTGCCAAGCACTGTTGCATGCTGTGACAGATAGTAGGATGATGACCATTCATCGGAAAAATCCTCCAGTGATCTGCTTTCATAGGTAGGAAGATCGTTGTGGGAAATCTTGAACAGAGTGATTCTGAACTTGTCCATGTTGATGGTCTGAACACCGATTTTCTTTTCCTTGCTCTTGGTTGCAAGAATATTTCCGTTCAGGAATTCTGCTGTCAGACCGCGGTCGATGGTGGTGAATTCAACCTGCTTGTCTGCAGTCAGGGATGATTCGGCGGATCTCAGTCCTTTTTTCAAGGTTGCCAGATATTTGGTTCCGAAATCCAGTCCGGTCAGGCAGATTGAGTTTCCGTTCAGAACTATGTTTGCATTCGCCTGTTTGCCGGTATTTCTGTTTTCAATGCTGACAAATGAACTGATGTCCTTTGCATCCGGAGAACTTTCCATGCTGTCGTTCATGATCAGGCAGGTGTTGGCAAGTCCTACCTGGTTCTCGTCTATTACTCTTGTAACATCAAGACCGCCGGCGGCATACGTTGAACCGCAGACGGACAGTACAGATAAAGAAAGTAGGGTTCTTTTTAGTTTCATTGTATTATCCTTAGATGGAAACCAAACGGCATTCAGATGCCGCTTATAAAAAGCACAAACACGGAAGTGAAAAAATATCTTCTTCCCTTCATAATGCTGCACTTTGAACATTCAATGCTATTTACCGGAACAGACAGCGTTCCGGACAGATACAGCATCATCGCTCAAAATTATAATAACGCTGTGACGCTTTGTCTAAAATACCGGTTGTTTTTTTTGATAAAAACGATGTTTTTACCATAAATTGCGTTTTTCTGTTGCAATTTTAATCTGTTTGGAATAGTGATCCCCGCCGGGGTAAACGGTGCTATAATTCCGGCAGAATTAAAGGAGTAGTAATATGAGGTATTTACATCTGTTAAGTGCTGTTCTTTCCCATTATGCGGTGCTTTTTGTTACCGGCCTGGGAATACTGGCATATCTGTATCCGCCGGTATGCGACTGGGTTAAGGGTTCCTATGCCACCTGGATCCTGTCGGTGATAATGCTGTCAATGGGTATGACACTGTCACTTAAGGATTTTAAAATTCTTGCAAGCAGACCGTGGCAGATCGCCCTGGGTACTTTGGCTCAGTTTACCATTATGCCGGTGGTGGCATGGATTATTATCAAGGTATTCTCCCTGAGCCCTGCCGTGGCAACCGGACTTCTGATTGTCGGATGCTGTCCCGGCGGAGTTTCCAGTAATGTTATGAGTTATCTTGCCAAAGGGGATGTCGCCTTCAGTGTCGGTATGACCACTGTAAATACGCTGCTTTCCCCGATTATGACGCCGCTTCTGCTGCTGTGGTTTTCCGGTCAGGATATCGAAGTTGATGCCTGGGGGATCTTCTATTCGATTGTACAGATTGTGCTGGTTCCGGTTATTGTCGGTGTGCTGCTTAATGTGATGTTCGGAAAAACCAGAGGGTATTCCGATACCGTCAAGTGCATGCCCGGTGTCAGCGTGATCGGACTTGCGCTGATTGTCGGCGGAATAATGTGCCATCAGGGTGTGATGTTTATGAACAGCGACAAACCGCTGGCTGTGATTGCCGCAATGTTCGGTGCGGTTATGCTTCACAACGCCCTTGGTTATCTGTTCGGATATCTACTGGCCAAAGTTACCGGCATGGATACGGCAAAATGCCGCACGCTGTCGATCGAGGTGGGCTGTCAGAATGCAGGAATGGGTACCCAGCTTGCAATCAAGCATTTTGCCCCGATGCCTGAAGCCGCCATAGCCTCCGCGTTTGCCTGCGTTTACCACAGTATCGGCGGAACACTGCTTGCAAACATTTTTGCCATGTATGATCTGCATCAGAAGAAAAAAGCACAGCGGGAACAGCACTGATTGCAGCACTCAGTCCCCGATGAAAAGAGCTTTTTGTAACAAATAAAAACCGCCGGTTCGAACCGGCGGTATTGAAAAAGTATTCAGTCCGACTGCTGTTTCCGGCTATTTCTTTAAAGCAGGAATACGCAGTTTCTGACCTGGATAAATCTTGTCAGGGTCAGTCAGCATAGGTTTGTTGGCTTCAAAAATAACCATGTATTTATTTGGA
>ONPL01000108.1 GCA_900319705.1 uncultured Pseudomonadota bacterium | reverse complement strand
AGAATTTCGTTTAGAAACGGAAATTTATTTCAAGCTTCTAAACGAATGTGCTTATAAATGTTGTAAATTTGTATCAATACATCTTTACAACAAAGCCAATGATTTATTAGGTGTTAATTGCTAAAATTCCTCTGTTTTATTTAAATTTATCAAAAAACAAGATCAACGAATGACAGAAAAAGAAGATAAACAGGAACAGAACATCGAGCAGTTCAAGCGAGACAGAGCCTGCGCACAAACAATAGAAAACGGTGTTGAAAACATACAGAAAATTCTGTGTAAGTTCCGATGCACTCTTCTTTGTCTTAAGTCGGAGCTGAGCAAACCGTCTCCGCAAAACGAAATCGTCAGCTACTACAAAAGCGGTAGCAAAGTAGAAGAAAAAGATGAAGATCGCAGTCAGCTGGCAGCACAGCTATTTGAGCTGATTCAACAGAGACTCAGCAGAAAACAGCATTTTTCCAACACTTTCGCTCAGCAGTTCAGCAGATTCAGACTTTGCAACCAGACTCTGATGAAACTGATCCAGTTTTTTACAAGTTCATATAAAGCAGGGATCCAGGAGCTTTCTAAGGAGGAATACCTCGACACCATGTCTCGGCTGAACGAAGCACAGAAACAGATGGAGTCAGGTCAGGATGAACTTATTCAACGGCATCAGGGACTTGTTGCCAGTTTGGCAAGCATAAAGGGTAAAATGCTGTCTGCCATAGACAGACAGGATCTTCGGCAGGAGGGATATCTCGGACTGCTGAACGCTGTAGACCGATACAACTACCGTCACGGAACATGTTTCATGACCTTTGCTTACTATCAGGTTAGGCAGAATATCGACTACTCGGTATCATCCCAGTTTAAAAATGTAAAAATACCGCTCAATGTCATCTCAAAAATCACCTATATTGCATCGATAAGCCAGCAGTTAACTAAAAAACTGGGAAGAGAACCATCCCTTACCGAACTTTCCAGAGAACTGAACATGGGAAGTCAGGAAATAAATGACATCAAGCTGATCAATTCAAGAAGTTCAAATCTTAATGAAAGCAATAAGACTGACTACTTCTTCGATCTCGCTGAAAACATACCGGATACAGAACAGAGAGATATTACCGATCTGATTAATGAAGAACAGTGCAAGAAGATTATAGCCAATGTTATCAATTCAATGAAACCGAACAACCGAACCATCCTTACGCTTCGCTACGGGCTTAACGGTGATTCGCCGCTGCCTCGTGAACAGATCGGCATGATCCTGGGATTAACCGGCGAACGCGTCCGCCAGATTGAGGCCAATGCACTCAAACAGCTTGCAAGAAATTCAGAACTTATGGAGGTTATGAAATACTTTATTGATCAACAAAAGAACAAACAACAAAAATAGCATAGACTTATATTAAACTTTAGCTTATAATACGCTTGTTTCTTGAAAACGGCCCCTTAGCTCAGTCGGTCAGAGCAGACGACTCATAATCGTTTGGTCCCCAGTTCAAGTCCGGGAGGGGCCACCATCCATTCACAATATTCCCTTTTGATATTATTTCAGTAACAGTTGCTTTATATATTGAACTTTAACGTTCGGACAGATATCTCTTTAAAAGGACAAGGCTGTCATACGGAACACAGAAACGTTCTCTGCTGAACTGAATTTCTCTGATAGTTTCATCAAGATCAAACCACTGAACATCATCAACTTCAGAGGCCTGGAGTGACAGTCCTTCCGGATCAACTTTTCCGTGATAAACAAAAACGTTTACATATTCATTATCGATGTAGAGACTTCCGTGAAACTGCCGTTGATAGTTAACTCTGATCGTTCCGATTGACTCTAACTGCTCTCTTTCCGCCCTGATCCCGAGTTCCTCCTCAAGTTCCCTCAGTGCAGAACCTACCGGTTCAAAACCGGCAGGAATATGACCGGCTGACGAGGTATCATACTTGCCGGGGAACGATTCCTTCTGCATGCTTCGCTTCTGTAGCAGGATCTGCACCCGTTCGTTTATTCTCCTGATAATCCATACATGGGATGTCCGGTGGGCAATTCCTTTTCTGTGGGCATCACTTCTGCTTACCGTTTCCCCGGTGGGGTTGCCAGATTCGTCAACTACATCCAGAAATTCCACATTTGCCTCCGTAATTACCCCTAAAATTATAGCAGTAGCATTCTACTACAAGAAGTCAAAAATACTTATCATTTTTCGATCTAAAAATTCGTGACAAAACAGCCATTTTTCATTAAAATATGCGAAATTATTTTGCAAAAGGTTTCTTATTATTTACTTAGGAGATGGATTAACAGGAATTTTCTTGGTAGATCCTTAAAACATTGATGAAAAAGACTAAAATTATTTGTACTATCGGACCAAAATCTGAAAACAAACCAATGATGGCTAAACTGTTAGCCGCCGGTATGAACGTTATGCGCCTTAATTTCTCACACGGAGATTACTGGGAGCATGGCGGACGTATGATCAACCTGAGAGCTCTTATGGCTGAAACCGGTAAGATCTGCGCAATCCTGTTAGATACCAAAGGACCAGAAATCAGAACCAAAGACATGGAAGATGATGAAGAAGTTACTTTGGAAGCAGGTAAAGAGTTCATTTTAACCACCGATCAGAACTATGTGGGTAACGTAAACAAAGTTGCTGTTACATATGAAAATCTTAACAAAGATCTGAAGGCTGGCGATACAGTTCTGCTGGATGACGGTTTGATTGGTCTGAAAGTAAAAGAAATCAAAGGTCAGGAAATCATTTGTGAAGTTCAGAACACCGGTGTTCTGGGTGCCCACAAGGGTGTTAACCTCCCTAATGTAATCACTTCTCTGCCAGCTCTTGCTGATAAGGATGAAGACGATTTAAGATTCGGTTGCGAACGTGAAGTTGACTTTATTGCTGCTTCTTTCATCAGAAAGAAGGAAGACGTTCTCGGCATCCGTAAATTCCTGGATGCAAACGGCGGTCAGGACATCAAGATCATTTCCAAGATTGAAAACCAGGAAGGTCTGAACAACTTCGATGAAATCCTCGAAGTTTCTGACGGTATCATGGTTGCCCGTGGTGATATGGGTGTTGAAATTCCATTCCAGGATGTTATTTTCGCTCAGAAGATGATCATCAGAAAATGTAACAAAGCAGGTAAGTTTGTAATTACCGCAACACAGATGCTCGAATCAATGCAGAAGAATCCACGTCCTACCCGTGCTGAAGCCGGTGACGTTGCAAATGCTATTTTCGACGGTACTGATGCTGTTATGCTTTCAGGTGAATCTGCTAAGGGTAAATACCCAGAAGAAGCTGTTAAGACTATGGCTACCATCTGTGAAAGAACAGATCCGTATGTTCAGGTTCGTCTCGACATTGAAGAAAAGGCTGTTGTTAAATCTTCAATCACTGAAGCTGTTTGCCGCGGTGCTGTTAAGACAGCAGAAACCACTGATGCTGCTCTGATTGTAGTAACTACTAGAAACGGTAACACTGCAAGAAAGGTTCGCAAATACTTCCCTGCTGCTCCAATTCTGGCTATTACTCCAAACCTCAAGACAGCTAAACAGTTATGTCCGGTTAAAGGTGTAATTCCTTACGTGATCGATCATGAATTTGCTCATACCGATGAATTTTTCCAGCTTGGTAAGAGACTGGCTCTTGAACTCGGTCTGGCAAAACACGGGGACAAGATTGTTACTGTTTCCGGTGCTTTGGTTCCTGCAGGACACACCAACACCTCTTCAGTTCATGAGTTATAATACTCCAACTGTTTGAAAAATTGTTTAAAATCTAACCAACCCGTAAGTTATTCTGTAACTTTCGGGTTTTTATGTAGGTGCATTCATGAAAATCCGCAATTTATTCAATCCTCTCATTCTATGTATTGCTCTTTTATTTTCAGCATCAGTCTTTGCTGTCGGAACGATCAATATCAATGAGCTGAACGACGCACAAATTACGGAAAAAATAAACGAACTTACAGGCAAACTATCATCAGATGAAATATCACAGGATGTTAAACAGGATTTAAATAAGATTATCGAACTGCTCAAACGCTACCAGTTGCAGTACAAACATATGCAGGAGATCAGGCATTCGGTAACTGAACGCGATCAGATAATTGAAAAATACAAAAAATTAAATAATGATCTGAAAAAGAACTTCGATAAAATCAGTGATTTAGAAAAGAAAATAAATTCTCTCACCCTGGATAATCTTAACAAAAGCTTAAATGAAGCTAAAGAACAACAGCACGATACTCTTAAAAATTATAATCAATACAAAAATTATTCTGAAATGCTTTTTGCCACCACCGAATATGTTCAACCAAAAACGGTGGCAATGCAGGAAGAGATCGAAAATGATAAAAAGCAGTTGGAAAGCGGGAAACTTAGACAATCTGAAGAAGATTTCTACAGTCTGCGTATTCAAACCAACACCTACAATATCGACTACTACCAGTATCTCAACAGTTCCCACGGAGTCCTGCAGGAACTGCTGACCACTGTTACTAATTACTACCAGATTAAACTCGAATATGATAATAAAGTGGTAGATTTATATCAGCAGCGTCTTGGAGTTCTTCAAAAGGAACAGACAAAGGAAGAATCAAAAAAAATCAGAGAGGAACTGCTGGAAATAACAGTTGATCCTACAACATCCAGTCACACCAGCGAATACATAGTAAAACAGAACTCCCAGCTGAGAGATAAACTGAATGCAGTCTCTGAACAGATGGTTTCGATGAAACAGGAACTTGAAAATATTACCGGAATACTCAGTCAGACAAACAAAATTGAAAACAGTGTAAACAACCAGATTTCCACCTTCAAGGAATCCCTCTACCTGTCCCAGATGCTTCACAAACAGTTGTTTGACATTCCTCAGTACAATTCTTCCTACAATATCGAGGATTTAATCACCAATCTGCGCTTTGAACTGTATGATACCAATACCAAACTTACCAACATACAGAAAAAAGATCGCTACAGACGCCGTCTATCAAGGAAATTCCAGGAGAAACTGACTGATGAGCAGGAAAATGTTGTCGATGCTCTGCTGGATTATCAGGGTAAAATTTTAAACCTGTACCGCAACAAGCTTACTGAAGAACTCACCCTGATGGTGAATATCAAGGTAAAATCAGATCTTTACCGCAACACCAAAAGCAATATCAAGGAAACGGTAAACAAACAGCTGTTCTGGTTGCAGTCCAACTCAAAAATGACTCTCAACTGGTTCAAGAACTTCCCTTCTCTGGCAAAAAGGGAACTTCTTGATACAGAAACATCCATCAATACAAGAAACCTGCTTGATGAGGGAAGCAAAAATCTCGCTCAGCTGATAATTCTCTTTCTTCTCAGCATTTTAATTCTGCTTAATCAGAAAAAGCTCGTTATGTGGATTAACGAAAGCAATAAACTGGCGGCAAAACCTAAAACAGATACCTACATGTCTGTTATTAAAGCCTCTTTCTGGACAGCGGTAAAAAGTTTAAACTGGCCTATGTGGTCACTAATCATAGGATACATACTGAGTTATATGCATCCTAAAATTGGTATATATGATATCGGTCAGATTATAAAAGTAAATAATATACGACTGGCCATAATCATCTGGATTTGGGCATTCTCTTACCATTTCTATAAAGAGAACAGTATAAACAAGATTCATTTCAAACGGGAATTCAACAAGAACATCCAGTGGTATCACATGGGATTTCTGGGCCTGCTCGTCTGTCTTTCCCTGTTATGTTCCTGCAAGCTGCATTATCTGGAAACTCTTCCTACAGATGTTATCGGTCAGGCGATATTTATTCTTATACTTCTGTGCATCGAACTTATTCTCATCAGAGTGACAGTTCTGACATTCCGAAACAAAATGAATCTGATAAACAAATGCTTATCAGTCTGCTATCTGTTTATTCCTCTGATACTCATCAGTAGAATCTATTACGGATATTTCTATTCGGCTATAGTAATATCAGTAAGAATAATAGAAACGTACTTCTTCATATTCATTATGAACTTCCTTTACTTTGTCATCCGCAAATTCATAACCATCACCAAATACCGGCTTAACTACAAACGAAAGCTGAATGAGGCTCTGCAGAAAAAGAATGACTCTGTATCAAAGGCTATTTCAAATAATTCCGAAATTCCTCTCGGTAAAATTGACGATGATGAACTGACCATTGAAGATATCGATAAGCAGACCAGCAGTATTTTCAACTGTATTTTCGTTGCACTGTGCTTATTCATGCTCCACTATATGTGGTCGGATATTATCGGTATTCTGTCATATCTGAACACCATAACACTGTGGAATATAACAGGCACCGATGCCAGCGGTAAAATAACCATTCTGAACAGCATATCAATTACTGATGTGGCAATATCACTGCTCAGCATTGTTCTTATGGTTATACTGACCAAAAACATACCAGGTCTGCTGGAGGTAACATTAAACAAATTTGCAACAACCAAAAATGCAAGTTATTCCATAAAAACCATACTTACATACATAATCATAACAACCTGCACCATCGTCTGCCTGGGGCATCTTGGTGTAACCTGGGATAATTTGCAGTGGCTTGTGGCAGCACTTTCTGTAGGTCTCGGTTTCGGTCTCCAGGAAATATTCGGTAATTTTGTATCTGGTCTGATCCTGCTGTTTGAAAGACCTATCAGACTCGGTGATATAGTTACCATCGGAGATGTTTCCGGTACGGTTACCAGGATCAGGATCCGTGCAACAACAATTATGCAGTTTGATAAGAAAGAACTGATTGTTCCTAATAAAAAATTCATCACAGAATCCCTTACCAACTGGACCTTGTCCGATACAGTTACAAGAATAGAAATTAGTGTCGGCGTAAGCTATAACGAGAATCTTGATATTGTACAGAGAAATCTGCTCGATATTGCAAACAAATGTCCGTACGTAGCAAAAGAACCTGCTCCTAAAGCCTATTTCATGCGTTTTGGAGACAGTAATCTTGATCATTCTCTCTACGTATACGTAAACACGATCTCTGAAAGATATCACGATCTCTGAAAGATATCCTGCCATCAACTATCTGAACAAGGCAATCTATAACAGATTCAAGGATCTCAATATTGAAATTGCCTACAATCAGATTGATATGTACATTAAGAATGTTAAAACCGAACAGGAAATCAAGATTGATGCAACTCCGAGAGAGGAGAAAAAATAGTTCAGTATATATATCCGGAAAGCAGGTCGGCAAATCCTGCACTATAATTATAACCGACCTGCTTATACGCAATAACTACTTGACTTTATTACATAAAATAAACAAAATACATCGATGTAGATCGTATATTTATTAACCCTCGTTAATCTAATCAGATCTCTTCTGCCCTATGCGGGCAATATGCAAATTGCTGAGTCCAAATACAGGATTCAACGGTTTCACAATTCAAGGGGAGCGATTTTTTCGCTTGACATGTGTTGGCTTTTACGGAATTTAAAAATGTTAAAATCTCATTATCTTCTTCCTCTGGCTGTAGCCGGTGCTATCTATTCAAGTGCAGCTTTTGCCGATGAAGAAAACGTAGTTTATGTGTACAACTGGAGTGAATACGTAGCTGAAGATACCATTTCAAACTTTGAAAAAGAAACCGGTATCAAAGTTGTTTACGATGTTTATGATTCAAACGAAGTTTTGGAAGCAAAACTTCTGGCCGGCCAATCCGGCTATGATGTTGTAGGACCTGGATCTGATTTTCTGGCTCGTCAACTTAAAGTAGGTATTTTCATGCCGCTTGATAAGTCTAAACTTCCTAACTACAAAAATCTCGATCCTGTTCATATGAAATATCTGAGTGAACTTGATCCTGATAACAAGTATGGTATTCCTTATCTTATCGGTACAACAGGTATAGGCTACATTCCGGAAAAGATCGCTGCCGCTCTCGGTACTGATGGAAATGTTACATCATGGGACGTTCTGTTTAAAAAAGAGAATGCAGAAAAACTTTCCCAGTGCGGCATTGCAGTACTGAACGCACCAACAGAAATAGTTGGTACTGCACTGCACTACCTTGGACTTCCTGAGAACAGTGAAGATCCGGCAGATTACAAAAAAGCCACCGCAAAACTTATGGAAATCAGACCATACATTCGTTACTTCCATTCATCCCAGTTTATTACCGATTTGGCAAATGCCAATATCTGTATAGCTATCGGATGGAGCGGAGATATTCTCCAGGGTGCGGATCGTGCTAAGGAAGCAAACAACGGCGTTAACGTTAAGTATGTAATTCCAGATGAAGGCGGCCTCGTATACTATGATATGCTGGCAATCCCTGCAGACGCAAAACATCCTGACAACGCTCACAAATTCCTTGATTACATGATGCGTCCTGATGTAATGGCTAAAGTTTCCACTTTCACCCATAATGCAACTGCAGTTAAACCTGCATTACCACTGGTTGATGAAGACGTAAGAAACGATCCAAATGTGTATATTCCGGAAGAAAAGATGGCGACAAAAATGTTTGTTAACAAAGTTCTTCCTAGCAAGATCAACAAACTTGTTACACAACTTTGGACCAAACTCAAAAAAGGTAAATAAACTGGTTTAACCTTTTAGAGTGAAATGATATATTCTAGGGGCGGCATATTTTTATGCTGCCTTTTTT
>ONPL01000044.1 GCA_900319705.1 uncultured Pseudomonadota bacterium | reverse complement strand
TCGCTCTGCAGATGCTTCTGCGCCTTCTGTCCGGTGAACACGATCTGATCGTTGATAAACCTGGTGCGGGGAAGAACCTGTTTCAGCATGGAAATAAGAAGAGAGTATCTCAGCTGTGTCTTGTATTCACTCGATGCCGGAACGCACAGCACCGCAACCCTCTCACTGTTGAACTGTCCTGACTGTGCAATGACATTAACCAGGTTTTCCACCAGTGTTCTGCTGAAGAAATTACAGATCCCTTTTTTGAAATCCCACAGGGCTTTTCTGATATTGCGAAGGGGCTCGGGAAGAGCGTTATCCGGAAAACGGTTGGCCGGGTAGTAGTCGTACAGGTAGTTCACATTACCGAAGGCATATCGGTGGGTATTGGGAAAGTTCACGGCATTTGCATTATTCATTTTCAACTCCTTGTTTTTTTTCCCGTCCGGCAGGTTCATATTTGCATATTAACAGTTCAAAACAGCGCAGGATTTTCAACCATGGTTGAATCAGTAAACGCAGAAGAAAATATCTTTACACTGAGAAAATTAATGATAGATTGTAGAAATACAGCCAAAGCGGAGGAGCTGCAGAAACAGGAAACAGCAATATTTAACAGCTGTCCGGTTAGCTGGCAGTTGCAGCTGCATGTGTAAAGATCTGAAAAAGGAGTTAGCGTATGACGATCTGTTCAACAGTATGCCTAGCGGCACTGATCCTTAACGGCGTAAAAGGGATCGGTCCGGCAAAGTTGAAAAAAATGCTTTCCGGAGGTCTATCAGACTGTTCCACCGGAGAGCTGGCCAGGCTGCTTTATCAGGAAACCGGAAAACCGGCAGATGGTTTTCTGGGTGAAATTGAAACGGCAAAGTCAGCAGCGGAACAACAGATTGAACTTGCCGGAAACTGCGGTGTCAGGATCCTGTGCAGCTGTGATCCGGAATATCCGTCATTGCTTAAACACTCTAAATTCGATCAGTTTCTTTTATATGTAAAGGGAAATCTGCCCCCTTCATCCCGCAGTGCCGCAGTAATCGGCAGCAGGGAGCCTCCGGCCAAGGCGGATGTTGTTGCAGCCAGGATTACCGCCGAACTTACAGAAAGAAAATTCTCCATCGTGAGCGGGCTGGCTCTCGGGTGTGACACCTTTGCACACCGCGAGGCTTTAAGATGTCACGGACATACTGTAGCAGTGCTCGCCCACGGGCTTGACTATATATACCCGGAGGAGAATGCCGGACTTGCCGAGCAGATCGTAGCAGAGGGCGGTGCACTGGTGAGTCAGTTTCCGATGGGGGAAAAGCCGGCACAGTACAACTACCCGAAAAGAGATAAAATTCAGGCGGGACTTTCCCAACTGGTGGTAATGATTGCCTCCACCAGGGAGGGAGGCTCGCTGATTGCATCAAAGTCCATACTGGAGGACGGACGGGATCTGTTCGTACCGGTTGCCTGCGGACCGGATAAAAACAGCCCCGCCTTCGAGGCCAACCGGATCATGGCGTCTGAAAACCCTGAAGAAATCTGCTGTCTGCTCAAAATCAGAGATTATGACCGGTCACACCTGCATATTTTAAAAAGCAGAGAGGACTACGTAAAATTTGAACCGGCGGCGGGCGGTTCACCGGCTGATGAACCTGGAATGAACGAACAGGGATCTCTGTTCTAACAGCAGAGAAATATTTACGGTGCCGTATTCAGCTGTCCGCCACCGTAATAATATGGTGCAATCAGGTGGAAAAGCATAACATGATTAATTACAGTAGCTTCCGGTGTACCTGTGCAGCAGAAAAAAGCGAATACTACGTCTGCACCTGTATGGATCCTGACGGCAGCTCCGGTAAATTCCGCAGTCTTCTGCAGACAGTGCGTTATTCCCGTAAATTAATCAAAAATTAATCATTACCTCCGGTTCCTTCTGCCGGCTGAGGTGGAACGGAACCTGAACATCAGGAAGTCTGATTTGTTAAACAGATCACAGAATTAAATCATATCAATTAATGAACAATTGCACTTTTCAACCCTTTTTTGTAGGGGATTATTAATCTTTTATAATGGAAATCCGCCTTGATTTGTTGTAAAATTACACGAATTTAAATACAGAACAGTGATCTGTTTAAATTTCCGGAACAGCGGATGCACATATGACCGGTAAATATACAGAAAGAGGGGCTGAAAAGCCAATCCGGAGAGGCAGTTCACGGGAGCGGACGGCGGAAAATATTTAAATAAGACCTATCGGGTGAACAGGGATAGGGCTTATTTAAGTAAATTCACATTCAAAGAGACAATTGGAGGTCATCTTGGCTCATTCTGCATTATTGGTGCTGGAGGATGGCACAGTGTTTAAAGGTATTTCCATCGGAGCTGACGGCTGTACCGTCGGTGAAGTGGTATTCAATACCTCAATGACTGGTTATCAGGAAATTCTTACAGATCCATCCTATACAAAACAAATCGTTACTTTAACCTATCCGCATATCGGTAACTACGGTATTAACAAAGAAGATCAGGAATCTTCCAAAATCCATCTGCAGGCTCTTGTAATCCGCAATTACACCATGATTGAATCAAACTTCAGATCCGAGGAATCACTTTCCGACTATCTGAACCGTCACAATGTTCTCGGTATTGCCAATATCGATACCAGAAAGCTGACCAGAATTCTTAGAACCAAGGGTTCACAGTCCGGATGCATCATGGCAGGTGAAAACCTCAATGAAGCAGAAGCTCTGGAAAAGGCAAAGAGCTTTGCAGGTCTGAAAGGCATGGATCTGGCAAAGGAAGTGACCACCTCACACCCTTATGAATGGAAAATCGGCACATGGAAACTCGGTGAAGGCTACGCAAGTCCGAAACCGGAAGATTTGAAATACCATGTGGTTGCATACGATTTCGGTGTGAAGCAGAACATTCTGAGAATTCTCACCCAGATGGGATGCAGACTGACCGTGGTTCCTGCCACAACCCCGGCCAAGGATGTGCTGGCACTCAATCCGGACGGTGTGTTCCTGTCAAACGGACCGGGCGATCCGGAGCCTTGCGACTACGCTATCAACGCAATCAGAGAATTAGTGGATCAGGGCATTCCGACCTTCGGGATCTGTCTGGGCCACCAGCTGCTCGGTCTTGCCTCCGGTGCCAGAACCATGAAGATGAAATTCGGTCACCACGGTGCCAACCATCCGGTTAAGGATCTGCAGAGCGGCAGAGTTATGATTACCAGCCAGAACCACGGATTCGCCATCGATGAAAACACCCTTCCTGAAAACATCAGGGTAACCCATGTATCACTGTTCGACGGATCAGTGCAGGGTATTGAAAGAACCGACAGACCGGCCTTCAGTTTCCAGGGTCACCCAGAAGCAAGTCCGGGACCTCATGATGTAACTCCGCTTTTTGAGCACTTCATCGAATTAATCAAGGCACGCAAGGAGAGCAGATAATGACTAAGCGTACAGATTTAAAGAAAATATTAATACTCGGCGCAGGTCCTATTGTTATCGGCCAGGCCTGCGAATTTGACTATTCCGGTGCCCAGGCATGTAAATCCCTGAGAGAGGAAGGTTACGAGGTTGTACTGGTAAACTCCAATCCTGCAACCATCATGACCGATCCTGAAATGGCTGATGCTACCTACATTGAGCCGATTCAGTGGGAAGTAGTTGAAAAGATTATTGAAAAAGAGCGTCCTGATGCAATTCTGCCTACCATGGGCGGTCAGACAGCACTTAACTGCGCTCTCGATCTGGAACGCAACGGCGTTCTGAAAAAATACAATGTTGAAATGATCGGTGCCACTGCTGATGCCATCGACAAGGCTGAGGACCGTGAACGTTTCGACAAGGCTATGAAGTCAATCGGACTTGAATGTCCTAAATCCGGTATTGCCCATAATCTTGATGAAGCCTGGGCGGTACAGAAGGTGGTTGGATTCCCGTGTATCATCCGTCCTTCTTTCACCATGGGCGGTTCAGGCGGCGGTATCGCCTACAACCCGGAGGAATTCGTGGAAATCTGTACCCGCGGTCTTGATCTGTCACCAATCAGCGAACTTCTGATTGACGAATCACTGATCGGCTGGAAGGAATACGAAATGGAGGTTATCCGCGATCGCAACGATAACTGCATCATCGTGTGCTCCATCGAAAACTTCGATCCGATGGGCATCCACACCGGTGACTCCATCACCGTGGCTCCGGCTCAGACTCTGACCGACAAGGAATACCAGATCATGCGTGACGCATCCATTGCGGTACTGCGTGAAATCGGTGTTGAAACCGGCGGTTCCAACGTACAGTTCGGTATCAATCCGAAAGACGGCCGCATGGTAATCATTGAGATGAACCCTCGTGTATCCCGTTCATCAGCCCTGGCATCCAAGGCAACCGGCTTCCCGATCGCCAAGGTTGCAGCAAAACTTGCAGTTGGTTTCACCCTGGATGAACTTAAGAACGATATCACCAACGGTCTGACCCCTGCCTCCTTCGAGCCTTCAATCGACTACGTGGTAACCAAGGTTCCGAGATTCAACTTTGAAAAATTCCATGAAGCCAATGACCGTCTGACCACCCAGATGAAATCCGTGGGTGAGGTTATGGCCATCGGCAGAAGCTTCCAGGAATCACTGCAGAAAGCTCTGCGCGGACTTGAAATCGGTAAATCAGGTCTCGATCCTGAAATCGACATCAGGGAGGAGGATGCAGAGGATCGCATTGTTCACGAACTGCAGAACGCAGGTGCATCCAGGATCTGGTATCTTGCCGATGCGTTCCGTGCCGGCTTCTCCCTGGATGAGATATTCCAGTACACCATGATTGACAGATGGTTCCTGATCCAGATCCAGGAACTGGTACAGCTGGAGGATGAACTGCTGAAGAGAGGTCGCAGCAGACTTGATCAGGATTTCCTGAGACTGATGAAGCAGAAGGGCTTCTCCGACAAGCGTATTGCCAAGATCCTGGACATTTCAGAAAACGAAATCAGAAAGATCCGCGAACGCTGGAACATTATTCCGGTTTACAAGCGGGTAGATACCTGTGCAGCCGAATTTGCAACCTCCACCGCCTACATGTACTCAACCTACGATGAGGAAAACGAGGCAAATCCGTCTGACAAAGAAAAAATTATGATTTTAGGTGGCGGTCCTAACCGTATCGGTCAGGGTATCGAATTCGACTACTGCTGTGTGCATGCAGCACTGGCATTAAGAGAAGACGGTTACGAAACCATCATGGTTAACTGCAACCCTGAAACCGTATCCACCGACTACGACACTTCAGACCGTCTGTATTTTGAACCGGTAACCCTTGAAGACGTACTTGAAATCTGCCGCGTGGAAAAACCTAAGGGAGTTATCGTACAGTTCGGCGGTCAGACTCCGCTCAAACTGTCACGTGCTCTTGAAGCAGCCGGAGTACCGATCATCGGAACCAGTCCTGACGCCATCGACCGTGCTGAAGACCGTAAGCGCTTCCAGCAGGCGGTTGACCGTCTGAATCTGCTGCAGCCGCAGAACGACACCGTTACCACCCTGGAGCAGGCAGTGGTAAGCGCCAAGAACATCGGCTATCCGCTGGTGGTTCGTCCTTCATACGTACTTGGCGGCCGTGCTATGGAAATCGTATATGATGAGGGTGATCTGCGCCGCTACTTCAAGGAGGCGGTAAGCGTTTCCAATGAATCTCCGGTTCTGCTGGATCGATTCCTCGACCATGCAACCGAAGTTGATATCGATGCGGTAAGCGACGGTGAGACCGTGGTTATCGGCGGTATTATGGAACACATCGAGCAGTGCGGTATTCACTCCGGAGACTCTTCATGTTCTCTGCCTCCGTACAGTCTGACCCTGGATATCCAGAACCGTCTGAGAGAGCAGGTTTATGCACTTGCCAAGGAGCTTGATGTTATCGGTCTGATGAACACCCAGTTTGCAGTACGCGGTACCGATATCTACATGATCGAGGTCAACCCTCGTGCAGCACGTACCGTTCCGTTTGTTTCCAAGGCTACCGGTGTACCGCTGGCCAAGGTTGCAGCAAGGATCATGACCGGCAAGTCACTGAAGGATCAGGGCTTTACCAGGGAGGTTATTCCACCATACTACAGCGTGAAAGAGGTGGTTCTGCCGTTCAACAAGTTCCCTGGCGTAGATCCGCTGCTCGGACCTGAAATGCGTTCTACCGGTGAGGTTATGGGCGTGGGCGATACCTTCGCTGAAGCCTATGCCAAGTCACAGCTCGGCTCCAACACCGTTCTGCCAAGAAAAGGCAAGGTGCTGCTGTCAGTGCGCAAGTCAGACAAGGAAAGACTTCCTCTGCTGGCTCAGAAACTTATTGAACAGGGCTTCTCAATCGATGCCACCCGCGGTACCGCCAAAGTGCTGCAGGAAAACGGTATTGAATGCCGCCATGTAAACAAGGTATATGAAGGACGTCCTAACATCCTCGACTTTATCAAGAGCGGAGAGTATGACTTCATCATCAATACCACCGAAGGCAGAAGATCTATCGAAGACTCCAAGCAGCTCAGAAGAAGTGCGCTGCAGTTCAAGGTTGCCTATACCACAACCATGAACGGTGCCTATGCAACCTGTGAAGCATTCAAGGTTGATGAAAAGGCCAGGGTGAGATCTCTGCAGTCACTGCATAAGATGATTGCTGACAAGCTCAAATAATCTAAAGATTTTTTTCTGACATAAGCCGATTTATCAGATCTGATAGACCGGCTTTTTTCTTTTTTAACCTTCGGTGCAGTGCAGCCGGGTTTTTCTGAATATTGATCCGGATCGGCACAGGGATGTTTATTCCGGATTTTTCTGTAGTACAATTGAAAGAGTTGCAACAATATCGGAGAAGACTTATGACTAAAACTGTGATCATCGGAAGTATTGCCGCCGGAGCCACGGTTGCAGCAAGACTGCGCCGGCTGGATGAAAAGGCACAGATTACCATCTACGAAAAAAATGAATATGTATCCAGCGCCACCTGCGGACTGCCTTACTATGTGGGCGGAGTGATTAAAGATCGGGGCATGCTGCTGGTGCAGACGGTTAAGGGACTGGAGGGAAAATTCAACATCACTGTTAAAAACCTCCATGAGGTGGTGCGAATAATTCCGGGGGAAAACCGTATTGAAGTCCGGAACCTCTCCGACGGAAACATTTTCAGCGACAGTTATGACAATCTGATTATCGCCACCGGTACCAGGCAGAACATTCCATCCGGCATCAATCCTGAGCATAAACGGATTTTCACCCTGAAAACTGTACAGGATGCAGATCAGATTGCTGCAGCGGCGGGAGAAAAGCAGGAACTGACCGCCCTGGTGTACGGCAGCGGCTTTGTGGGAGTGGAGACCGCTGAGAATCTGAAAAAAAGAGGCATCAATACCGTGCTGGTAGGCAGGGGACCTCATGCCCTCAAACATTTCGACAGTGATCTGGCAGCACTGATAGATCTGCAGATTAAAGTCAGCAAAATCAGATATCTGCAGAATACCACCGTTACTGCTACCGAACAGATGGAAGAACAGCTTAAGATCAGTCTTTCAAACGGTGAAACAATCACGGCAGATTTTATGGTACTTGCCGCAGGAATTGTGCCGGATTCAGATCTTGCCGCAGCGGCTGGAATTGAACTGAATACCGACCGCAGCATCAGGGTTGACGAACATATGCGCACCAGCATTCCCAACATCTATGCCATCGGGGATGTGGTCAGTGTGTCCAATTTCATATCGGGAAAACAGCAGCATATCCCCCTTGCCGGTCCGGCGTACCGCCAGGCCAGAGCCTGCGCCGACAGTATTGCCGGCCTTGCAGGCAGTGCCTATCGCGGCTGTCAGAATACCAGTATCATTAAAATCAACGATCTTACCGCCGCCTCCACCGGTCTTAACACCAGGCAGCTTGAGCAGATGAAAGCCGGCGATCCGGAATTTGATTATCTTTCACTGCTGGTATCGGGAAAATCCCATGCGGGATATTATCCCGGCTCGACCCCGGTGATAATCAAGGCATTCTTCAGCAAAAAGGACGGAAGGATCCTGGGTGCCCAGGGGATCGGCAGTGACGGCATTGATAAGAGAATTGATGTGCTGGCCGGGTTTATCAGAAGCAGAGCCACCTACCGGGAACTGATGGATGCAGATCTGTGCTACGCTCCGCCGTACTCCTCCGCCAATGATCCGGTAAATTTCCTCGGTTTCATGGCCGACAATTATTTCAACTCACTGGCGCAGTATGTGCAGTGGAGTGAGGTTGAAGAGCAGATGGCCAGTCACAATCCGCAGTATACCGTACTTGACGTCCGGGAGCCGATGGAGACCAGATTCAATTCATTTCCTGGTGCGGTAAATATCCCCCTCGGCTCTCTACGGGAACATCTCGATGAACTGCCGCGGGATCATACCGTGGCGGTAACCTGCGCTGTCGGGGTTAGAGCCTACAATGCAGCCAGGATCCTGATGCAGAACGGATTTAAAGATGTAAAAGTCATCTGCGGAGGAATGCATCTGTACCGCAGTCTGCACTGGTCACCTTATTAATTGCTGCACAGCAGGGGCGGGCCCGCTGCTGCTCGTTTCTGCCGGCAGAAGCCGCTGTTGATTTCATTAATCGGCGGTTGGGCAAATACTCAAAATGCCCCGTTTGCAGACCATGGTCAGCAATCTCTGCAGAGACTCCAACGGCGGACCGCTCATAGAACGCAACGTCGGTCCGTCATTAATGTGAATGCATTATCGGTTTGCGCCCTGCAGATCTGTTATAATGACCGGGTTGAAAAACAATAGAGTGTTTTATTTAAATTACCAGGAAGATCAACAGCAGACACTCGTATTTGATACACACTGTAAAAGGAAAAAGAATAAATGAAAAAATTACTTTCAATGGTTATAGCAGCAGGTGCTCTGCTTGGAGCCCAGGCTCATGCCGCAGACGAATTTGATTTAAAAATCTTTCATGTCAACGACAGCCATTCATATGTTGAGCCGGTAAATACCTTTCTGACCATCGATAACGACAAATACCTCGCCCAGATCGGCGGTATGAACGCCATTTTAAACTATATGAACACCCACAGCGAGGGCAATGTACTCAGACTTCACGGAGGTGACTTCCAGACCGGTAACGGTACCTACTTCAACTATTATCACGGCCGCGATGATTATGAAATTTTAAAGGAACTTAAATTCGAGGCAATGGTAATCGGTAATCACGAGTTTGACCACGGCAATGATTTCCTGGCAGAGCTGGTTGCAGGTCTGAAGAGCGGCAAAAATGCCTTGAAGGTACTGAGTGCCAACCTCAAGGTTCCGTTTGAAAACAGACTCACTCCGCTGGTTGATCCGTATGTAATTCTGGAACGCGGCGGAGAGAAGATTGCGGTTATCGGAATCACCAGCGGTGACAAGGTGAATGCATCCTCCAAACCTGATAAGGGAACCTTTTTCACCAATGAAGCAGATACCATCAATAAACTGGTGGCAGAACTGCAGAAGCAGGGGATCAATAAATTCATCGCCCTGACCCACCAGGGTGTGGAGAACGATATTCCGATGGCATCCAAGGTACACGGAATCGATGTATGGATTACCGCGGATTCCCACACTATAATGGGTCACCAGCTGCACAAGCTCGGTGTTCCGACCGAACTTGACTATCCTGAGATGGCCAAAAATCTTGACGGCAACAATGCCTGTATCGTACAGGCAGGTTCCACCGGCGCTATTCTCGGTGAACTGAATGTTAAATTCGACAAAGAGGGCAATGTAATCAAATGTGAGGGTGCACCGCAGATTATCATCAGCAGTCTTCAGACCGCCAATGCAGAAGAGCTGGAACCAAAGAAAAAAGAAGCAGCGATGAAGGAATTTTCCAAACTTGATTTCGTATCATTCTATGATCCGAAGAAGGATCCTTCCAGTGAGCTGATAAACGGTTATATCAATGAAACCCATTCCAGACTGCAGTATCTCGGCATGAACAACAATGCACTGTGTCAGACCAGAGTTCCCGGCGAGGTATGTCTGTTCACTCAGACTGAACAGATCCACGGATGCGAAGTCTGCACCTCATTGAGTTATGTTCTTGCCAAGAAATATCCGGGGGCGATTATTCTGCAGAACGCAGGTAACTACCGCACCTTCATGTGGCCCGGCAAGATCTACAATTCCGATGTGAACAATGTGCTGGCATTCGCCAACAACCTGGTTTCACTGGAAATCAACGGTGAAGAGCTTGAAAAGCTCATCGATTCAGGCATTGAGTCCTATACCAAAAATCCGTCCCGCGACGGCTCATTCCCGACCGGTTACGGTGTGAGGTTTGATCTTGACTACAATGTGACCGACGGTAAATTTATCAGCAATCTCGAATACCGCAGTGCTGACGGCTGGGTACCGGTAAAGAAAGATCAGAAATATACCGTAATTGTGAATGAATATATCGCCACCGGTGCGGACGGCTACGGTTACCTGAAAACTTTAATCGATGAACCTTCTCATAATGCCAAAGATCTTGGCCAGACCATTTCGTATGAAACCATCGAAGTACTGAAAAAAGATCCGAAGATTGACAAACTTCCAGCCAGTGAAATGTTTGTTCAGAAGCTGACATTGAAGAAATAAGCTCATTGTAAACAGTAACATTAATTTTTTAAACCGGAGCCTGGTGCTCCGGTTTTTCGATCCAGGAGAGATAGTTTTTCTACCGGACTCAATATCAGAGATCTCGTATTATAAAGCCGTTAGGTCAACATAGAACTCTGCATGAAACACCCCGCTGCTGGTGATACAGAGCGAATTCAAAATTTATTAAACAAAGGTACCGAAAACATTCTACTCTGTGAATTTACCACCTATCCGGAAATTAATTCCAAAACAGATTTTAATACTATTGCAACATTGATGCTGCATACCGGCTATCTAACCGTATCCGAAAACAAAGATTTATGGACAGGACGAAAGGTGCAATACTGATTTTTTTATGACGGAACTCTCAACACAGGATTACACCGCAGTAAAGATCCCGAATAATGAAGTAAGAGCATGTTTCGAAAGAAAGGCGATGAATATTTTCAGTTTGAAGGATCCGGAATGGTTGGAAAAAGCAGTTACACTAAGAGATCTCTGCTGAAAGGGGAGGGAGAACAGGCGCAGGACATCATAAATACTATGCTCAGAAAATTTATCAGCATCAGAGATCCCGGACATGAATATTACTACCACATGTTCCTGTCAGGTGTGCTTTCCATAACTTCCGGTGACGATCTCGTCGTAAAGTCGCAGATTGAGCAGGGTGACTGCTATCCTGATATTATTATTGATAACCGGAGCAGCAGAGAAGCGGTAATCCTGGAACTGAATAAGGCAGACGGAAAAGATATATCAAAACTTTAAAACGCGGCTGAAACGGCACTTGAACAGATTAGAAAAAATAACTATGACCGTGATTTAAAAGAGCGTAATTACCGGAAGATTGTAAACTATGGCATATCCTTCTGTGGAAAGGAATGTCTGGTAATTAAAATGCCGGATGAAACAGCCTCTTCCTGAAACAATTGTTCCGCCTGTATACAGATCAGCTCAAGAAGCCGCTGACCTGCAGTCATGTTCGCAGTACGAAATACGACGCCAGATTGTTTCAACCTCTGTTCCTGATTAATTCAGGATCATCGAAGTTCTGTATGTACGGACTGCTGTTCTGTATGATTAAACGACAACACTGGGAAATTATTCATAAACACTAAAAAAGGCCGCTTGGCGGCCTTTAAACAATACGTAAAGTAAATCAGACTGCAGTCTGAACAGATTAGTTGTATGATACCTTAACAGTGCTTGCAAAGCCCTGGATCTGCTCTTTGGTGAAATCCTTGGAGCTCAGGGTAACTCTCTGCAGATTAGCATTCTTCTTCAGAGCTTCAAGATCGAAACCTTTGATATTCTTCAGGTTTACATACTTGATGTGAGGATTGTTTGCCAGAGCCTGTGAATTTTCAACGGTAACATCGTGAAGTTCAACTGATTCCAGTTTCTCCAGTTTTTCCATGAAAGCAACATTTACAGGATTGGTAACTTTGCCGATGGAAATCTTTGACAGAGCGGAAAGATTCTCCATTCCCTCAGTCTTGAAGGTAACCAGCTTCTCAATTCTGACTTCGCTGAGTTTTTTGAGGTTCTTGGCGAATGAACCGTCCAGGTTAGGAGTTCCCTTATCCATAGAGGTAAGTTCGAGTTTTTCGAGGTTTTCCATGGTTTCAAGAGCCTTTTCTACGTTGTCGATCTTCTTCTGACCGCCCCAGATGGTAAACTTCTTGATGTTCTTCGCATTTGCAAGGCTTGACAGATCGATATCATCCTTCATACTCCAAACCTTGAAATCCTCGATGGTAGATTTGGCAATAGGAGCAAAATCATGAACCTTTTCAGCGAATACATCGAATTTCTTCAGGTTAGGAAGTTCGGTAACCCATGAAACATCGCTCAGATCGGTCAGACCGCCGTTGATTTCCTCAAGAGATTTGATTTTCTTGAGAGCGGAGAAGTCAGCTGTCTTTGATGCGTAGGTGGTAACCTTGGTCAGTTTGCTGCAGTTTTCCAGCTGACCGTAATCAGTAACGGTGGCACCGTACAGATCTACATTGTTAAGCATACCGAGTGCACATAAAGGAGCGAGATCTTTAACCACAGCATATCTCAGATCAACCTGGGAAACACCTGGAACCTGTGCAGCAAGAACTGACAGATCGCTCGGCTGAATATGATTGAGAGAAATCTTGCGTAAAGCAGGAAGTTTAGGCAGACCGGTAAGATCCTGCAGTTTGATTGAACCGGTGATATCCACGGTACTCAGTCTTTCAAGTTTGGTCATCCATTTGAGATTGTCGATATCTTCAGAATCAATTCTCAGAGAGGTGAGGGTAACTTTGTCGGCAAGAGGAGTGTAATCTGAAACGTATTTACTGTTTATATAAACTGATTCCAGATTCTTCATTCCAGCCAGTGCGGCAATAGATCTGATCTTGTCGCTGTCAACGGTAACGCCGGTAACCTCAGGATATTTATCAACCGCAGCCTTGATTTCCTCTTCAGTAAGATCTTTAAGTACCAGGGTATATTTTTTCGAGGTCAGTTTGGAAATCTGACTGTCGATATTCTTCTGAACATCAGCATTGTACAGACCTTCAATATTGATAGAGCTGGAATAAACCTTGGCATTCGGCTGAGCTGCAAATACGGCGGCGGATGCAACCATCATTGATGAAGCCAGAACCACTTTATATAACTTGGATAATTTCATTCTGTAATCCTTTTTAATCACAAACAAACATAAAACCCCTGCGGACAGCAGAGCAGTCCGTATCAGGGCAATTACATCGCTTTTTTAACACAACCGGTATAACAATTCAATAGTTTCGGTACCGCCTGTAGCCTGTTTGTGATGTTATTAGCGAATTTGAACAGATCCGGTTTAAATTCAGTCTGACAGGGGACGGGCTCAACCAGACCTGATTTAAAACAGCAGTTCCCGATTTTTTGCTCCATACAGGGTTTATTGCAGAGATGAACTGATAAAATAGGAGCAAACACAGATGCCGCTGCAGCAGTGAACAGTCGGGCAGTTGGCTTAATTGAGCAGGAGAAATAATGAAATCAATAATTACAAAATTTCTGTCAGTCGCTTCGGCGGCGGTAATAGGATGTTCGGCAGCCGGCAGTGCCGCGGCGGTCAGCTTTGACTATGTTGTGCTTGATCCGGGGCATACCCCCCGCACCCCGGGTGCAATAAGTGCAGGCAACGTCCCCGAACACGGGTTCAACAACGTCTTTGTCAGAGAGCTGGCACAGGCACTGGAACTCGAACAGATCCCGTACCTGATTTCAAACGTGAAAAATGCGGAACTTTCGCTTACCGACCGGGTGAAAAACACCGGGAAACGTGCACTGTTTATCTCCATTCATCATGATTCGGTACAGCCGCAGTACTGCAATCTCAATACCAGCCCTTGCCGGACCGACTATGCTTCGGGTTATTCACTTTTTGTGTCTAAGGTTAACCGTAACTTCAGAATTTCAAAGGAGATCGCCTCGAAAATTGCGCGGGCACTGCGCCAGTCAGGACTGTCACCGAGTGTGCATCACGGGGAAAAAATTCCGAATGAAAGCAAAATTCTGCTAGATCACAACGGGGTCTACCAGTATGACAATCTTGTAGTACTGAAAAACGCATCATCTCCGGCGATCCTGCTTGAAGTCGCTGTCATCACCAATCCCCAGGATGAACGGCTGGCGCGCAATCCACGCCACCGGGCGAAAATAATCAAAGCCATAGTGAAAACACTGCGGGAATATATCGGATTTGAGCGGTAGTGCGGACAGCCTCCACCGGGCTGGATCACTTCAGTCCGGACAGGTCCGGCTCTGTACTCATTTACCTCAAATGATGTAAAATACTGCAAGTGCCTGACATGACGGACCGGATAACATATCACCGGTTCCGGACGCCGGGCGGGTTGTTAAACAAAAGGAAATATAAATCAGGACATAATAAAAATGGCAGAAATCAAACCTCTATCATTCCTGCGGGAATTCAGAGACTTTGCTATGAAAGGCAATGTGCTCGACATGGCAATCGGTGTGGTAATCGGTGCTGCATTCGGTAAAATCGTATCTTCTCTGGTGGCTGACATCATCACTCCGCTGATGGGTCTGTTATGCGGCGGAGTTGACTTTAAACATCTGGGCATTACGCTGGTGGAAAAAACCGCAGACAAGGATGCAGTGGTGCTGACCTACGGTGTCTTCCTGCAGACTATTTTCGATTTCGTAATCATTGCATTTGCAATCTTCCTGTCAAAAAGAGGAAAAGGCTGAAGAGGCTCAGGAGGAAGTTGCAGAACCTTCAGAGGACGTTAAACTTCTTACTGAAATCAGAGATCTTCTCAAGCAGCAGAACGGCGGCAAATAATCAGCAGGCGCATCATTAATTATTCAGGGTGCAGTCTTATTTACTGCACCCTGTTTTTTGCGTCCGCAGAAAATGCAGGATCCTCTGCGGTTGATGTTATTCTGCAGTGCCCTGTTCGTAAAACATAAGCATAGAATCTTCTACATTGGAAATATTCCATCCGTCTACCGGCTGATTAAATGATTTTGCCCTGCTGAACATAAATCTCATATTAGAAACTTTAGACGTATCCCAATCACCGATTGGCTGGTTAAATGCTTCGGCATTCATAAACATGCCTGACATATCGGTTACACTGGAAGTGTTCCAGCTGCCTATTGGCTGATTGAAGGATGTGGCATTACTGAACATACCCATCATGTTAGTATACAAATGTGTCATAGCCTTATATTACAACGCTTTAGAGCATATTTTCAAAATATAAAACCCTAACAATTAACCCTAAATCGATCAAATATCTGCTATTTTTGCAATCTCACGCTTTTTTAGTGTTCCCGAATTATTTAGGATCATATATACATAGATTTATATAACTTCATCATCTCTTACCGCTGATAATCTCCAATAGCTGAACAAAAATCTAAGGTACTCATTCCAGTAACGTAGCTCATCTAGCTACATACAAAAGAATTGATGTTACAGATTGATCAGTACAAATCTATATATAAGGAATAAA
>ONPL01000164.1 GCA_900319705.1 uncultured Pseudomonadota bacterium | reverse complement strand
TTTGCATAAGTCATGGACATCTCAAAGTCATTGAAAGCCATATAGTTATCAAGTTTCAGCTTCATCAAAATCATTGTTCTATCCTTTGTATTAGTTCCGCCTTGTGGAAGTAATATCATTTTACTATTCTTTTTCAAACAGATCAACTGATGTAGATTCCATAACAAAAGACCGCCGAAGCGATCTTTCAAGGTATAAAAAAGGAGCCACTAATTGTTGGCGTTCTTCATCGCCCATTCTATGCTTTTTTAGCTCTGAAATGACTGCTGATGCTGAAGGAAATGATTTTGTAGTATATTCAAAATGCAGCGAAAACCAGTATTCAAAACACGGAACTGACGTAATGGCTGTAAATTTACTATTTACCTTTGAAAGCATACGCACGGCGTTATCGTAATTGCCGTGTTGGTCTTTGTCAAACACGCAGAATACACTGTCAAACGCGTTGTTTTCTTTTTGCGATTCTTTATATAGCTTCTCAGCTTGTTTAATTATACTCACAGGATCTGAACCTTTGGATGCATCCGTTACAACCACGTTTGCAGAACTTAGGTCATACTCCTGTTTAAAACTTTCAAAATACAGAGGTTCGGTCTGTTCTCCTTCACAAACAATAAGTACTCTGTCGTAGGATTGGCAAAAACCGATTCTTCTCTGCTGATCTTTGAGCCTTCTGGCTTTTCGCTTTTTGAAAAGATCTTCACTGCCCGTTACTGTACTCCATAGGAAGAACGAATCAGAGGTAGCGCACCGTAGCGGCCCCAGTTCCAGATTCTCCTTTCCCTTTTTAGGACTGAAATCTGACAGAGGATACAGGAATGAAGCCTGCTCTCTGTTTTTATCGCAGAACCAAATCTGATCTCTTCGGAAAATTTCCTGAGTAAGAATGGTAGTTTCATGAGTGGTAAAAATCAGCTGAGCGTTTTTAGGGTTAGCTTTTGGATCATGAAACAATTCCACCAGAAACTGAACCAGCTTAGGATGAAGATTTACATTAAGCTCATCAATACACAGAACACTACCATTAGACAGAACATCCAGAACCGGTTCAGCAAAAGAAAAGAATTTCTGCGTACCGGAGGATTCATCCCTGAAATTAAATAATACTGTCTGACCATTGCTGTCAGTGTGAACCGTGTTGATTTCATAGATCGGTTCAGTGGGGAGTTTTTTTTCCTCAATGCGGATATCTTCGATATTAAAATCAGCAGCCTTAAGGAATTTCAGAACATCTTCTTTACCGCTTCCCGTACAGAATCTCGCCGTAGACTCCGGAGATAAACCTTCGGTTCCCACAAATCGAAGAGTCTGGCTGAACCAGTCAAAAACCGGTTTCAGCTGTTCGCTGTTAAGCTGAACAGCAGTAGAAAGAAATAATGCATTTTCACGGGTTGACTGCTGCCACAGCTTTTTGGCTCCCTGCAGAAACTGACTGAATTTCCAGAGATGTTTTCCTGATTCGGCATCCCATACTCTTTCAAACCATTTCTGAGGACGACCTGCAGGAAATGCAAAAAGCCATTCATCAAAAATCTGATCTGACGATGCGCTGAAACCGTACTGGTATTTCACGTCACGGACGATAAAACTCACTTCAAATTCCGTAGGCTGAGTAACAGTCTCCGGATTGAGTCTGAAAGGTGTCAGAGGAAGTTTCATCCCTCGCTGCAGAGTAGTGGTAACAATACCTTTCATAGCGGAAAGAGCCTTCAGGAAGTTGGATTTACCGCAGGAATTTGGTCCATACACTGCGACGCTTTTAAGCAGGCTGAACTCTTTTTCAGCCATGATTGAAAAGGCATTCCCCGAACGTTCGCTGCTTTTGCTTTTTACCATAGTAAAGGTCTGCAGTTCTTTGAATGACAGAAAGTTCTGAATTCGAAACTCAATCAGCATAACAACCTATTTTAAATGCTATTTTTAACCTTTTATTCCAAAAATAGCATTTTAATTGAATTATTTCAAGTTTTTAAATTTATTATGTTTCTTCCTTTCACAGTTTGCTATTAACCTCGTCAGCCAAACTGCCCATTTTTTCAAATAGCCAGTTTCCCGGACAGGACTTTCTTGCAAACCAGCGGTGGACGGTGAGGAGCATTTCGCCGGGTTTAACCTCATAGCTTAAAGCTTTATCCCGATCAGAGATCCACACCTTGCTCTGCTTAGTACCGAGGTCGGTTACGGTTTTCGTCTGAGCCTCAATTGAATCCGTTACGGTCTTAACGCTGTCATCAAGTCCGTGAATGGCGGCATTGGTGGCTTCTGCCTGTTTTGCCGACGCATCGAGGTTTACGCCCATGGCGGCAGCAGAGGAGGAAACAGCGTCCTTCATGGCCGTCATCTCCTCGGCAATTTTGCGCAATGAGTCAGTCAGAGCTGACGTATCGGCAGAAAGACTGATGGTGCTGTCGTTCATTTTTGAAACTCCAAAACGATGAATTTGATTAGAAAATCTGATCTGCTAAACACATAACAAAATAGTTATTTTGTAATGACAATATGTTGCAAATAGACGAATTTTAACTATAATTTTAAGTAGTAACCAAGGAGGCTATTATGAGTGCCACAAATTTGAATATCAGAACCGATAAGGATGTAAAAGAACAGGCTGAACAGCTCTTTGCTGAACTCGGTTTAAACATGACAACCGCCATAAATTTATTTCTGAGGACCGCCATCAGAAAGCACGGTATACCTTTTGATTTATACCTTGATGTACCTAATGAAACCACTGTTGCTGCCATCGAAGAGGGAAAAAAGCTGCTTAATGATCCTTCTTCCCCTAAATATTCCAGTATGGAAGAACTCAAGGCAGCACTGGAATCATGAAATACGATGTAAAATTTACCTCTCAGTTCAAGAAAGATTTGAAGCTTGCCAAAAAGCAGAACAAAAATATCGATAAGCTTTATGCTGTTATCGAGACTCTGGCTGAAGGCAATACGCTAGATCCTAAGTTCAAGGATCACGAACTGACCGGAAACTACAAAGGTACAAGAGAATGCCACATAGAACCGGATTGGTTGCTGATTTACGAAATTCAAAACGACGTTCTGGTTCTGATGCTTTCAAGACTCGGAACTCATTCAGAACTGTTTAAGAAATAATTACTTCATCATTTCCTTAAACTTCTCAATCTCCCCGGCACAATCGCTTTCAGTCATACCGCTTTTGTATCTCTCTTTCGGATGTGCCTCATAGTATTCCTCCTGAAAAACCACCGCCCAGTAGTTGAACTCGGTGGTGGGGTATTCAAGAACTTCTGAGATTGGGCGGTGAAGCTCCCGGGCAATTTTGACCTTTCTCGTCAAAGACCTCATCACCAATCTGGATTTCTCCCATAGTGGTGAAGCCATCTGGAGTTGGGCTCGGTGTATCCAAAGCAAGCAGTTTGCCTTGTTTCTTGGCTATCTCTATGTATGCCGTATTGAACTGCCGGTAGCCGTTCGGCTTTAAAGTTCCGAAGAGATCACGAATAATCTGCTCCTGCCAGTCGATAAGTTCAAAAGGCTTACCTGCCCATGTTCCCTTGGTATGGTAGAGAGCCTGAATAAAGTTCACTGCGTAGTCGGCGGCATCCCTGTCATACACGGACTTCTTTGCCTTGTACTTTGTGGGGATGTATTTTTTAAGTTTCCGCATTGCCATCTGATCACCTCCTTACAGGCATAAAAAAACGCCGAAGCGATCTCTTTAGGTATAAAAAAGGAGCCGTTAAGCTCCTGTTGTAGTTTAATTTAGATTTTGATTTTCTTTGAATGGTTAGTAATCTTATCAAACGGCGTTGCAGGATTCATAGCCCAGAGCTTTTGAATATCAAAATGATGTGACTCAAATTTACTCTTTAAGTTTCGCTCCTTGAGCATATCTCTTTTAAAATCTTTTTTACTTTTTGATTTCAGAAACTCTTCAATGTTTTTCAGCCCCATGGATCTAATCAGTTCATCTTCGATGTTTTTCACCTGCGGTACGCAATAAACATCCTTTATGTTTGAAGATTTTTTTGCCTTTCTGATATTTTCATTAAGGATTGCTGGATCTCCCACATCGGTATCAAAAACAAAAACTAAAGTTGTTCCATCCTGTAAAGTTCTCAGTTTCAGATCAGTCAGTCTTTCCTGCACGACATTCAGAATCTGGACCTTACCGGGGATAATCAGGCGCATGTCAGTCTTAAGAACTTCAATTAACCTCTTCTCGTCATCGCCTTCTACATAGTATTGAAATATTCCGGAAGCTTTTTTCATTTAAATATCCGTTAATGCAAATATTTTTTCCAACATTGGAGCAGATGAGAACAGATC
>ONPL01000001.1 GCA_900319705.1 uncultured Pseudomonadota bacterium | reverse complement strand
CGGTCGGAGACAGAGTGGCTCCTACCTTGTTAAAGATATTGATGGAAATATTATTTCAAGTGGTATTTCCTATAAAAAGTTAAACCTTATTGAAAAAAGGAAAGGGTGGATTGTTGATTTTAAACAATCTTAATTAGCATCAATGGTTATTATGGAGCGTTTACAAATTTTATGAAAGACAGTGTTATAACCAAACTTGAATCATTGCAGGAACGTTACGAGGAAGTTCAGGCACTGCTGGGTCAGCCTGAAGTTGTGGCTGATCAGGAACGTTTTAAGGCCCTGTCCAAGGAATTTGCGTCCCTTACAGATGTTGTCAAAGGTTTTCAGAGCTACAAGGAGGCCCAGAGTAATTATGACGGGATCATTGAAATGCTTAACAGTGATGACGCTGAATTAAGAGCCATGGCTGAGGAGGAGCAGGATGAGGCCAAGGCAAACCTTGAAAAGGTGGAACATGATATTCAGATCCTGCTGCTACCTAAAGATCCTAAGGATGATAACGACTGCTTCCTGGAAATAAGAGCCGGAACCGGTGGTGATGAGGCCGCTATTTTTGCCGGAGATCTGTTCCGCATGTATAACTACTATGCCGAAAAAAGAGGCTGGCAGGTGGAAATTGTCAGCTGCAGTGAAGGTGAACACGGCGGTTACAAGGAAATGATCGCCCGTCTGTCCGGTACATCCGTTTACGGCGTAATGAAATTTGAATCTGGCGGACACCGTGTACAGCGTGTTCCTGAAACCGAAGCCCAGGGTCGTGTTCATACATCGGCTTGCACTGTTATGGTACTCCCGGAAGTTCCCGAAGCAGAGGCTCCTGAGATTAATCCTGCTGATTTAAGAATCGATACCTACCGTTCATCCGGTGCCGGTGGTCAGCATATCAACAAGACTGATTCCGCTATTCGTATTACCCATATTCCGACAGGTCTGGTAGTTGAATGTCAGGATGAACGTTCTCAGCATAAGAATAAAGCCAAGGCAATGAGCGTTCTTCTTGCCAGACTGACCAAACTGGAGGAGGATAAGCACAAGGCTGAAGCTGATGAGGCTCGTCACAGCATTTTAAGTTCCGGTGATCGTTCCGATCGAATCAGAACCTACAACTATCCGCAGGGACGTGTGACCGATCACCGCATAAATCTTACCTTGTACCGTCTGAATGAAGTGATGAACGGCGATCTGGATGCACTGCTTGAACCTATAATTCAGGAATATCAGGCGGATCAGCTCGCTGCACTTGCCTCACAGGAATAGTTTAGCCGTGAATCTTAAGGATTTGTTGAAGGACGGCACCAGAAGGCTTGAAGCAGCCGGAGGTGAATCTCCGGCTGTTGATGCCAGGTGTCTTCTGTCGCATGTGTTGAATAAACCAAGAGAATGGCTGATTATTCATGATCAGGATATTCCAGATAGCAGAACTGCAGATGACTACTATGCCCTTATAGAAAGAAGAGCAGCCGGTGAACCTGTTGCATATATTACAGGTTACCGGGAGTTCTGGAACTTAAAACTCAGATGCAATGATTCCACTCTGATCCCTCGTCCTGATACTGAAGTCCTGGTTGAGCGGGCTCTCTGTCATGCGGGTACAGCCCCTTCCGTTCTGGATCTAGGAACCGGTACCGGTGCGATTGCTCTGGCGCTTAAGTCAGAACTGCCGCAGGCTGCCGTAACCGGGGTTGATCTTTGTGAACAGGCGGTTGAACTCTCCATGCAGAATGCCGCAGACAACAGCCTTGATGCGGAATTTATCTGCGGCAGCTGGTATGAACCGGTCAAAGAGCGAAAATTTGATTTGATTGTTTCTAATCCTCCCTATATCGCTCCCGGAGATCAGCATCTCGCCTGCGGTGATCTAAGATTTGAACCTTGCAGAGCACTGGTGGCAGAAGAACACGGACTTGCAGATCTGAAACTGATTATCAGTCAGGGGCGTGAACATCTGATCCTAGGTGGTGTTCTGTTGGTGGAACATGGTTTCGATCAGGGTGAATCAGTAAGACAAATTTTTGAATTATACGGTTACAGTGATATTGTTACGACCGTTGATTACGGTGGTAACGAACGTGTAACTGAAGGAGTTTTTTATGGTTGCAAAGACTGTTAATATCGGCAATATCTCAGTTTCCAATGATATGCCCTTTGTTGTGTTCGGCGGTATAAACGTAATTGAATCCAGAGATCTGGCAATGAGGGTCTGCGAGGAATTTGTAAGAGTTACAGATAAACTCGGGATCCCGTATATATTCAAGGCCAGCTGGGATAAGGCTAACCGTTCTTCTATACATTCATTCCGCGGTCCGGGACTGGAACAGGGTATTGCAGTATTTGAAGAATTGAAGAAAACTTTCGGAGTTAAAATCATAACTGATGTCCATGAAATCGATCAGGTTGAACCTTTGTCAGCAGTGGTTGATGTTCTTCAACTGCCTGCATTTCTGGCAAGACAGACTGATCTGGTAAAAGCCATGGCCGACAGCGGGCTTCCGATCAATATCAAAAAACCTCAGTTTCTAAGTCCTTCTCAGATTGGAAATATAGTTAACAAGTTTGAAGAATGCGGAAACAGCAATCTTCTTCTGTGTGAGAGAGGAACCTGTTTCGGTTATGATAACCTTGTAGTCGATATGTTGGGGATCGGGGTTATGAAGAAGGCTAGCAGGAATGCCCCTATTATTTTTGATGTAACCCATTCGCTGCAGTGTCGTGATCCAAACTCAGAGGCTTCAGGCGGTCGTAGATCACAGGTTCTTGACTTGGCAAGAGCCGGACTTGCAACTAAAATCGCCGGACTCTTTCTTGAAACCCATCCGGATCCAGAGCATGCAAAGTGTGACGGACCTAGCGCTTTGCCACTGGACAGACTGGAACCGTTCCTGGTTCAGCTGAAACAACTGGATGATTTAATTAAATCATTCCAGGATTTGAATATTGATTGATAATACCGCTTTCATAAAAGCGTGAGAAAAACAAAGAGAACTAATACGCGACAGTTCTCTTTGTTCATGTTAAATTTTGAATTTCAATACTGATATTTACTGAATACTGAAGCGGTTTTTACCGGCTTTCTTTGCCTCCGACAGCTCCTGCTCAGCTTTTTCCAGTACAGTTACCGGATTGTCGTTTTCTGTAAAATATGCTGCTCCGATAGAAACAGTTATTTCAACTTTGTTGCCCTTGAAATGGAACGGTATTGAAGAAATAATATCATTGAGTTTTTTCAGTGGAATATCAATATCCTTTCGTTCCGTACCAAGCAGTATTACCACGAATTTATCACTAGTGTAGCGTGCGATGAAATCGGTATCGCGGATTTTAGTCTGCAACGCCCGGGCTATAACTTTAAGTGCACGATCTCCTGCCAGATGTCCGAATTTTTCGTTGATGGCTCTGAAGTCATCTACGTCAATCAGCGCAATTGTCATGAAACCGCCGTAACGCTGCCAACGTTTGTATTCATGATCAATTCTGTTTTCGTAGGCATTCTTGTTGCTTAACTGGGTTAAACTGTCAATCAGAAGTCGGTGCTTCTGCTGTGCCAGTTTCTGTTTGAACTCATCAGTTTCCTCTACCATGAGTTTCAATCGATCCTGAATCTTTTCAATTGCCCGTACAAAATTGTTCTGTTTATCCTGTATCTTGTGGTGTTCAACCATTGCCTGCCGGATATTTGCAACCTGCGCTAGAATATTGTCCTTCAATTGCTGGATGGTATCTACTTCTTTGATGGAACTGTCAATCTGATTGATTGCCAGATCAATGGAGTTGTTGGTATCAACTTCAGAACTGTGGAGTGATTTAACAACAGATATTGATTTGCCGAAATTTACATTAAACAGATTGAGACTTTCACTGAGGCTTGTAAGGAATGTCTGTGAATCATCACGTTCAATTCTATAGCTGGCTACCACCAGTTCCAGTATTTTAACGCAGATCTTAGGCAGTTCCTTCGGATCTACGTTGGAAAGAAGCTTATATCTGATCAGTGTCAGTTCATCTGAAATTGAGTTAGGAAAATCCATTTCCGAAATAATCTGCTGCATGCTGCTGCAGACCTGATCTATTTCATTCTTGCTGAACAGTCCCCCGATCCCCTGTTCTTGTGAAGCCAAATCGTTGAACGCTACATTATAAAGTTCCAGCAGTTTCAGAAGCTTGGATTGTTTTGAGGTTATTCCGAAGTCTGCACTGCTACTGTTGTACTGTTCCAGTGACATTTTGAGATTTCTCCCAATATCTGTTTTGTCACTGAGACTTTGAATTGACTTCTCAATACTTTCAGATGCAAATTCTATGGATTTTGCAAGATTGGTTATTTCCTTTTTTACCTGTGCTTCGATTTTTTCCCTTGACTGACTATATTCCGCTTCGTCAATGCTGGTCAGCGCGTGGTCTATTTCGCTTACATTGGTAAGGGAACTGTTATTGAGGCTAAATAATTTTAACAGCAAAGCGTAGAGATTAAGGCTACTTGTTTGCTCTTCCAATCTTTTATCTTTCAGATGCTTCAGTTCGTCTTTTAATTTTTTATTTTCCGATAATAATGATTCTTCTTTAACAGGATCCATATCGCACCTATTCACTGCAGATAACATTGTTTCCTTTATTATAAAGCCCTTTTTGTTAATCGTGTATAAAATTAGTTTGTTTATGTGAGTTTTAACAAAAATAGGAAAGTTAAAGTATTGATGCCTTTCTCCATCTGCTGAAGGAGAAAGGCACATAATAAAAGAAAAAGACCGGCAGGCCGGCCTTCTTGGACAGTTACAGAGTAGCAAACAACTAGAGAACGTATTTCACGTCTTCTTCTTTTGCCAGTTCTGTGTAGATGTCATTCATCTGTTTTTCGTCTTTAACAGTAACCGTAACTGAAAGAGAGAAGTAGGTTCCGTTTTTTGACGGCTTTTTGGTAATAGGTTTATTAACTTTGAGGTTAAACCTTTCCGCAAAAAAGGTTATGATTCTGTTTTCGATCTCCGGTACATCACAGACTATTACCCTGAAATCCACCGGACTTGGAAAATCAATTACCTTGTTGAAATTTATCATGTTAACCTCAGCTAAAAAGGTCAGAAATGGAGGAAACGGTCCAGTCCCAGGACTTGTCAAGCCAACCGCCTTCTTCAACGCTTTCAAGGGTGATAAGCGGAGCCTGATGGATCAGTTCGTCATCCGATGTTCTGATGAATATGGTTCCTACTTCAACACCACTTTTTATCGGAGCTTCAAGCTTGTTTTTATCATTGAGCTTGATGGAAACTTTGAGATTGTCGATTTTATTTCGCGGTACGGCAACAGTGATATCTCTTCCTGAACCTAGTTTAACCTTGCTCTTGTCACCATAGATGATTTTCTGTTCGATTAACGGCTTTCCCTTCTTTATGACAGGAACCGGCTTGTAGAATCTGAAACCGTAGGTGAGAAGTGCTTTGGAGTCATCAGCACGCTGACGTTCAGAGTTCGCTCCAATTACCACAGAAATCAGTCGGAAGTTATTAGCCGGATCTACTGCTGAGGTTACCAGATTGTAACCAACCTGGCTCAGGTGACCTGTTTTGATACCGTCAACGTGAAGAGTATTGTCCCAGAGCAGACGGTTACGGTTGCTCTGTTTGATGCCGTTGAAGGTAAATTCCTTCTGTGAATAGATTTTATATTCGTCAGGCAGATCATGGATCAGGGCGCGGCCGAGGATAGCCATGTCATAGGCGGATGAGTAGTGGTTTTCGTCGTGCAGACCATGAGAGTTAACAAAATTTGAATCCTTCATTCCGATATACTGTGCCCAGTTGTTCATCAGATTTGCAAAAGCTTCTTCTGAACCTGCAAGGTGTTCTGCCATGGCGATACATGCGTCATTACCGGACTGAATGATTATGCCCAGATTGAGATCACGTACACTGACCTGTTTACCAACTTCTATGAACATTTTTGATGAGTCACCGTAATTCTTGGACCATGCATTCTGGCTTATGGTTACCATCTCTTCAGGATCGAGACGACCGGCTTCGATTTCCTGTCCGATTACATATGAGGTCATCATTTTGGTGAGTGACGCAGGAATGATTCTTTTATGAATATCTTTACCGATCAGAACTTCTCCTGTTGCATAATCCATCAGCAGGTAGGCTGATTCTCCCAGCTCCGGAGGGGAAGGTACAACCTCCACCGCAGAAGGAGCAGGTTTTGACGGTTTGTCCGGTGTTGGCTTTGGTTTGCTGTCTGCTACTGCATTGAAGGAGAAGCAGGTCAGTGCAATACCAACAATTAAACTAAGACTTTTTCTGATACTCATGTCAATATCTCTCATCGTTAATCTAAATATAACAAGTAGGCTTCTGGATAACCCACGCTTTTAATCTTTTCAAGTTCGCGTTGCGCACGGTTCGGCAGATAGGGACCGAGGTATACTTTGTACATGCCGGTATATTCTTTAACAAAGACTTCCTTCGAGGTCTTGGACAGTTTGCGGCAAAGATCCTTTACCAGCTCGTTTGCTTTTTTCTGATCATTCGATGCCACTACCTGGATGTACCGTGAATGCTCCTTGGCATACAGTTCCTTTGCATTGGCAGGTTCCGGAACTTTGATCAGTTCAAGTTTAACCCTTGCTGTACCGTGTTCCACCACGCCGAGAATTTTGGCTGCACCTTCGGAAAGATCTATTATCCTTCCCTCATGAAACGGACCTCGGTCGTTGACACGTACTATCAAAGTCCTGTTGTTGTCAAGATTGGTAACTTTTACATATGACGGTAACGGCAGATTCTTATGAGCGGCACTGATCCCCTTCTGATCATAAACTTCGCCGTTGGATGTTCTTTCTCCGTGAAATCCCGGACCGTACCAGGATGCAATCCCGATTTCCTGATAGTCCTCTATATCGGTCCATATTTCGTAGAAATCACCGTTGAGTGTATAGTCGGTATTTCCAATTCTGGAATAGGGTTCGTATTTTACCTGAACACCTTTGATTCCTTGAATTTTTGCCTGCTGTCTTCTTGCAATTCGACTGTCTGAACCTATGCCTGTGGCATATTTTTTGCGGCGGACAATTATCGGCTTTTCCTCAGTACTCTGTGCTGATGAATTAGAGAACTGCAGAGGATCATGCTGTGTAACACACCCTGCCAGCAGCAGTTCGGTTCCAAGCGCCAAAGAAAAAGCAAACCTATTAAATTTCATGATCAAACCTACAGATTACTGAATTCATCGGCGATAGCTCTACTCAGATCATATACAGCCATGGCATACAATGGACTTGTATTATACCTGGTAATGGAGATAAAGTTGTTGAACACTACGAAGTACTGCTTGCTGTCTTCGTCAGCATCCAGTGCCAGCAGCTTGACTTTCTGATCGTCGGTGATACGAATGCTTTCATCCACTAATTTTACACCGTTCTTTCTGAGTGCTCCCCAGGTGGTGTCCAGCGTGTTCTTCTTGTTTTTCAGACTGGCAATTCCGGCAGGTTTTGCTACAGTAACTTCATATGCCACCGGCTGGTGGAATTTCCATTTGCTTTTCTGGAAATAATTGGCGATGCTGCCTATTGCATCTTCACGGCTGCCGAACAGATCCTTCTTGCCGTCGCCGTTGAAGTCAACTGCATAATGTATATAACTTGAAGGCATGAACTGTCCCATTCCCATAGCACCTGCATATGAACCGAGGTGTTCGGTCAGTTCCCATTCCTGCTCTTTTGCCAGTTTAACGTAATTTGCAAACTCCTTGCTGAAGAATTCTGCACGTTTTGGATAGTGGAAACCGAGAGTGTAGAGGGAGTCTATAATTTTGTATGCTCCCATTTTTGTACCGAAGTATGTTTCAACACCGAGAATGGCTGCGATAATTTCGCGATCTACGCCGTATGCCTTTTCAGCTTTGATAAATACCGGAAGATTGTCCTTCATAAACTGGGCTCCGGCCTTTGCTCTTTCCTCGGTCAGAAAAATGGTGCGGTACTTGTACCATGGTTTGGCCTCCCATGGTTTGGTGATTGAATCAATAACTTTCTGTTCATAGGTGGCTTCTCCCACCGCATTTTTTAAATCTTCGAGACTTACGTTTAGCTGTTTACTCAGAGTTGCCAGTCTGGCGCTGGTTGCCTTGTCCAGCTCGGCAGAAAAAACCTGAAATGAAGGCATTAAAGTAAATAGAATTGAACAAATTAAAAATCTAGTTTTATTCATGGTTATCCCAACTGGTAAAAATTCTTTTTATGATGCGTATGTATCGACATAATGATTCCGAATGACGCTGACAGAGTTATAAGCGATGTGCCACCGTAACTGATCATCGGCAGCGGTACACCTACGACAGGAAGCAGTCCGCTTACCATTCCTGTGTTGATAAACACATAACAGAAAAAAGTCAGTGTCAAAGATCCGCTGAGCAGTCTTTGGAAATTGGTCTGCGCATTCATGCTGATATAAACACAACGCAATATTATATACATATAAGCAGTCAATAACACTAAAAATCCTACAAATCCGAATTCTTCACAGAATACTGCAAAAATAAAGTCGGTATGCCTTTCCGGAAGAAACTGGAGATGTGACTGTGTTCCGTTCAGCCAGCCTTTTCCCCACATACCGCCTGAACCGATCGCAATTTTTGACTGGATTATATTATAGCCTTTGTCCAACGGATCTGATTCCGGATTCAGGAAGGTTATTATGCGTTGTTTCTGGTAGTCATACATGAAGAAGAACCAATGGATTACAGAGTATATGATCAGAGACAGAGAACCGAAAAGGATCAGATACCAGTTCAGCCCGGCCAGATAGACAATGAATCCTCCAGAAATTGATATCAGAATAGCTGTACCAAGATCCGGCTGGAGAATGATCAGTACTACCGGTATGGCTATAAGTATCATGGCACATACAAACGAGAGGAGTTTCGGCGGAAGTTTTCCACGGGCAAAAAATGCTGCTATGGCGATAGGCATTACTATTTTTAGAAATTCAGAAGGCTGGAAACGTATGATTCCAAGATCAAGCCATCGTTCTGCGCCTTTCCCCACGTGTCCGAACAGCAGCACGCACAGCAGAAGAATAGTACAGATAATATACAGGGTGAAGGCCCATTTTTTATAGAAACGAGGAGGAAGATAGGCCATAAACATCATGATGGCAATTGCAACCACGCTACGTATTATCTGAGAGTACATCACTGACGGATTTGCTCCGGATGCAGAGTACAGAATAACAAAATTCATTCCCATCAGGATGAAAATTCCGAGACACAGAGATAGATCAAGGTGAAGGTTGCTCAGAAATTCAATAATTTTCTTTCTCATTTCTTATCATCCTGCTTGTTTTCATTTTCGCTCTGTTTTGCGGACTGCTCTTTCTCCAGATATCCGAGATTTATCAGATATTCATCAAGCATCTGCCGCGCCAGCGGAGCTGCAAAACGGCTTCCGCCTCCAACGTTTTCTAAAAGGATCCCGACAACTGCAATAGGTTTTTCATACGGAGCGAATGCAACAAAGAGTGCGTTGTCACGGTGCTCCTTCTTGATAGCGGCTGCATTGTAATGCTGATCCTGCTTAATTGTGATGATCTGCGCAGTACCGGATTTCCCCGCGGCGACATACTTGGTCCCGCTGAATGCCTTTCGTCCGGTTCCTTCTGGACCGTTTACTACCAGGTACATTCCCTTCATGCCGATATCAAAGTAGCTTGAACTCTTCACACTGACAGCCGTTTCCTTTGGCTCTACATACTGTTTCTTTGGATTTCTTATTTTGAACTCCTCTCTGGCAAATTCGTCATATTCCTTTGCAAGATGCGGAATTACGTTTTTTCCGTGCTGTGTCAGAATTGAATGAGCGCGAGCCAGCTGAAGCAGAGTGGTAGTCCAGTATCCCTGTCCGATCCCGATAGGTACGGTATCACCGGGAACCCATACCTGGTGGTATTTGTTCCGCTTCCATTCCTTGCTTGGAAGATTTGCAAGAGATTCCTCAAATATATCGATACCTGATGGCTGACCGAACCCGAAATATGACATGTATTTGTGAATGTTATCAATACCAGATTTGAAAGCCATATCATAGAAAAAGGTATCGCAGGAAATTTCAATGGCTCGGTAGATATCCATCCATCCGTGACCCCATCGGCGCCAGTCTCTGAATTTGTGGGTGGAACCGGGAAGTGAGTAGTGGGGACCGCCGAAGAATCTAGTCTTGGCGGTAACAATACCTTCATTCAGACCCATTACGCTCATTATCGGTTTGATGGTTGATGCCGGTGAATATCCGCCTTGTGAAACACGGTTGATGAGAGGCCTTTCCGGATTGTTAAGCAGTTCCTGATACTCCTTGTTCAGAATCCCTCTTACGAACATATTAGGATCATAGGTCGGATTTGAGGCAAATGCGAGAATTTCACCGTTGCGCGGATCCATCATTATGATGGCACCCTTGTTTCCTTCAAGCAGTTTCTGTGCTTTCTGCTGCAGTTTTATATCAATGGTGAGATGGATGTCTTTGCCCGGGATCGGCTGCACTTTTTTCAGCGTCTGCACAACGCGGCCGATACTGTCAACCTCTACCTCCTTGTAGCCGACTTTACCATGAAGAATATCTTCGTAGAATTTTTCAACTCCGAGTTTCCCCATATCCTGGGTTGCGGCATAGTTTTCTGCATTTCCCTGGGCTTCAAGGATTTCCTGATCCTTCTGATTGATCCTTGATACGTACCCCAGTGCATGGGTAACAGTGTCAGCAAACGGATAGAAACGTTTCAGTTTCGGTTCGATGGAGAAACCTTTGAAGTTGAACTGGTTTACCGAAAAAATGGCTATCTGATCTTCCGTAAGTTTTGATGCGACACTGATTGATTTGAATTTTTTGGAGAACTTAACCCGCTCAATAATGTTTTCTATATCCTTGTCATCTATGGACAGTTTCAGTAATTCTCTGAGCTTTGTGAGACTTTCTTTGAGGGTAACATTTTTGCTCAGGTTTTCCGGAATAAGTTCTATTTCGTATATTGGCTTGTTGTCTGCAAGAATTTCTCCGTTGCGATCGTAAATCAGCCCGCGCGGCGGAGCAATCGGAATGATCTTGATTCTGTTGTTATTGGATCGTTTCTCAAATGAACTGTACTGGACAATCTGGATAATATACAGGTTGACGATTAAAGCAATAACCATCAGAACAACAACGATCATTGCTATTTTTATGCGGTTGTTGAACAGGTTCGCCTCGGCGGTTTCATCTGTTGCAACGTCAAAATCATTTTTCTTATTGGACCAAAAAAACATCATTATTCCCTATGATACGGAAGATTAGCAATTAGGGACCAAGCACGGTACAGACTTTCTGCAACAACAATTCTGACCAAAGGATGCGGCATTGTAAGTTTAGACAGCGACCAGCTCTGTTTAGCCAAAGCCTTGCATTCATCGGCCAGCCCCTCAGGTCCTCCTACCAGGAGGGCTACATCTTTACCGCTCATTCTCCATTTTTTCATTTCTTCCGCCAGTTCCTCGGTGGTATACATTTTACCGGGAATATCAAGGGTTACCACATGGGAATTCTTGGGAATCGCCGCTATGGTGTTTTCTCCTTCCTTTTGCAGAATTTTGGCAAAATTAGCATTTTTACCACGGTGTTCAGCCGGAATTTCAATAAGTTCCAAAGCATTATCCTTGGGGAATCTTTTCTGGTATTCGTTAAAGCCTTCCGTTACCCATGATGGCATTTTAGTACCGACAGCGATCAGATAAATTTTCAAATGACTAACCTTGATTTAAAACCAAAAAACACAGTTATTATACCAAAGAAGGCGATTTTTTTTTAGTAAGAAATGTATCATTACTGCTTGCGGATAGGGTCTTCCTGGTTCGTTTCAGTAGATGCGGTGCTGTTTGATGTAATCGATGATATAAGGCGGTATCAGGTTGTCAATGGAGTTGAATTTATGGCTGCGGATTTCACTTGAACTTAGATCCACGGAAGGATTGTCAACCAGCAGGATCTGTCCGGCATCGAATGGAGAGAATTTTTCAGTACCGGTGATTCTGGATTTCAGACATTGATCCAGATCGGCAAGATCATAATGAGGCCGGCGGGCAACAACCAGGTTGACCTGTTGCAGTAGTTGTTCATAATGATACCAGCTCGTAAAATTTATCAGGGAATCCATACCGATCAGTAGAGTAATCCGTGTATTTGAGAATCTTTCATCCTCGGAAAGTTTTGAGACCGTCTCGAAGGTATATGAAACCGACTGCCTTCGGATTTCAAAGTCCAAAGGAAATATGTTCTGTTCATGTGCACATACCAGATTGATCATGGCGAGGCGATCACGATCGTCTGCAACCGGTTGAGGCTTGTGTGGTGGAATATAGTTAGGCATCAGGTAGATTCGCTCAAGAATACCGAGTTTAAGCACAGATCTTACCAACTGGAGGTGTCCGTTATGGAATGGATCAAATGTTCCTCCGAATATACCGACAGCTCTGTTATACATTTTTGATAAAACCGTTTAAAAATGCCGGGTTGTTGAATCCGACTGCATAGGTTTCCAGCAGTTCCCATGCATAATCCTCTCTGATAACGGAGGCATCGATTCTTGTGAAAAGTTTTACCAGATTGTTCAGATGCTTTGCAGATGCAATACTGGCCGCCATTTTTAGCAGTCTTTCCTGGTGAAATTTGATTAACACGGAATACTTCTTGAAAATCTCAAAGTCTCCACGGTGATCCGGATGTTTAAGTTCCACGATTACAGCAAGATCACGATGTACTGCCCATAGGAAACTTTTCAGGGCGACACGTTCCTCCCTGACATTTTGAATGATCCTTAATGCTTTGGCGCTGTTCTTTTCTGCCAGTGCCGCTGTAAAGTCGTCAGAAGTGAAGTGGTTTTCGGCAACGGTCTGCTTTTTCAGATCTTCATAGGAAACATTTCCGGTAATACCCTGAAGATAGAGGTTGTAAAGCACCTGGTATCCGGCCGACAGGTTGCCTTCAAAATTGATAGCCATAAACGACTGGGCATCAGGTGCGAGGTTGATATTCAGTTTACGTCCCTGCTCAAGGAACCATCCCGGCAGTTGATTTGCTGAAGGTGGATAGAAAGCAAGGTACGCTGCTTTAGGACTGTTGGCAAGTTCTGAGAACCATTTGGTTTTTTCCTGCGTCCCGGTCATGTGGTTGCCGTATATTACTATGATGGATTCATCGCTGGCGGCTTCACACAGTGTCTTGACATTGGAAGTGAATTCCTTCGGGGTCTTTTCTGTAAGATCGATGCAGAAAAGGTGCTGGTTGGAAAACAGTCCGAAGGACATGAGACCGTTTTCCAAATCATTCCAGTTAAAGTTTTCTCCGTCATAATAGTAAAATTCAGAAAATCCGTTTGATTTAAAAAAGGATTTTATAGAATTGACAGTCTGATTCCTGATGAACGGTTCATCACCGAAAATCATAAATATGGACGGCCGCCTAGTTCCGGTCAGTAATCTTAAAAACTGTTCTGGATTTGCAAATTTCACTGTTGTGGCTACTTTTGTCTCAGAAATTGTATATAAATATCGTCCGCGGTATGCTGCAGCATCTCCTCCCTGAGCATTTCAGATTCGTGGGATGATGCAAGAACCTGTTCCGTCTTGTTCAGAAGTGAACGGGTAAAGGCGGACAGTTTCTTCTGCGGCTTGGTGTCCTTGGTCTTGAAGTAATAGATCGTCTTGGCACTTAAGCTGTATTCTACATCCTGGGAACGACTGTCTACGGATACTGTTTTCTGAGTGAAGTTCGTTGCTCCGATAATCAGGATTAATGTATCATCTGCCGGTTTGTCGACAATTTTCACACCGATTGCATTTATCTTGGTATAAAGCATCTGGTAGAGAGTGGAATTACGATTGCCTACAATCTGAACAGACTTGTAGTGAATTTTGTCCGAATCCGCACTGCCCATTCCTCTGAGATGCAGACCGCATCCGTTCAGGGTAAGTAACAGACAGAATGTGATTATAATCTTAATTATTTTCATAAGCTTACTCAAAAAAGTACACCGGTTTCCCGGTGTACCGGGGAATTAACCGACAACAATATTCAATAACTTGCCTGGTACGTAGATTACCTTCTTGATTTCGTGATCGGCCATGAACTTGGTAACAGTTGCATCTTTCTGTGCAAGTTCCATAATCTGTTCCTTTGTTGCATCAACTGCAACATTTACCTTGCCTCTCACTTTACCGTTAACCTGGATGACGATCAGTTTCTGTGTCTCAACCAAAGCACTTTCATCAACCACCGGCCAGCTTTCATTATCAATGTTGCTGGTGTGACCGAGCTTGTGCCACAGTTCGAAGCAGATATGCGGAGTTATCGGATAGAGCATCAGAACAATGTTGTTAAGAATATCAACGCAGAGGGCTCGATCCTGATCAGTTTCAAGAGGAGCCTTGTTCATGTTGTTAATTAATTCCATAACAGCAGCTATAGCAGTGTTGAAAGTCTGTCTTCTTCCGATATCATCGGTTACCTTGGCTATGGTCTTGTGAAGTTCACGGCGCAGAGCTTTCTGGTTTTCGTTCAGCTTGCTCACATCGAGTTTCAGGCCGGAATAAGGGATTGCTGAAATTACTATGTTCCATAGTTTCTTCAGGAAACGCAGAGCTCCTTCCACACCCTCTTCCTTCCATTCAAGGGTCAGTTCAGCAGGTGAGGCGAACATCATGAACAGCCTTACTGTATCGGCACCGTATCTTTCAACCATAGTCTGAGGATCAATACCATTGTTCTTTGATTTTGACATCTTTGTCATGCCTGCATGGACAACGGACTGTCCCTGTAACGTCCTGGCTTCTACTATCTTGCCCTTGTCGTCACGTGTTACCTTTACATCAAGAGGGCTTACCCATACTTTTGAACCGTCTTTGTCGATGTAATAGAATGCATCGGCCAGCACCATTCCCTGGCAGAGAAGTTTCTTGAACGGCTCATCACAGTTTACCAGACCGGCATCTCTGAGCAGTTTGTGGAAGAATCGTGCATAGAGAAGATGCATACAGGCGTGCTCAATTCCTCCAATGTACTGATCAACAGGAAGCCAGAAATTGGTCTTCTGAGGATCAAGCATACCTTCTGTATAGTGGTTGCAGCAGTATCTTGCATAATACCAGGATGATTCCATGAAGGTATCGAATGTATCTGTTTCCTTTAATGCAGGCTGACCGTTATAGGTCGTCTTTGCCCATTCCTTGTTTGTCTTGATCGGACTCTGAACTCCGTCCATGGTAACGTCTTCTGGAAGAACCACCGGGATTTGATTTTCTGGTGCAGGTACTACATCACCGTTTTCCAATGTCAGCATCGGAATAGGAGTTCCCCAGTATCTCTGACGGGAGATGGACCAGTCACGCAGACGGTAGTTGACTGTTCTGTGACCCTTGTTAAGAGATTCAATTTTGTCGGCAACTGCATTGAACGCCTGATGGAAATCAAGACCGTCAAACTCTCCGGAGTTGTATACTATACCGGTCTTATCTTCGAAAGAGTGTTCAGATACATCAGCCTGTTCCTGATCTTTCGGTCTGATAACGGCTTTGATATTCAGATTGTACTTGCGGGCAAATTCATAATCGCGCTGATCGTGGGCTGGAACCGCCATAACAGCGCCGGTACCGTAGTCCATCAGAACAAAGTTGGCAACCATGATTGGAACCTGTTCATTGGTTAGCGGATGGATTGCATACAGACCGGTAGCCATACCTTTCTTTTCCATTGTGGCTATTTCGGCTTCTGCTACTTTAGTGTTTCTGCACTCTGTCAGGAATGCCTGGAGTTCAGGATTGTTCTGAGCGGCTTCCTTGGCAATCTTGTGATCTGCAGCCACAGCTACATAGGTAACACCCATGAGCGTATCCGGTCTGGTGGTGTAGATTTCAAGAATTTCGTCTGAATTGGCAACCTTAAACTGAATTGTCAGACCTTCTGATTTGCCGATCCAGTTTCTCTGCATAGTCTTAACCATTTCAGGCCAACCGTCGAGAGTATCAAGATCTTTGAGCAGTTCTTCTGCATAATTGGTTATTTTTAAGAACCACTGCGGAATTTCTTTGCGTTCTACGAGAGAGTCACAGCGCCAGCAGCGGCCGTCAATTACCTGTTCGTTGGCCAGAACGGTCTGATCGTGAGGACACCAGTTTACTGAAGTTGATTTTTTGTAAACAAGACCCTTTTTATACAGCTGGGTGAAGAACCACTGTTCCCAGCGGTAGTATTCAGGTTTGCATGTGGCAATTTCGCGATCCCAGTCGTAGCCGAAACCAAGCTGTTTAAGCTGCTTCTTCATGTATGCGATGTTTGAATAGGTCCATTTTGCAGGAGCAGTCTTGTTTTTTAATGCTGCATTTTCTGCAGGAAGACCGAAGGAATCCCAGCCGATAGGCTGCAGTACCATTCTTTTGTTTAAACGCTGAAATTTGGAAATAACGTCTCCGATGGTGTAGTTTCTTACGTGACCCATATGAAGACGGCCGGAAGGATAAGGGAACATAGACAGACAGTAGAATTTTTCTTTGTCCGGATCTTCTGTAGCTTTGAAAGTTTGATCTTCTTCCCAATGCTTTTGAACTCTCGGTTCTATTTCCTGCGGATTGTATTGTTCTTTTATATCAGACATTTGTATACTCGAATTAGCACTAGTTAAAAAATTAAAAAGCAGTACTACAACACAAATTATGTTAACTGCTTTCGATTATCCTCTGTATGCGGACATTATCATTGCCTTCATACATTTTCATTAATGCTACATTTTACACGCGATACCCGGGATGCTCAATATTTTTTCTTCATTTGATAGCAGCGTCGGAAATGGCGTTAAATCTCTGCGTGGCCTGGTTTGTACAGCTACTTCCGGAGATGAATTATGAGCTCATTGGAGTAAAGAATATCTTATAAATTTCACAAGCATATACCCGGCAACCGGTGAACTTTTTATGAATTAAGGACTGTTGCTTTCCTCTGGAACATGATTTTGTAAAACCTTCAGAGAAAAAAGATAACTTTTTTGTCTATCTGATGTACAATGTTTCCCGCTTGCCGGTTTCACAAGGCAGTGTTACTGTATTATGAATATAAAATAAAGATATTTATGAAAGTTTTACCAAAAATACTGTTCGCCTTTACGGCGTTTTTTGTTTCCTGCTCCGGTGCTGGTGCAAAGGAATATTTCATTGAAGAAAATTCAAATCTGGTTGGACAGAATTCCTACTATACCATTCCGAAAGGAAAAATGTCACTTGAGGATGTAGCTTCCCTGATGAACCTTGGACTTAGCAATATGATGGAGGCAAATCCATCGGTGGATCCATATCTTCCGCCGAGCGGTTCTGTTCTGCTGATCCCTCATCAGCTGATTCTCCCTAATACTGTCCATAAAGGAATTGTGATAAATTCTGCAGAAATGAGACTGTATTACTATCCGAGTTCTGATCCTGATTATGTGGTTGTTCTGCCTATAGGGATCGGCCAGCTCGGCAAGGATACTCCGGTTGACTGGGTTACCAAGGTTGAAAGAAAGAAGGACGGACCTACCTGGACACCTTCTGCAAAGGTTCATGCCGAGTATGCTGCTCAGGGTATAACTCTGCCTAAGGTGGTTCCTGCAGGTAAAGACAATCCGATGGGACTTTATGCACTGTATGTCGGAAGAATGTATGCCATTCACGGCACCAATGCGTCTTTCGGGATCGGTCTGAGGGTTAGTCACGGTTGCATAAGACTGCGTGATGATGATATCAAATGGTTGTTTTACAATGTTCCTGTAAATACCAGAGTCGAATTTATCAATGAACCGATCAAGGCGACCGTTGAACCTGACGGTTCCAAGTACATTGAGGTTCATCAGCCGCTGTCTACAACAGAGGAGGAACTCAATTCCAACGAGGATGTTTCTTTCAAGCACATTTCTGCTCAGGTTCTGAGTATCATACAATCAGATGATGTGGATCAGGAAATTGTTCAGCGTGCTTTATCGGAACGAAAGGGTATACCGGTAAGAATCAACGGATTCTCTTTCTGATATCCGGCTGAGGTTCCAGGTTTAGCTGGGACCTTTTCTTATGTTATGAAGGAACAGAATAAATCATATTGAGACAGAGACTTTCTGTTCCTTTTTTTAATTATCAATTCTTTCAGTTTTTTATCTCTTCACGGATATGTTACGATAGTTTCCTTTCTTTAGTCATAATGCTCATCAGCAGATATAAGAATGACACTGACAGCATGAGACTGACGATGGAAAAAATGATTAACAGACCGTATTTTCCAAACGGGGTGGATCCGACCATCGGTGTCAGATGTACTTCTCCCGAGGAAACCTGATAGAACGGAAGTCTCATTATTTCATTTGCATCGTGATCATATACAGCAGACAGACCTGTGTTTGTTGCTCTGATTACCGGCTTCTGAAATTCCAGAGCTCTCATTCTGGCTATGTTGGCGTGCTGTAGAGGTCCTCGTGATAACCTGTATGATGAGGTGCCTTTCGGGGGCACTCCGAACCAGCCGTCATTACTTACGGTCAGCAGTATTGAGGTATCATCATGTATGTTATCGAGCATTTCATTCGGATATGCAATTTCATAGCAGATGGCTGTGGCTATTTTATGACCTGCTGCAATTATGTTAGGCTGGATGGTATCACCGGGAGTAAAAGAAGACATCGGCATATTGAAGAATGAACCGTATTCCCGCAGTAGTTCCTCAAACGGAACCTTTTCCCCGATCGGAACCAGGTGCCTTTTATAGTATCTGTTGTTTTCGAATGGTTGGTAGAGCAGTCTTCCTTCAGGATCTTTCAATCCAAGGCCGATAACCGCATTATAGTAGTTCTTGGTGCTGACGCTGTAGGTCTGGATCCCGGTAACAAAGGCAAATTTGTTTTTTAGGGCTCGATCGTCCAGTGAAACAAGCAGAAATTCAACGAAATTTTCTAGGTCTGGAACAGCTGATTCCGGCCAAATTAGAAGATCAATCTTCTTTTCACCGGAAAAATAAGGTCTTGATTCATCATAGTAGGTGGTAAAAATATCCTGAGCTTTTGATGGATCCCATTTGATTTCCTGGCTGATATTTCCCTGTACCATTGCCACGCTGATCGGTTCCAATGATTCCGTGAACTGCAGATTACCGAGAAACAGCGGCAGTACGAAAACCAAAACGGAAAACGTGTAAGAAATAATTCTTTTAGTTGTAAGGGCATACCAGAACAGAGCAACAGATACCAGGATAACCATAGTAATAAGGTAAACACCGCCGATAGGTGCCAGGGCGTTCATAAAGGTGTCTGTCTGGGTGTAGCCGATATAGACCCACGGAAAACCGGTGAACATATTACCTGCCAGATAGTCTGCTATAATCCAGAGTGCAGGGATCAGAAGAACATTTTTGATAAAAATCTGCCCGCGGAACATTTTGTTGGCAATGTAGATCAGCACTGTATGGTACAGACTCAGGTATGCTGACAGCAGCAGAATGGCTATTGCTGCTACTGCCATAGGAACATCCGAATACTCCGTCATGCTGGTATTCAGCCAGAAAACGGTCGGATAGATCAATGATACGAGAGTCAGAAATGTATACCTTGCCTGGTATTTTTTCTGATACCAGAAGTAATTGAGAGTAAATACAGTAATCAGAATACTGAAGCTGAAATTATACGGAGCGAAGGCAAAGGTTCCTAGAACTCCTCCGCATACAGCAATCAGAATGTTTTTTAGATGAGGGTGGTTCCGTAAGTTCATTATTATGGCATCCGATGTTAATTCTGCTCCTGCGGGCTTTCTTCATTGTCAACTTTAACCTGGAGCATGTTTATTCTTCTTTTGTCAACACTGAGCACTTTAATTTCAAACTTCTGAACTTTGGCCTGTTCTCCGACTTTTGGAATATGGCCAAGTTCGCTGATGACAATACCGGCAATTGTTTCCACATCATTGTTGTCAATGTTTACGTTGAAGTATTCATTAAAGTCAACGATTGATGTCATTCCGTTGATTAGGTACAGATCCTTTCCGACCTCTCGTATATCCGCACTGTCGTCTGAAGTGTCATCATATTCGTCTCCGATTTTTCCGACAATTATTTCAAGAACATCTTCAATGGTGACGACTCCGGAAAAAGAACCGAATTCATCTATTACCACAGCCAGATGATAGCGTTTTTTCTGAAAGTCCTTCAATAGAAAATCGAGTCTTTTACTTTCCGGAACCTCCATTATCGGACGGAGTATTTTATTTATGTCGAACTGCTCGTTGGCATCAACAGGATTAAGCAGATCTTTGGCAAGAAGCAGTCCTTCAATGTGTTCCTGATCGTCACTCAGAACTGGATAGCGGGAGTGTCCGGCGGTAGTAACCTTTTTTAAGAGAGTGTCAAACGGATCGTTGATCATTACGGTAACCATGGATGAACGAGGAACCATAATATCTCTTACTCTTAATTTTGAGAGTTCGAAAATACCCTCGATCATCTTCAGTGTGTCATGATTGATGACATTGTTGTTTGAAGCGGTCTGAATGATTTCTGTCAGTTCTTCGATATTTTCCGGTTCTGTCTGGAATAAACCGGTAATTTTGTCTATTAGGTTTTCTTCCTTGCTACTAGAGGGATAGTCTGCCATAAATTGTAATCCTTACTCCTCATCCTGGTACGGGTTTGGTAAATGAAAAGAGTTCACTAGAATATCCTTTTCAAGATTTTCCATTTCCTCAGCTTCTTCATCGGTGATGTGATCGTATCCGAGTAAATGAAGACAGCCGTGGACAATCATGTGGGTATAGTGTGCCTTGAGATCCTTGTTCTGCTCCCTGGCTTCTCGTTCAACAACTTTTTTGCAGATTACCAGATCTCCGAGAAGTTTCATTTCCGGTTCCGGGAATCCTTCGGGATATTCATACGGGAAGGAAAGTACGTTGGTTGGGCGATCCTTGTTTCTGTAGGTCAGATCCAGCTCGTGGCTTTCCTGTTCTGTTACGATTCGGATGGTCAGTTCAGCTTCATCCATGAATCGGCTGATCACGGTGTCTACAATATTCTGAATTTCTTCTTTGGTGGGAATATTAAGTGCAGCACAGTCAAATTCATATTCGTCGGAATTTCCGAGGGCCACCTGATAATCTACTGTAACGCTCATTGTCTTGATTCGTCCTGTTTTTTCTGTTCCTTTTCTCTTCTTTCATTTTCCTCATTCTTTTCGTAGGCTTTTACAATTCTTGCTACGACAGGATGTCTCACGATATCTTTTGCTTCGAAGAAATTAAAAGAAAGACCCTCAACTCCGTTTAGAACCTCAACGGCATGTTTCAGCCCTGATTTTACGTTGCGAGGAAGATCGATCTGTGTAATGTCGCCGGTGACAACCGCCTTTGAATTGAAACCGATTCGGGTCAGAAACATTTTCATCTGTTCTATGGTTGTATTCTGACTTTCGTCCAGGATGATAAAGGAATCATTCAGAGTTCTTCCTCTCATGTATGCCAGCGGAGCGATTTCTATAACCTGCCTCTCCATCAGTTTCTCCACACGCTCGAATCCAAGCATTTCAAACAGAGCGTCATAGAGCGGGCGCAGATACGGATCAACCTTCTGTGACAAGTCTCCCGGAAGAAACCCGAGTTTTTCCCCGGCTTCAACGGCCGGACGTGTCAGTAGAATACGGCGAACTTCCTGTCTTTCAAGAGCGTCGACAGCAGCTGCCACTGCAAGATATGTTTTTCCTGAACCGGCAGGCCCGATCCCGAAAGTAATGTCGTTGGCTACGATGTTTTTTACGTACTGAGCCTGATTAGGAGTGCGTGGCTTGATCACGCCCTTCTTTGTTTTTATGTTTACTTCCTTTCCGTACTGGACACTGTAGGGATTGTCCTCGTCGTTGTCATCGTCATTCTGATCCAGGATCCTGGATTCCACCAGTGCAAGGTTTACCTGGGTAGGCGTGATATCCTGAGCCTCTCCCTTTATCGGGGCAGTGTCAACATAAAGTTTCTGCAGTACGGTTTTGGCAGCGTTACATCCTGAATCACTGCCGGTAATTTCAAATTCATTAAGATTGTAGTCAATGCTGACTGACAGTCTCTTTTCTATCTGTTTTAAATTGTCGTCAAACGGCCCGCACAGCATCTGTATTCTGTCAATGTTTGCAGGTTCGAGAGCAACTCTGGTTGTATTCTTTTGGCTTGTCATATTACTTATTTACTACTAGTTTTCCCTTCAGTGAATGCGGCATTACTTCGGTAATTTCCACATCTGCAAGTGTCCCGATTAGTGAATCAGGACCTTCAAAGTTTACGTTTCTGTTATTTTCTGTCCTTCCGCACAGCAGATTTCCGTACTGCGCCTTCCCGTCGATTACCACCCTCTGTACAGTGCCCATCATTTCGCGGCTGTACTGGAGTGCAAGACTGTCGATCTTCTGCTGCAGTATGCTTAGTCTTTCTTTCTTTTCTTCGAGGGTAATAGGATCTTCTATTTGCGCTGCCGGAGTTCCAGGCCTTTTGGAATAGATGAAACTGAAACTTCCGTCGTAACGTACATCGTCGATCAGTCGCATTGTTTCTTCAAAGTCCTCTCTTGTTTCACTAGGGAAACCGACAATGAAGTCGGAACTGATGCTTATATCAGGTCGAACCATTCTCAGTCTCCGGATAATGTCACGGTAGTCGTCAGAAGTATAAGGACGTCCCATAAGTTTTAAAATTCTGTCAGAACCGCTCTGTGCAGGGAGGTGGAGTGAATTTACAATTTTTGGCAGATCTCTGTATGCATTTATTATGTCCTGGGTAAACTTGATTGGATTGGATGTTGTAAATCTGATCCTTTCAATGCCGTCGATTTCGTTTACAAGGTACAGCAGTTCGGCAAAGGAACAAATGCTTCCGTCATGGTTAAGACCCTGGAATGAGTTGACATTCTGTCCAAGAAGGTGAATTTCCTTAACGCCGTTCTGTACCAGCTGGTAGATTTCGTAAAGAATATCATCCACTTTACGGCTTGATTCCTTGCCTCTTGTATATGGAACAATACAGTAGGTACAGAAGTTAGAACAGCCTTCCATTATGGTAACGTAGGCGCTTGCCGTTGAAGCTGAATTTTTAGGAAGATAATCAAATTTTTCAACCTGTGGAAAAGAAACGTCGATCTGGGGGCCCTGTCCGGCTTCTAGTCGCTGGATCATTTCTGGGAGACGGTGGTATGTCTGAGGTCCGAAGATTATATCTACAATAGGAGCACGGGCTCTGATCTGCTTACCGGTTTCCGATGCAACACATCCGCCCACGGCAAAAATCTTAGCAGGATTATTCTTTTTGAGTCCTTTCCATCTGCCTAGCTGGTGGTACAGTTTTACTTCTGCCTTTTCTCTTACTGCGCAGGTGTTCAGAATTATCAAATCCGCATCCTCTACGCTGCCTGCCTCTTCAAGACCATGGTGAGTCAACAGATCAGCAATACGAGCAGAGTCGTATTCATTCATCTGGCATCCCCAGGTTTTTATATGGTATGTTTTTGCTTTCAATTATTAAATTCCTAGATCAAACTGGGGATATTATACCATATTGCCATGAGTGTTTATGCTGAAATTGGTTCCTGCGTCTCCGGTTCGCAAACAGGTTCCTCGTATACAGTTTTAATCGAACTCCAGAGGTAGTTTAAGGGAATGGTGTAGATATCAGGAGCAATCTGTTTTACTTCTTTTCCTAGATAGATTACATACCCGCGGTGGAAATGTTCTCCGAGCATTTCTCTAAGTTTTTCAAATTCATCGATATCATTCTGTGTGTAATGATCAGTGCTGCGGATTTTAAATGCAACGCAGTTTGAGTTTTCCCTGGTGAGAATAACGTCGAAATTTACTCCCTCATCGTGCAGATAGTACAGCTTTGAACCGATGTTGGCACTGGTGTTTTTGATTAGCTCGGCAACCACGAAGTTCTGGAACATCTGGTTGAACTGAACAAAATTGCCGTACAGTTTAGGATTGATTTCAACTTTCAGCAGATATGCCAATAGGTTTGCATCAATGAAATAGAATTTTGAACTGTGCTCAGGGTAGTCCGATACCTTGGCAACTTCTGCTTTCGTCTCCTCATCCCAGATGTCTTTGTTCTTTTCTGATTCTACGTACAGTTTCTTTGGAAGTGCAAATAATTCAAATCCGAGGAATGAATTAAGAATTGCCTGATAATATGTCGGATATGTTATATCATCAAGGCGGATCTCATCACAGATCCTGCGGTGACTGATCTCCCGGCCAACATATTTTGCAAGACTCTCCATCAGACGGATAGATTTGCTTGGAGAATTCAACTTGTAGAGGAAACTAAAGTTTTCACTTATGATCATATTCATCAGCAGATCGAAAAAATCTGCCGGCTCTTTATAGTGAAGCAGATCCGGGAAGGATGATTCCTTGATTATCTGGTACAGATCGAAATCATCATAAAGCCCCTCCCTGATTTTAGGAGTGTACAGTTTATCTAGAATATTGGTATTGTAGTTTTTAACCTCCGCTACAGAACTGGTATACAGTTTCGTCTCAAACATCTTCTCCTGCAGAATTTCATGGAGAACTTCGAGATAAGGAATTTCCGCACACGTTGCAAAAATGATTTTAAGGCGTTCTCTGCTACCGATCTTCTGGGTATGAGCATATCTTGCTCTGATGAAACTGATAATCTCCGGGGCATACTGTATGTTGTTCAGTACATTTACTTTGTCTGTTGAAAGCGAAGCAACGAAAGATTCAGGATTGTCCTTAATGTTTGCGTTGATTACTGGGGATGCAAGATTGATGTAGTTGACATCGGAATTTATGATATTTTTTACTATTTCATCGATACCGATCATGTAGCAGCTCTTTAAAAGCAGAACATCACAGTATTCGGTCAACTTGGAAATATAGGATACCAGATATCCTTGATCTCGTGCCATGTCCAACTCCAAACAGATTTATACCACTCTTGAAGATTATAGACTAAGAAGTTTAAACATAGATCGATATATCGCACAAATTTAAAAAAGGGAAATTGAAATATCCGGAACTCCGTAAGGGTGAATAAGACGCAAAAAACTTTGGCTTTACTGAATTATCAGAATAAATAGCCTATAAATTAACCATGTAATAAAATATTACAAAAAAGGTGTTGACGAGAAAGCAAATAACTACGATAATGCAACCACGTTTTGAGATGAAGCAATCTTAAACGGATGGGGTATAGCCAAGTGGTAAGGCAGCGGGTTTTGATCCCGCCATTCGTAAGTTCGAATCTTGCTACCCCAGCCATAAAGAAGTGGCTATGTAGCTCAGCTGGTTAGAGCATCGCACTCATAATGCGGGGGTCATAGGTTCGAGTCCCATCATAGCCACCATTCCTTGCTTCACTAGCGTTTTAGTGTTTGGGGTGTAGCCAAGCGGTAAGGCAGCGGATTCTGATTCCGCCATACCTAGGTTCGAATCCTAGTACCCCAGCCAATCCTCCCAATCTCATATGTTACCCTTAGTCTTCAAATTTTAAGGCAATTGAATTGTAGCATTGACTTTGTGAATCTTGATGCTCCTTTTTAGGCAGTCGTTCATGGTTCGTTCTTAACTGTTGGGGTGTAGCCAAGCGGTAAGGCAGCGGATTCTGATTCCGCCATACCTAGGTTCGAATCCTAGTACCCCAGCCAACCTTCTCTTTCCAATAATATTATGTATTGTCGTTGATATTCGTTTTTTGTGTGTTTATGCTACTTTATGTCAAATAAAAAAGGTCAACCATGATAAATAAACAGTCTGCCAAAAAGATGGACGCAGTAATAGGTTATCACGTCTGATAAAAACAATAAAAAAGTCCCGCGGCATCAAACTACGGGACTACACAGAAATGTTTAATGAAGGTTTATACGTTGAAAAGGAAGGTTATTACATCACCATCCTGTACTATATAGTCCTTTCCTTCAGCTCTCATTTTACCAACTTCCTTGGCGCCGGCTTCACCGTTGTATTTGATGTAGTCATCAAATGCAATTGTCTGTGCTCTGATGAAGCCTCTTTCAAAATCGGTGTGAATTTTACCTGCTGCTTTCGGAGCTGTTGCACCTACTGGAATGGTCCACGCTCTGACTTCCTTTTCGCCGGCAGTAAAGAATGTTTGAAGATTCAGTAATTTGTAGCCTGCTCTGATAACTCTGTTTAGTCCTGGTTCATCTATTCCCAGCTCCTGCATGAATTCGGCTCGGTCGCCTTCCTCCATTTCTGCCAGTTCGGCTTCAATTTCAGCACAAACCGGAACCACAACGGAACCTTCCTCTCTTGCAATTTTTTCAACCTGTTCAAGTAGAGGATTGTTCTTGAAACCGTCTTCAGCTACGTTGGCAATATACATTACCGGTTTGAGTGTCAGGAATGCTATGTATGCAATTGAGTGAAGTTCCTCTTCGCTCAGATCAAGAGTTCTCAGCATTTTGGCTTCGGAGAGTACAGGCATACACTTTTCGAGAGTTTTCATCTCAAGAATAGCTTCCTTGTCACCGCTTTTGGCTTTCCTGCTTACCCTGGCAAGGGCTTTTTCACAGGATTCCAAATCAGCAAGTGCAAGTTCTGTGTTTATGGTTTCTATATCATCGGCAGGGTTTACCTTTCCGTTTACGTGAATTATGTTCGGATCTTCAAAACATCTCACAACATGTGCAATGGCATCGGTTTCTCTGATGTTGGTCAGAAACTTGTTTCCAAGGCCTTCGCCCTTGGATGCTCCTTTAACCAGACCTGCAATATCCACAAATTCCATTGATGTAGGAACTATTTTCTGAGGATGATCAATGTCTGCCAGTGCCTGCAGTCTTGGATCCGGTACAGGAACAACACCTGTGTTTGGATCAATTGTGCAGAAAGGGAAATTAGCTGCCTCAATTCCTGCTTTTGTCAGAGCGTTAAACAGCGTTGACTTTCCTACATTTGGTAATCCTACAATACCGCAATTAAAACCCACTTTTATTACTCCTTGTTTTTACTGCAGGTAAACCCGTTAATGGAATTAATTGTTCTGTCGATTCCTGCATTATTGATTTTTTCTATAACTGGCAGAGCTCCGAGCATTGCCTCTTCGATCATGTCTCGTTCACTTGCCGGTGCCCGGTTAAGTACAAAGCCTACAACCTGGGAGCGATCGGCTGGATGCCCTATTCCGATCCGAAGACGGTAGAAATTGCCGTTGTTCCCAAGACTTCGTACAATATCCTTGATCCCGTTGTGACCTCCGTGACCGCCTCCTATTTTCAGTTTCATTCTTCCCGGAGGAAGATCCAGTTCATCCTGGACTACTAGAATTTCCTCGGGGGAAATTTTAAAAAAGGTGGCGAGAGCTCCCACCGCTTTTCCACTGAGATTCATGAAGGTTGTCGGAAGCAGAAAGTGAATGTCGGTCTGACCTGATGATAACTTTCCGTATAAGCCGTAATATTTGCCGGACTCTCTCAGACTGACATTAAGCCTGTCTGCAAGCTTCTGAACAAAATCGGCACCGGTGTTGTGGCGTGTATGTTCGTATTCCGAACCGGGGTTGCCAAGCCCTACTATTAATCTAATATTTCCAGTCATATCGAATTTATTAGGCTAACTGGACAGGGATACTTTTGCCGATTCTCACGATGTTGTTTTTTTCATCGAGGTAAACAAGTTTAGGATGATGTTTTTTTGCCTCTTCATCGTCAAAAACTCCGTAGGCTGCTATGATGACAGTGTCACCTACAGCTGCCATTCTAGCAGCGGCGCCGTTCAATGAAATCATTTTGGAACCACGTTCGCCAGCAATAGCATAGGTATGAAAACGTGCACCTGTATCAACATTGTATATATCAATCTGTTCATTTTCCAAAATACCTACGGCATCAAGCAGATCCAGATCGATACTACAAGATCCTTCGTAGTTAAGCACCGCATGGGTAACACGTGCCTTGTGAAGTTTTCCACGCAACATGATTCTTTGCATTTTTATACCTCATATGTTGTAACAGAGTAGTGTGTAAATCGGTAAACAAGCTTTTTTTCAAGCATTGTCGATGAACAGAAAAATGTTCTGAGTGAGCACTTTTTATTCGACGTGCATTATATCATTATTCGTGATCATGATCACCATTAAAAATAGTCCTGGTCGGCAAAAGTTATAGGAACACTGGGCGGCGGCATAGCGTTACGCCAGGTACTGGTTGAGACGAAAAATACCGCCGTTTTAATGAACGGCGGTTCTCATACACCAGGCAGAAGCTGCAACTAGAGCTTTACAACTTCGTTATCGATAAGTCTTGGTTTGCCAAGATAAGCGGAAACGAGAATTGCTGCTTCCACGGTTTTTTCGGTGATGTCGCCGAGAGTTGAGGCGTCGACAATATCAACCGAGTCAGTTTTGAAACCGCAGGCATCCAAAGCTTCTCTAGTATCTTCTTTAAGTTTTTCGAAGTTCCTGTTTCCGTTTCTGATCTTGTCAGCCAGTTTGGAAATTTCAGCATGAAGGAGATGTGCTTTTGGTTTATCAGTTTCTGTAAGAAGTCCGTTTCTTGAGGACAGAGCCAACCCTTCAGCATCTCTGACAATAGGGACAGTGATAATTTTAACCTGGATGGCCATGTCTTCGACCAACTGTTTAAGCATTGCCACCTGCTGGAAATCCTTCTGACCGAACATGGCAAATTCAGGTCTTACGATATTAAACAGTTTGTTGACAACTGTAGATACGCCCTTGAAATGCCCAGGTCTCAATTTACCTTCCAGCATATCCGAAATGTTGGGAACAAAAACCGAAGTCTGATTTTCCATTCCGTTAGGGTACATGGTCTGTGGAGTAGGGGTAAATACTAGATCAACCTGTTCCTGTTCAAGTTTTGCCAAATCCTGTTCAAGTGTTCTAGGATAGTTTTTAAGATCTTCCGCATTGTTAAACTGCAGAGGATTTACAAAAACACTTACCACAACCTTGTCAGCAACTTTTTTTGCTTCTCTGACCAATGTAAGGTGTCCCTCATGTAAATTCCCCATGGTAGGCACCAAAGCGATGGTTGCTCCCTGCTTTTTCAGGTTATTAACTTCATTAACAGCACTTGGTATATCTTTAGCAATAATCATAATGTCTGTGGCGAGGAACCTTCGGACCGGAGTGTCAGGATTGCCTCTACCTCCCTTTTTTAATTCACACAAACAATTCCCACTCGTGGACAATAAACCACTGTGGGAGCCTTTCCAACAATAAATAGTGTAACTTTCAAAGCACAGACAGCTTCCCGCTGAGGCGGGTGCGATGTATTACATAAGTGTTAACAGCAGAATAGGTGGTTTTCTTAACATATCATCTGTCAGCATTTTAGTTCTTGGTTTTATATTCTGTCTGTAGCCTACGCCGCGGCACTGCTGCTGGCGCGTTATTATCCAACCTTTTAGTGAAAACTCTGGGAATCATTTGGAAAGTTTCCGGAAGTAACTTCTGACAAATAAAGTTTTACTGCTTCGGAGAAACTTCCTGTTTCTTTAAGAAAGTTACGGGCGAACTTCGGAGTGTGTCCCGGAGTGATCCCGAATGCATCATGCATAACTAGAATCTGAGCATCTGTACTGTTACCGGCTCCGATCCCGATGGTAGGAATTCTTAGTTTTTCTGTTATTTCCTTTGCAAGTTCTGACGGGATGCATTCAAGAACAATCAGACTGGCACCTGCCTCCTGAAGTGCTACTGCATCTTTGATGAGTTTTTGGGCTTGTTCTTCAGATCTTCCCTGGATCTTATATCCGCCGAAAACATTTACTGATTGAGGAGTGAGACCTATGTGTGCACATACAGGGATCCCGTTCTGCACCAGCATTTTTACAATCTCTGCTATTTCTGCACCGCCTTCCAGTTTAAGTACGTTGGCACCTGCCTCCATTATCTTTTTGGCTGTTTCTGCAGCGGATTGTTTATCGTAATAACTCATAAAAGGCAGATCAGCTATTACAAGCGAGTTATGTACTACCTTTGATACGCAACGGGTGTGATATGCTATATCTTCGACGGAAACACCGATTGTACTGTCTCTTCCCTGAATTACCATACCAAGGGAGTCACCGATAAGCAACGCAGGCACTTCGCATTCATCAAATATTTTGGCAAAAGCTGCATCATATGCGGTAATAGTTCCGAATTTGGTGTGTTCGTCCTTTAATTTCTGCAATGTTGATACTGTAAATTTAGACATAGACGTTCTCCTGCAAAAAATCCACAGTTATTGTAGATCATTGCTCTTTAATTTTAAATCGGAACAGTCAATTCTTGAAAACAGCTCTCTGACAGTCTGGTTAAGCGGAGTCATCAGTTCAGGATTGAGATCCATCAGCGGTTTCAGAACAAAACTTCTCAGAGCCATGCCGGGATGCGGCAGTTTAAGTTTTTCGGTATCGATGATCTGCTGTTCATACATTATGAGATCCAAATCCAGCGTCCTGGGCCCCCAGTGCATGGTGCGGACTCTTTTATGCCGGTTTTCAATCTGTTGGAGCTGTTCAAGCAGTTCAAATGGAGACAGCTGAGTTGTCACTTCCGCGACAGCATTAATGAAATTCGGCTGATCTTTTACTCCATATGGCTCGCTTTCATAAATACCGGATCGTTTGACAACGGTGGTTAAAGGAATTGTATCGAGCTCCCCGAAGGCTGACACTACATGTTTGTACGGATCGTCAAGGTTTGATCCGAGCGCTATGAATGCTGTATGCGACATGGCTGTAACTAGTTTCCTTTAGTTGTTTTTTTGGTATATGCTTTTTCCCAGAATTCAAACAACGGTCCAAGTTCAGGGTTGATTTCAGATCTGTAGGCTAAAAAGTCAAGGGAGGCTTTGAAACGACCGAATTCAAGTAATCGGTTGATTGACGGATCTTTTGTCATGTAGAACAATACCTGCGAATCCCAAATCTGATATATATCGTCGCTCGAAAACCACGGCATGGCGGTATAGGTTGACTGTTTGTTAAGAATCGTAGTACATGTTGTGTGATAGATTTTTCTTATCTGCTGGTTCAGTTTCTTGCCGGTTGCTGCCACCTTTGCCAGAAATTTAGGATCGTGATTGTTTATATCCTTGAACTCATTCAAAAGGTGAAGCTTCATTCCTGGAAATGAAACGGTACGAAGTTTTATTACAAATCTATTGTAGATCTCGATTGTTTCCGGTGTTACATCTTCAGGGGAAAGGAAGGCTATTTTATTTAATTCGGCAAAGTCGCTTATAGGGAATACGGTTTTCTCAAAAACGGATTTCACCTCCGGCCACAGCAGTGCTGCATACATAAAACAGAGATTTCCCGTTTTTCCAATCGCCACCCGGTTGTCGGCATTTTTCAAAAATATATTTACGAACTTTTCTGTATATGAATCTTCCTTAGAATTCAGCAGCTTATCTATTGATGGGAAAATATAACAGAATACATTGAAATCTCTCATCAGATTGAAGGTTGCCTGAGCGTAACCGAGAAGGAACATTTTCCCAATTTCATCATACATTCTTGCATTGGAAACAGACCTCAGCAGACTTCCGTATTTTCTGATTGGATCTGCGGTTCTCGGTGTTATTTCCATATTAAGTTTGGCACTGAATCTGATGGCTCTGAGCATGCGAACCGGATCTTCCTTATAGCGTACAACGGGATCTCCGATAATATCTATTCTTTTGTTTTGTAAATCTGATATACCGTTGTGATAATCGCGGATCTCCTGGGTGACAACGTCATAGTACAGTGCGTTGATGGTAAAATCTCTTCTTGTAGTATCTTCCAGCATTGTTCCGTAATCGTTGTCGCGGAGCAACATTCCGGTTTTGCTTGAAATTCTGTCAGAATTTTCCTGGACTTTGTTTTTGGTGTTGTCTGAAGAACCAACAGATGATTGGTCTGTCGTCTGCTCAGCAGACGGCTCCAATCTTAGACAACGCTTGATCTGCTTAGGTCCTTTCCCGAAAAGCAGAGGGTACTCATAGCTGTTATAGTCATGAATGCATATTGCAGTGTTGGCCAGTTCTTCTTTAAGTTTTAAATCTTTAAGTTCTTTAGGCAGAATGGTCAGTTCTTCTATCTTGAACATCTGGAAGATTTGGAAAGCTGACATGAAACTTATAACCGATGAGTAGTAAATCGGGGTATTTTTTTTCAGGAGCAACTTGTTAAAAAATATCATTGATGCAAAGAACAGATCTCTTGCAAACGGAGACAGAATTTCTCTGAGTCCTGTCAGATATTTGCTGTAGCTTTTTTCTTTGTTATGTTTTGATGTGTTCTCAGGCAAATTCAGCAACTTGTCTATGTCTGATTCAAAATACTCAAAGGCTTTTTTGAATATTTCATGCAGATTCTCTTCCTTTTGCAGGAGATTGGTTTGCAAGCTTAATTCTGTTATTTTTAAGTGATTGCTCCTGATTTCTTCAAACTTGTCTGCTGGAATTTTTTTGTGTGATGTGAACAACCTCTTGTATTCTGTATGTAAAGAAAGATGGTTGATTAATTCAAAGTTAAAAAAGTGGTCTTCGAAAGCCCGTTTCAGCATCGGCCAGAAAAGAATAAACAGCGTCAGAAAAGGATCCTGCGACTTCTGGTAATGTTTGGTCTGAGAGAATCTGAAAAAGAAGTTTTCTATGTAGCTTCTGTCTTCTTCACTGCCGTTTTCCAGTATTTGAGGAAGTTCCGGAAAAATCAGGCCTGTGAGTTGATACTTCTCCAACAGAGAAAAGAAGGAAACTCTTGATATCGGATAGTAGAAACCAGCCTGCAAAGCTTGAAAAAGGGCAAATCTGTCACAACTGCCGAGACAGTGAAGTCTCTTTACAATAAGTTCTATTGAATGTGCGGACAATGGTTTATTCAGTCTTGCACTAAGAAGCAGAGTTTTTATTATCAGTAGCGGTTCCTGTTCCAAAGTATCGACAGTAATGCTGTCAGCTAGGTCCAGTTTGTCTGAATTCTGATCTTTGATCAGCCTGGATATGTCTTTTGCAAGTTCGTCCTTGTATATCTGTGCGTGGTTATTGTTTATTCCGGTATCGATCTCAATGTTTTCAATATTCTGCATCAGCTTTATGTGTGCAGTTCTGAGACAGCGGGAGTATCTGAAGAAATCAGGATAATCTGTCAGCCATTGTTCTTTATCGATTAAAGCCGGACCTTTTTCTTCCTGCGGAAGCACCGGAGTTTCTCTCTGCGGTTCAGGGATATTTACAGCTGAATCATCCGACTCTATGTTCAGTTCGGTGCCGGGTGCTGCAGCTCTGAAGGTGGCAACTTCAATTATTTCATTACCGAAAGTCACATGAACAATTTTAAATCTCTTACCGATGATCCTTGCGGTCGGACGATGCCGGAAAACGTCTGTATCAAGTTTTTCATTCAGATATTTCTGTACAGTCTGCCGTTTGTTGAAAATACTCTTAACCTGCTCAGGGGTTGCATTGGTTGTTACGTCAAAATCCTTTGGTTTCTTGTCGAGTATGAGATCTCTGACGCATCCGCCGACTATGTAGGCTTCAAATCCGTTTTCAATCAGCGTTTTGACTGTGAAAACGGCATTGGCGGAAATAGAGTCTTTGTTGATGTGATGAACTGAATAAGGGATTTTGTTAATTTTCAATGTATTTGAACTGTTCACTGTTTTTCTTTTATTTGGTAATTGGAATTGTTGCACGAAAATCTACTTATGGGAAAAATCTACTGCCGCCGGTTCAGCGAGAATATTCGCGTGAACAAGCCGTTTGTTGGTATGATAGCGCATATGAGATTTTTTTCAATTCAATTATGCTAATAAGCAACAAAAAGCACCGTAACTGTATGCTGTTACGGTGCTGAATTTAATATCACTCAGAGATCAGGATTATTCTGAAAGCTGCTTTTCCTTGATTTCTGCCAGCTCCTTGCAATCTACACATAAATCGGCTGTTGGTCGTGCTTCCAGACGTCTGATGCCGATTTCTGAACCGCAGTTCTTGCAGTATCCGAAATCATCAGAATCAATAGTAGACAGTGTCTTTTCGATTTTTCTTATTAATTTTCTTTCGCGGTCGCGGGTCCTCAATTCAAGTGCAAATTCCTCTTCTTGTGAGGCGCGATCAACTTCATCCGGGAAATTGGCAGCTTCGTTTTTCATGTGATCCACGGTCTGTCCAACTTCTTCCCTTAACTGATTTCTCCAGGCAGTGAGTATTTTTCTGAAATGCTCTCTCTGAGCATCATTCATATATTCTTCGCCTTCCTTTACTTCATAAGGCTCGATTCCGTCAATTATAGTAGATGCTCTTTTTCTTTTAACTTCACCCATGGTCTTATCTCCTCTGCATTCATTATTAAAAAGTAAAATGTAGATTATTTCTTATGGTTATCTGATTAATTTATTTTTTCAACTAAGCTTTGAGTCGTAAAAAAAACTTGAATGAGTATACGTATAAAAATGAATAAATTCTTTAATGTATTTCACTATTTTTAATTTTTTTGCTTAATTTTAATTGAATGTATATTATCTGTTCAGCCACAAACAACGCCGCGCTAAATGATGGTCAATCGCGGCGTGAACTGATTATGAGGTGTGTTTCCCTAATAGAACGCTTATTTGGTTGATTGTAAAAGAGGATCAACAGCACCGTTCAGTTCAAAAGCTTTCTTCCGGTCAATACAGGTTCCGCAACTGCCGCACGGCTGATCGTTACCTTCATAGCACGACCAGGTCAGTTCGTAAGGGACTTTAAGTTCCAGACCCTGTTTTACAATCCCTGCCTTGTTTGAATTGAGAAAAGGTGCTTCGATAACAAGTTCGCGCCCTGTGCCTTCATAGATAGCTTTGTTCATGTACTCGACAAATTCTGGTGTACAGTCAGGATATGCGCGTCCGGCGGCATCATCAGCATGCGCTCCGTAAATAACGGCAGATGCTCCTATACTCTGGGCAAAACTTGCAGCACAGCTGAGCATCAGACCGTTTCTGAAAGGAACATAGGTGGATACGGTTCCGCTTCCACCAAGATCTTTGAGCTGTTCGTTATAACTTTTATGGATGATCGGCTGATCGGAATGCTGAAGCAGTGAACAGTTTGATTTGGAAAATATAAGACTTAGATCAATCAGATGGTACGGAACATGATAGTAGTCGGCAATTTTCTGTGCACATGACAGTTCCTTGCTGTGTTTCTGCCCGTACATGATATTCAGTGCATATACATTTTCTGCACCGTGCTGCTTTACGGCCAGCGCGAGACAGGTACTGCTGTCAACGCCGCCGCTTAATAAAACTACAACTTTCACAATGTTTTTCTCCTAATTTTGATACCGCAGAACTATCTGCAGTCGTTTTTCTGAACTGTATGCTGGTTAATGACATTCTTCTGAAAATCATAGAATGTGTAACTGACAGTGTGGATTTTTGCCAGTTCGCTGAACATCGCACATGTTCCCTGTGCCAGACTGTTCATATCGGCATTTTTAATGTTTTCGGTGAATTCAGCTTTGGGGGTAAGCTCTATTTTCAGCATATCGTATATAACAACGCAGGAAGCGTGCTCATAGGGAGAACCGTTGAAAGCTAGCGAAGCTGAACAGTTCTTTTCAAATAGAGCTATTTCAGGATCTTTCTGCTCAGCCGAGTTGTGGTCGGGCAGGATCAAGTCTGCAGCTCTGTCTTGATTTTCTGTTTGTTTCTCGGTATCAGATGCGGTGTGCTTGTCCGGTACTGCGGATGTGTTGTTCTGCTTCTCGGGTAGGTCCTGTGCACTGACACAGTATACCGGCAAAGAAAAAAATAAAGTAGCAAAAATGATTTTCAGATAGTCTGTCATTACGGTTCCTTTGAGCGGTTATGAGCATGTAACGGGCCTATGTAACGGGCCTGTTTCCTACTTACGGCTGATTTTAGCTCTTGATTTTAGCACACAAATGTTTAGACTAGATCGGTGTTATTTTTAATAGATAGATAAAAAAGAAAATTAGTTAGATGGTTTCGGGATTGTCATGACAAAACCAGCAAAAAAAAATACAAAAACTCCAAAAAGCTGGAAATTTAAAATACTGCTTTTTTTATTGGTAATGATTGTGGCCGGAGCGGCTGCGCTGGCAGGGTATGTCTACATCCTTGACAAGGAGGTTCAGACAAAATTCAGTGGTGAAAAATGGCAATTGCCTGTATGGATTTATTCCCGACCTTTGGAACTTCACCGGAATCAGAAAATTTCCCTGAAACAGCTTGAAAATGAACTTGTTACCCTGAACTACCGGAAAGTGTATGACCCTCAGAATCCGGGGGAGTATGCTGTGGAAGGTAACAATGTAGTCATCATAAAGAGACCGTTCAGATTTTATGACGGGGATGAGAAGGAAAGAGCATTGTTTCTTCAGTTTGCCAATGATCGGATCCAGACGCTGAAGGATGCGAAAACAGGGGCAACTCTTGCCGCAGCCAGAATGGATCCTATTATTCTGGATCGTATCACCATGGGTAATGAAGAGGATCGTATTAAAATTACTCTTCAGGATGTCAATGAGAAACTGATCCCGATCCTTACCACCATAGAGGATCGAGATTTTTATGATCATTTCGGAATAAAACCAACCTCTATAGCCAGAGCAATGATTGCCAATATCAGGGCAGGAAGAAATGTGCAGGGAGGTTCCACACTGACCCAGCAGCTGGTTAAGAATTTCTATCTTACCAGTGAGAGAAGTCTTTCAAGAAAAATCAAAGAGGCGCTGATGTCTCTAATTGTTGAATACCGGTACTCAAAGAACGAGATCCTTGAGGCCTATCTCAATGAGATTTATCTAGGTCAGAACGGCTCAAACGGTGTTTACGGTTTCGGGCTCGCTTCATATTTCTATTTCGGTCTTCCTGTGAGAGAGCTTGATGTCGGTCAGATTTCAACTCTTGTGGCTATAATCAGAGGACCTTCATATTATGATCCGTGGCGTCATAAGGAAAGAACACGTGAACGAAGGGATCTGATATTAAAGAAACTTCTTGATGAAGATATTATTACCCCTGCTGAATACGACAAGTATGCATCACAGGATATTGAAGTTCTAGCCCGTGGAAAAGCAATCTACGGAAAGACTCCTGCATACGTGGATCTGGTTAAAAGGGAAATTCGCGAAAAGATGGGGGATGAAATTCTCAAGGTTTCCGGCTTGAAGGTTTTCACCAGCTTTGATCCTAATGCCCAGAGAGCTGCAGAGAATGCTGTTGAAAAAATCGGAGCGGAATTTAAAAAACGCTATCCAGAAATTCAGATTGCATTTGCTATTGCCAACTGGCATAAAGGCGAGGTGATAGGACTGGTTGGCGGCCGCGACTATGCCACCAAGGGAATGTTCAACCGGGCAATTGATGCCCACCGTCCAATCGGTTCAACGATCAAACCGATAGTGTATTTAACTGGTTTTGCAGAGAAGAACTATCAGCTTTCCACCGTAATTGACGATTCTTCTCTTACAGTTCATTACGGCAAGCAGGAGTGGAGACCTCGTAATTTTGATCATAAATACCACGGCAAGGTTTTTCTCAGAGATGCTCTGGCTAAATCTCTGAATATTCCGGCTGTTCGCGTCGGCGTTGATGTAAAAATCAAAAATGTAATAAAGAATCTGCAGGCTGTCGGTGTTGATCAGGAACTTCAGGCGTATCCATCGCTTCTGCTGGGTACAGTTGAAATGTCGCCCCTTGAAATGACTCAGATGTTCTCTGTATTTGCCTCGCAGGGATACTATAAACCGCTTACATCAATCCGTGCCATCGTGGATAAGAATGATGAACTTATCTACAGGGAGAATGAGGATGCTAAAAGGATCTTTAACGCACAGGATACCTATTTGCTTACTCAGGGCCTGATCAATGTGGTTAAAAGCGGAACAGCAAGATCTCTGAACAGTATACTGCCAAATGTGAATATCGCCGGAAAAACAGGAACTACTGATGACGGTAAGGATTCCTGGTTTGCCGGTTACGATAATGACGATGTGTTTGCTGTGTGGGTTGGTACTGATGACAATAAACCTACAGGATACACCGGCTCATCAGGAGCTTTAAAGGTGTTCAATTCCTATGTTCAGGAAAGAGGGGCAAGCTCTATCAGTATTGCGGTTCCGAAAGGTATTGCAAATCAGCGGTTTAACCGCTTTGGAAATCCTATTGAAAATGACTGCAAACTGGAAGGTTCGATTGTCGTTCCGGCGAAAGTTTCGGCTCTCGGCAGTGTTGAACCATGCTACTATTACAGTGAGTAGTAGCTGTCTTGCACATTTCAGAATCAGTTGCTGTTCCTTTCTTATCAGTACTTTTGGACAGTTTTTCTTTCGGGAAACTGTCAGTTTTGTTTTGTGATACAGCGATCAAAATATTTTCAAACTTAAGTTTAACTGTGATAAAAGTGACAGTCTATTTTTGATATTTATGTTATTAATAGGCGCAAAATAATTGTTTCATGAAAAAAGTATTGAAGAGCAAAGTAGGATTTTCCCGGATGTAGATGAAGGCTGGTGGATGGGTAAACTCCCTCCGGCGCGGTTCCGGTTCGAAATTCATTAAAAAATACGCTATGTACTTGTCTTGTGCGGCTTATAATTGGGGTAAATATGAAAATTAGCAGACTGTCATCATACATTATTGTTACTCTCTTCTGGGGGGGCTTTCAATCTGCAGATGCTTCAGTTCAAAAGGATAAAACCGATCCTAAACATAATTCTGTAATTCCTAGTCTTTATTATTCAGGTACTTCCAACGGTTGGGAGTATGAAAAAATGGAGTTCGACCTTAAGAACGGCCAGTGGCACATAAATACCAATTTTACCGGTCAGGGTGACGGTTCAGGACCTCAGCGATTCAGAATTTACACCAAGCCTAACAAGAAAGCCAAAAGTTATGGCGGTAACGGAAATCAGGAACTGTGCGATGATGTTAAAAAATGCACGGATGTTGTCATTCCAGAAGTTGGAAATTACACGCTTACCATCAATGAAGCTGATATGAGCTGGTTTCTTACCAAAATTCCTGAAAAGAAGCCGTACAAACACCTGAATGCTTTGTATTATGCCGGGACCACCAACAAATGGACTCATGAACCTATGATGTTTGATCCGGAAACAGGGGAGTGGAAAATAACGTTAAAGCTGACCGGAGTAGGGGATGAACACGGACCGCAGCGTTTCAAGGTAACCACAACTCCTGACTGGAACGGCGATGTGTACGGTTCTGACGGTCTAGAGGATCTCTGCTCGATCCAGGGTGTCTGCAATGATGTCTGGATCAGTGAGGTCGGAACCTATGAACTTGCTGTGAAAGAATCAAATATGCACTGGTCTCTGACCAAGTCTGCCATTCAACAGCCATTGCTGAAACATCTGTATTTTTCAGGGACTACCAATAAATGGACACATACTCCAATGTCCTATGACAGTTCCACCGGAGCATGGAAGCTGATCTTAAAACTGAATGGATCCGGTGACAGCAGCGGACCGCAGCGTTTCAAACTTACAACCACACCTGATTGGAACGGAGTTGTATACGGTTCTGACGGAAGAACGGAACTGTGCTCGGTAAAAAGTGTCTGCAAGGATGTGATAATTGACGAGGTTGGAACTTATGAACTGGTAATTGACGAGTCTAACATGGGATGGAGGCTCGATAAACTAAAAGGACCGTCACCTAAGTTTACAGCTCTGTACTATACGGGAACATCAAATAACTGGGATTTTTACCCGCTCGACTATGATCAGGATTCCGGAAACTGGCGTATAACTCTGTTTTTAAACGGTCGTGGAGACAAAAAAGGCAGACAGCGGTTTAAGCTGTCAACCAGACCGGTGGCAATGCAGGGTGATATCTACGGCTCCAACGGCGGTGATGCCCTGTGTAATGCTGAAGACTGCAAGGATGTTGATATCGACGGCCTGGGTACCTACGTACTTTCTGTTAATGATAAAACTAATATGTGGACCCTTGAGCGTGCACCTGAGCAGATTTCACAGTTAGGCTCACTGTACTATGCGGGAACATCCAACGGATGGAAGCATGATGCCATGAGTTTTGATAAAAAGACAGGCGAGTGGAAAATTCTAATCAATCTTAACGGTATGGGCGATGATGTCGGTTTTCAGCGTTTCAAGGTAACAACCACACCAGACTGGGATGGTGATGTATACGGCTCAGACGGACGTCCTGCACTGTGTGCTCTTCAGAGTGCCTGCGGAGATGTTCTTATTACCGAGGCTGGAACATATTATCTGATTGTGAATGAAAGCACCATGCACTGGCGGCTTGAAAGATCTGAAAAACAGATCAAACAGCATAAACACCTCATGTATCAGGGAACAACCAATCAGTGGGGTTTTGATCCGATGAACTTCAATGAAGCAACCGGCGAATGGGAGATAATGCTTAATTTTAATGGAGAGGGGGACGAGAGCGGCCCGCAGCGGTTTAGAATTGCTACCAGAAATGATGATATTTCCGAGCCGGAACTTTACGGTGCTCCTTTTGGACGACCTGAACAGCTGTGCCAGAGCTCGGTTGTCTGCACGGATATTCAGTTTACTGAAGTGGGTAAATATCTGCTGTCTGTCAATGATGCCACAATGACCTGGAAACTTACCAAACAGTCAGCTGTCAATGTCGCCCCTATTGCCGGATTCAATGTGTCCAAGGATGAGTTGAAGGTGACATTTACCAATCTAAGCTCCGATCCTGACAATAATCAGTTATCCTACCAGTGGTCGTTTGGTGATGGAACTGTTTCAAACGATCAGAATGCTGTTCACACATACCCGGGAGACGGAATTTATACGGTTACTCTGACTGTTTTTGATGGTGAACTTGAATCCTCTGTAGCGCAGGATGTTGAAGTTCAGGTTAATATGAGTCTTGATCTAGGCAGTTATGAACCTCTCTACTATGCAGGAACAACCAACGGATGGAAACATCAGGAAATGAAATATGATAAGAAATCCGCATCCTGGGTTATCGATTTGGATCTTACCGGTAAAGGTGATGAAAACGGCCCGCAACGTTTTAAGGTTACTTCAACACCGGACTGGCTTGGACGCAACTGGGGAACTGCAGGCGGTGTAAAACTGTGTGATAATGAAAGTGTATGTGAGGATGTTTTCATTACGGAAATCGGAAAATACCAGCTTCAGGTTAGTTCTGTAGACATGACCTGGAAACTGGTTCCGCTCCAGTAGGGCGAACCGTTATCCGTCAGTATGGTTTCGGATACAGACATCCCAGCACGGCGGGAGTTGTAGCTCCTGTCGCTGAAGGTATATTGCCTGGTTTTCTTTCTGTAAACTGTTTTGCCAGCCAGGCAAAGGCTATAGATTCAACAAAATCCGGATCTACTCCCAGTACAGCCGTACTGTCAAAAACCGAACTTCCCGGAAGAAGTTTTCTTAGCTCACTCATGAGAAGTTTGTTCTTTAAACCGCCTCCGCAGATGTAGGTTTCAAAAATTCTATTTCCGGCAATTTTATTGATTTGGTCTGCAATTGATACTGCTGTTAGATGTGTAAGAGTCCTCTGCAGATCTTCGCCGGAAATGTTTGAACCTTCGGTAAGACTTTCCACCCACTCATAGGTAAACGTTTCCCTTCCTGTACTTTTGGGATAACTCATGGAAAAGTACGGATGTGAGAGCATTTTTTTCAGCAGCAGACTGTCAACTGAGCCGGCCTGGGCGTGTTTGCCGTCATGATCGTAGTTTTCATTCCAGAAGTGGCGGCAGTTGTGATCAATGAGAGTATTTCCGGGGCCGGTGTCAAAGCCGATTATCGGGTTTCCGGAACCGTCCAGGACTGAAATGTTGGATATTCCGCCGATGTTTACAATGAATCTCAGAATGCTGTCCTTTCTGAAAACCGAATTATGAAAGGCAGGTACCAGCGGAGCACCCTGTCCTCCGCAGGCAAGATCCATGGCACGGAAATCACCGACGGTGTCTATTCCCGTCAGTGCCGCAAGCAGTGCATTGTTACCGATTTGAACAGAAAAGTGTTTTTCCGGCCGGTGTCTTATCGTCTGGCCGTGATTGCCGATTGCTATGATTTTTGATTTGTCGATCCCGTTCTTTTTCAGCAGATCATTTACTGCATAAGCGTAGGCTGCGGCCAGTTCGTTTGCAATTTCACCGATCTGTTCAACTTCATCCGCACCGGAATGGCATAAAGGATGAAGTCTGGCTTCCAGTCCTTCCGGCCAGTCGTATTCCCCTGTTGCAATCACTGCAGGCATGGAGGAACTGTTGAAATCCATTATTGAAATATCGATGCCGTCCATGCTGGTTCCCGACATGATCCCGATATAGTATCTGCAATCTGTATCCATTTTGAACTATCTGCCCATATAAATTTTCAAACTTATCTTTTTGTTGTGCTATAATAATGCACAATTTTTGATTGTAAAACAATTTATATTTACTGGAGATTTTTTCACCGATGACTTCCTTTGATGAAGCTTTAGCAGAGATTAAACGTGGCGCAGAAGAGATTTTGGTTGAAGAGGAACTTGTAGAAAAACTGAAATCAGGACGTCCTTTGAAGATTAAGCTTGGAATGGATCCTACCGCTCCTGATATCCATCTCGGACATACTGTAATACTGAATAAATTGCGTACATTCCAGAATCTTGGACATGAGGTTTATCTTCTGATTGGTGATTTTACAGCCCAGGTTGGTGACCCTACGGGAAAGAATGCAACCAGACCTCCGCTGTCGGCTGAAAAAATCAAAGAGAACGCCAAAACTTATGCAGATCAGGCATTCAAGATCCTTGATCCTGCCAAGACTCATATCGTGTACAACTCTGAATGGCTTGAAAAACTCGGAGCAAGCGGAATGATCAAACTGGCAGCAAAACAGACTGTTGCCAGAATGCTTGAAAGAGATGATTTCAAGAAACGTTATGCAAACGGTACTCCGATTGCGATCCATGAATTTATCTATCCTCTGTTGCAGGCATATGATTCAGTAGCTCTTAACATCGATGTTGAACTGGGTGGCTCCGACCAGAAGTTCAATCTGCTGATGGGAAGAGAACTTCAGAAAGAAATGGGCCAGAAACCGCAGTGTACTCTGACAATGCCTCTGCTGGTAGGACTGGACGGCGTTAAGAAAATGTCCAAGTCGGCCGGAAACTACATCGGAATTCACGAATCTCCGGATGAGATGTTCGGTAAGATTATGTCTATAAGTGACGATATGATGTGGAATTACTATGAACTGCTGTCTTCACGTTCTCTTAAGGAGATTGCCCAGTTTAAGTCTGATGTTGCATCTAACAGTGTAAATCCGCGAGATATAAAAATTTTATTGGCAAAAGAAATCATTACAAGGTATCATACTGCTGCTGATGCAGATGCTGCCGAACAGAATTTTATTAACCGCTTCTCCAAGAATGCTATTCCTGAAGATTTACCTGAGGTTACTGTTTCTCTGGATGGTGCTGAGTCTATTCAGGTCGGAACCATGCTTAAAAATGCTGGTTTGACTGAAACTTCGTCAGAAGCTATTCGCATGATTAAGCAAAATGCGGTAAAATGTGACGGTGAGCTTGTTAATAATACAAAACTTGAGATTGCCAAGGGTTCTACAGGAGTTTGGCAGATCGGCAAACGCAGATTTGCAAAAATTTCTGTGAAATAGTAGTTTGTGTGTCCCCGTAGCTCAGTTGGATAGAGCGTTTGCCTCCTAAGCGAAAGGTCGACGGTTCAATTCCGCCCGGGGACGCCACTCCGTCAGTGAGTATAAAGTAGTGTTGAAACGGTCTGTTTCCGCGATTATGTCCGGTTTGTAAACCGGAGAGTGTAGAGAATTCAAACCTGCCGCTGTTTAAGACAACTGCAGGTTTTCTTTTTTTGCATTGACTGTCTTAAATTCAAACTCTTAAGAACGGTCTTCAAAATATTACATCTATATATCCCATTGTCACTTCGAAACTGTTAAGCAAAGTTCAAACTCTTTGGTTGTGTGATTTTTCAGCTGGTCGATCTATAATTAGAACAAACAGCCCAATATTACCTTATTGGAGGTTTAATGTATCTCAGAGATTTGCTTATATATGATGAATTACTGGTTCAGTGTCACAATCTACCTGATGCAGATTCAATAGCAGCGGCTTTTGCTGTTTATTCATATTATAGGGCTCACGGAAAAAAGGTAGGCCTGGTATACAGCGGTGACGTCAAAATATCCCGCAGTAATATCAGACTGATGATTGAAAAACTCAATATTCCACTGGAATATGTTGATGCGGGATTTAAATTTCCAGGACTGCTTATAACTGTAGGATGTATGTTTGGTGCCGGCAATGTTGATAAGATCGACGCTACAGATGTTGCTGTAATTGATAATCACAGCGGTTATCCTCCGCAGCTTGTAAGTCACAGTCATATTAAAAGTTCATTTGCAAGCTGTTCGTCCCTGGTCTATCAGATGCTTCTGTCAGAACTTTCTACAAATCAGCGAGCTTTGGTCCAGTCAGTTATTTCGGATCCAATGGTTGCAACCGCACTCTTTTATGGAGTGTATATGGCCACCAATGAGTTTTCTGATATTGTGAATTCTGCCGACAGTGATATCAGAGATGAACTGGATTACGATCGGGATTTATTTACAAGTCTGCAGTATTCAACTTTATCTGTTGAAGAGCTTAAGATTGTCGGCGAGGCATTATCTGATTACCGTTATGACGGTAAGACCGGTTTCGCAGTTGTGTCCGTAAAAACCAGTGATCCATCCGTTCTCGGATTTGTTGCCGATTTGATGAGCAGGGTAAACGCGGTGGACTGCTGTGTTGTATATGCCGATTTGGGTATTTTTTACAAGTTATCGATAAGATCTACAACCCGTGAAATAAAACCGTCCGAACTGATCGAATTTTTAACTGTCGATATCGGGGAGGGGGGAGGAAAGGATCGGAAGGCCGGCGGTACGATCTATAAGGAACCGTATCTCAGCAGATATTCAGAACTGGAGATCCAAAGCTATTTTCTGCAGAAATTTTCCGAATTTAAACTTTCATGTGACTGCATTGATGCACAGGATTATGATTTTGATAAACATAGGAATAAGTTTTCACGATATGTAAAAAAGTCATTGATTCTGGGTTTTGTAAAAACTGAGGATTTAATTGAGGGGGATGCTGAACTGATCTTAAGAACATACGAAGGTAATGTAAAGGTGCAGGCATCCGCTGATATTTACATAATGATCGGTGTGAACGGGGAAGTTTACCCGATTACGAAGGATACGTTCGATGTCAGTTATAAGGAATGCAACTCTGAAAATGATTTTTCATATGACTATGAACCCAGAGTCTATAATGCTGCTACCGGTCAGAGAAAAATGCTTAAACCATATATAAGATCCTGCAGAACTATGTCCAGACTTGCAATCTGGGCCCGTGAACTGACCAAGCCTACTAAACTGTTTCCCAAGATCTGGGATTATGAAAATTATATGTTTGGTCTTGCCGGAGACATGCTGGTGGCACGCTCTGATGATCGTAAAGATTTATATATTGTAAAGAGAAGTATTTTCGATATAACGTACGAACACTGCAGGGAACTGGATATCACATCAATTCTTAGGCAGGTACACCCTGATCCTGAACGGGACACCATTCCGAAATCCTGAAATTCATCCGGAACGTGACAAGGCTCCTTTCTGAGTTATAAATCCGGATTTGACGGCTCAGTATGGGGATGAAATCTTCGAAAGATGGTCATTGTATGACATCGCCGGCAATCAGCCCCTGCTGTTTGTGAATGAAAGCAGGAACTGGATACGTCTGATTGTTATATATACAGATGACAGACTGACGCTGATTAGTTGAATTCAACCCATTCGTCGTTTTGCAGCATTGAACTGAATACGGACTGCGGTATATTGTCTTTAGTAATTAAAATATGACTGTCGCCTGCAATTTTATAGTATTTGACGATGATATCGTAGTCATTGGTTTCATAGCTAACGAGATATTCGAATTTCGGATTGGAATATAATTTTGCAGGTACGTCTTTCTTTGCGAACAGACTCCAAATATATGATAATTTCATAATGTCAGTGGCGCGTAATATCCCGGATATGCCCGAGAAGGAACACCACATCCTCCCTTTATAAATTCACAAAATATTTCCCGCGCTGATAATTACTAAAACAACGGGATCCCTTTTTACAATAAACAAGTGTCCTTATCAAGGTAAGGACTGAGCACACCGAAGGTAGGTTGATGTACCATTGCCAGTGTTAACAGGAGACTTAAAGTTGCAATAATGCAGATACTGTCACATGAACAGTATTTGCATTAGACCTTCAGTTCTGCGAACCGAGAACGGTGTTCGCGATATTTTGAAATTCTCCTTTAACGCTTAACATTCAACAGCAAGAGCCTGGCTTCTCTTTAATTATATCTTGACAACCAGCAGTATGTCCGCTGGTACGTGTGGGAGAAATAAACTCTTCGATGTGTTATGATCGATAACAACCGATATAATATTTTGCATATCTGCGTTGTCAGTTCTGAATGTTTATAAATCTTTTGCAGGTAATTGTCAAGCTTGTGAATAATTTGTAAAATTCTAGTCTATCCGGTCAAAAGCCAGGCATGATGTTTCTAAGACGGTTATTATAAAGCAGGAAATATAATGGATAATAAAAATGCTCTTGTTGATTTGCACGTACATACAGTGGCAAGTTCACACGCGTACAGTACCATTTACGAGTATATTATGGAGGCTGGAAGAAAGGGACTGAAAATGATCGGGATATCTGATCATGGAACGGAACTTGTTGACGGCGCCTACCATAAGTGGCACTTTGACAATCTTGACTGTGTTCCGTCCTATCGCGACGGCGTTATAATTTTGAAAGGTATTGAAGCAAATATTAAGGATGATGGTTCGACAGACTGTAAACAGAGCTACCTTGAGCATCTTGACTATATAACTGCCGGTTTTCATGGACCTCTTTACTCTGCAGGCGGTGATAAGGCTAAAAATACGAATATTCTTATCAAAGTTATATCCAGTGGTACTGTTGACATAATTACCCACCCTGCCAACAGCCGTTATCCTCTAGATTTGGAACGTATTATTGAGGTTGCAGCGGCAAACAATGTAGCACTGGAAATAAATTCCAGCATATACTCCCGTCGAGGTGAAGAAAATGAACAGATGGCTGTTGAGCTTATTAAGTGTGCCGTTGCGTATCATGCTCCTCTTATTATCGGTTCTGATGCACATATATGTTTCAATTTAGGGGATTTTTCTCTCGCATACAGACTTTTCGAGCGAGCAGGATGTCCGGTTGATTATGCGCTGAATTCAACTCCGGGAAAAGTGATTGAATTCCTTGTTTCCCGCAGTCACAAACAATTGCATGATTTGATGAAGTACTGCTGAGTTTTGCGATGATTTTTCTGACTGTTCAAAAAACTTCGGTGGTAAACGGGATCAGGATACTCTTTTTAGAATGTAATCCGCTATGTTGAGCAGATCCTGTTTGAATTCACAGTCTTCAAAAATTGAAAGACTGGCTTTCGCTGCTTCAATTTCTTTCTTTGCCTGCTCTCTGCAGAATTCAAAACAGTTGTATTCGTTCAGAACTTCCTTTACCTTTTCAAAATTTTCTTTTCTAGCGGTATTGCTGCTGTTCTGATTGTCATCGAGCAACTTTTTTACAAAATCTGATTTATCCTTAGATGCAACAGAGAAGAATCTGATTAGAGGCAGGGTGATTTTCCCTTCTGAGAAATCGTCACCAGCCTGTTTCCCCATTGTCTTGCTGCTGGAGGTATAGTCTATTACATCATCAATAATCTGAAATGCATTGCCCAAATGATAGCCATAGGATTTGCAGGCAACTGTAACCGGATGATTTTGGGAATATTTCACCATCGGAGCCAGAATACATGCAAGTTCGATGAGCTTTGTGGTTTTGGCATATATGATCTGGTAGTAAACCTCTTCTGAAAGGTCGGTGCTGTGACTTTCCATCAGCTGTTTGATCTCGCCTTCCGACATCACATTGATTGTATCTACAAAATTGTCTACAAGAGACAAGGTCAGACGGTCTGAAGAGTCCTTAAGCAGAATTTTGATTGCTTTAGTGAACAGATAATCACCGAAGAGTACGCTGGTTGAATTCCCGTAGGTTGCATTGATTGTTGGACTTCCACGGCGCAGGGATGATTCATCAACCACATCATCATGGGCAAGTGTGGCATTGTGGATTAATTCGATAGCACAGGCGTATTGCATATGCCTCGGCTCATATCCAATGATCTTTGCCAGAGTTAACAGGAGCAACGGTCTCAATCTTTTTCCCGGTTTCTGGAATTGATATTCGAATATTTCATTAACAGCTACCGTATCAGAACGATCTAAATCATTTAATGCTTTTTCAAACTGATTAAGAAGGTTTTGTATGGTTGGACTCAAGAAAGAAAACATTTGTAAATTCCGGTGGAAACGTGAGATTATGCAAATCGATACATTATTCAACAAATGCTAGTATTATATGACTTTTAGGGAAAAAAATAAATTTATTCAGCCTTTTGATTGCCGAAGTGTGTTTTTTTTAACATCGGCTAGTATAACATTTGTGTCTGAAAAGATGCGCAGACGAGTTTTGGTAAATGAAAAAACGGGATTTATCCGATAATAAATCCCGTTGGTATGCCTATATGTCAGACTGCGATCTTAAAGCCATTTGTACTTCTTATCTTCATAAGCCTTGATTGCATCTTCATGCTGCAGGGTAAGACCGATGTTGTCGAGCCCGTTCATGATGCAGTAGCGTCTGAATTCATCAAGTTCAAATTTGAAGCAGAGATCGTTGACTCTGACTTCAAGATTTTCTAAATCTACGGTTACGGTCTGACCTTCATTGGCTTCTACGATTTTGAAGATTTGATCAACCTGGTCATCAGTGAGTTTAACCAGCAGTAAACCGTTGTTCAGAGAGTTGTTATAGAAAATATCTGCAAAGCTAGGGGCTATAATTGCTCTGAAACCGTAGTCGGCCAGTGCCCATGGTGCATGTTCACGGCTTGAACCGTTACCGAAATTTTCGCGGGCCAGCAGAATGGATGCTCCTTTGTAACGAGGAAAGTTTAAAACAAAGTCAGGGTTTTCCTTTGTTCCTTCCTCATCCAGATATCTCCAGTCGTTGAACGCGTGTTTTCCGAAACCGATTTTGGAAACAGCTTTCAAAAACTGTTTTGGAATTATCTGATCGGTATCAACATTAGCCGCATTCAACGGAACAGCAATTCCTGTATGTTGTTTAAATTCCTTCATGACTAATTCCTTATAACAGAGTTCTGACATCAACAAAGTGACCGCAGACAGCAGCGGCTGCCGCCATCGCCGGACTTACCAGGTGGGTGCGGGAATCCCTTCCCTGTCTTCCTTCAAAGTTACGGTTTGAAGTTGAGGCGCATCTTTTTCCTGGAGGAAGCTTGTCATCATTCATGGCAAGGCACATTGAACAGCCAGGTAATCTCCATTCGAACCCGGCTTCGATGAAAATCTTGTCCAAACCTTCCTTTTCAGCCTGCTCTTTAACCTGTTGTGAACCGGGAACTGCCATGGCTCGTTCGACATTTGCTGCGATATGTTTTCCTTTCAGTACTTCAGCTGCTGCACGAAGATCTTCAATGCGTCCGTTGGTGCATGAACCGATAAATACCTGGTCAACTTTAACATCAGTCAGACTGGAGTGTGCAGTAAGATTCTGATATTTAAGAGCTTTTTCACAGGAGAGTTTTTCAACCGGATCAGTGAAATCCTCAGGAGCTGGGATAGGCTGTAAAACTGAACCGCCCTGACCAGGATTGGTTCCCCAGGTAACCTGCGGTTCTATGCTTGAACCGTCGATGGTAACAACTTTATCCCATACAGCGTCATCATCGGAATACAGAGTCTTCCAGTATTCCATAGCTTCATCCCAGTCTTTTCCAGCAGGTGCGTAAGGTCTTCCTTTCACGTAATCAAAGGTTGTCTGATCCGGAGCTACAATGCCTACCTTGGCACCGACTTCGATTGCCATATTGCAAACTGTCATTCTGCCTTCCATTGACATGTCTTTGAACACCTGACCGCAGAATTCAGCAGCATAGCCAGTGCCGCCGGCAGTACCGAGTCTGGCTGCTATTGCAAGAATTACATCCTTGGCATAAACACCTTTCTGCAGTTTACCGGTAACTTCAATCTTCAGATTTTTCAGTCTGGCCTGTTTGATTGTCTGGGTTGCAAGTACATGTTCAACCTCAGATGTTCCGATCCCGAATGCAAGTGCGCCGAAGGCACCGTGGGTTGCAGTATGTGAGTCACCACATACGAGAGTAACGCCCGGGATGGTTGCTCCGATTTCAGGTCCGATAGTGTGAATTATACCCTGCCATTTGTGCCCGAGACCGAATAAAGGAACTCCGAACTTTTCGCAGTTTTCCTTCAATGTCTGCATCTGAATTTTTCCCATTTCATTGCAGGCATTGATATCACTTGATTGTGTTGATACGTTATGATCCATTGTCGCCCAGGTACGTTCCGGGTGTCTTACCTTGCGGTTGTTCTGGGTCAGACCGTCAAACGCCTGAGGGCTTGTTACCTCATGCATAAGATGACGATCGATGTATATAATAGGCAGCTCCCCCTGAGCTTCGAGTACTATATGAGAATCATAGAGTTTTTGATAAAGAGTCTTTCCCATAATTAAGCCTCAAGAATATTTTTAACAATTACGTCGCCCATCTGGTCGGTAGCCAGCGGCTTTTTATCTGAAGTATTGCCGAGCAGCAGATCTCCGGTAAGATTTCCTTCCTTCAGGGCTTTTCCTACTGCCTGTTCAATGGCCTGGGCCGCTTTTTCTTCCTTGAATGAGTAACGCAGCATCAGAGCGGCTGACAGGATTTGTGCAATAGGGTTTGCTATGTTTTTACCTGCAATGTCAGGAGCGGATCCGCCTGCCGGTTCATACAGACCGAATCCCTGTTCATTCAGACTTGCAGAAGGAAGCATTCCCATAGAGCCGGTAATCATAGCGCATTCGTCAGAAAGAATATCTCCGAACATGTTTGAGCACAGCAGAATGTCAAACTGTGCAGGGTTCTTCACCAGCTGCATTGTTGCATTATCGATGTAGAGATTTTCCAGAGTTACATCAGGATAGTTCTTGGCAACTTCCGCTACTACTTCTCTCCAGAGAATTGAGCTCTGCAGAACATTTGCCTTATCAATCGATGTAACCTTCTTTTTACGGATCCTTGCAGATTCGAAGGCAATTTTGGCAATTCTTTCAATTTCGAATCTGTGGTAGATTTCAGTATCGTATGCTTTTTCATCACTGCCTGAACCTTCACGGCCCTTTGGCTCACCAAAGTAGATCCCGCCGGTAAGTTCTCTTACAACAACCATATCGAAACCTGCCTTGGAAATATCCGCACGCAGAGGAGATAAATCATTGAGACCTGAATGGATCTGAGCAGGACGAAGATTGCAGAACAGTTTGAAGTGGGAACGAAGCGGCAGTAAGGCACCTCTTTCAGGACGCTCTTTCGGAGGAAGATGATCCCATTTTGGACCGCCGACAGAACCGAAAAGAATTGCATCTGATTCCTCGCATGCCTTCAGGGTTGACTCAGGTAACGGTGTACCGTGATTATCGATGGCAATACCGCCTACATCATGAGTTGAAAAATTGAAAGTAATATCAAATTTTTGACCTACTGCTTTTAATACCTTTAGTGCTTCATTCATTACTTCCGGTCCGATACCGTCGCCTGGAAGTACTGCTATTTTATAATTAGCGGTCATGTTGTATTTCTCCAATAATTTAGGTTGGTTATTATTTGTTGCTAATCTTTGCTTTTTCCTGCTGAATCAAATCAGAACAGTATACAGCATTCAATGCGTGCACGAGAGCTCTTGCACCGGCTTCAATAATGTCGGTTGCCAGACCCATGCCGTGGAACTTGCGCTGGTTGTGATCAATAACGATATCCACCTGTCCCAGAGCATCCATTCCCTCGCCCTTGCTCTTGATATCGAATTTTGAAATCTTTACTTTGTATCCGGTCATTCGCTCAATACATTTGTAGGCGGCATCGATAGGTCCGTTTCCGGTGGCTGCATCCGAGTATACCTTTCCGTCTATATTGAGTTTAACGCTGGCGGTGGCAAGCACAGAGGCGCCGCTTAGTGCACTAACGTATTCCAGAGTGAAATGTTCCTGTTCACTGTGAATATTGGAAAAGAAGAGCAGTGCCTCAAGATCGTAATCGAAAATCTGCCCCTTTTTATCAGCCAGTTCAAGGAATCTCTTGTACACGTCGTCAAGATTGTACTGGTTCTCTTTGTATCCCATCATTTCAAGACGGTGTTTGATTACATGACGTCCGGAGCGGGCGGTCATGTTCAGATTGTTGCTGCTGAAACCCACGCTTTCCGGAGTGATGATTTCATAGGTGTCCTTGTTTTTGAGCACTCCGTCCTGATGGATCCCTGAACTGTGCGAAAATGCGTTTGAACCGACAATCGCTTTGTTAGGCGGAACTGGCATGTTGCACAGCTGACTTACCAACTGACTGGTTTTGGCTATTGCAGTGGTGTTCAGTCCGGTGTTGAGGTTGAGAAGATTTGCTCTGGTTTTGATAATCATCGCAATTTCTTCCAAAGCACAGTTACCGGCTCTTTCTCCAAGTCCGTTGATGGTTCCTTCGACCTGTCTTGCTCCGTTCTGAAGCGCGGTAATACTGTTGGCTGTTGCCAAACCGAGATCGTTATGGCAGTGAACAGAAATTACAGCCTTGTCAATATTAGGTACGCGGTTGAACAGCGTCTTGATGATATCGCCGAATTCATAAGGAACGGTATAGCCCACGGTGTCAGGAATATTAACTGTTGTTGCTCCGGCATCGATGGCGGTTTCAACCATGCGGCACAGATGATCGATCGGTGTTCTACCTGCATCCTCGCATGAAAATTCAACATCATCAGTGAACTTTCTGGCGTAGGATACCGCATTCCGAGCCATTTCAACAATCTGATCAAAGTTTCTGTGCAGCTTTGAACTGACGTGAATGTCAGATGTTGCCAGGAAGGTATGGATTCGGTACTGTTCTGCTACTTTGAGAGCTTCATAGGCAGCATCAATATCTTTGGTCAGAGCGCGGGCCAGCGCACAAACCTTGCTGTTTTTAATTTTTCCGGCAATTGTATTTACTGACTCAAAATCGCCCTGTGATGAAATAGGAAAACCAACTTCCATTATATCGATGCCGAGGTGTTCGAGGGCGAGAGCAATCTGCAGTTTTTCCTTTACGCTCAAACTGGCCTGAAGAGCCTGTTCACCGTCACGAAGCGTTGTATCAAACAAAAATACGCGATCAGACATTTTTTTCTCCTGTTTTACGGTAACCTACCTGCTGTGAGCGGATTAGTTACCATAATAAAAAACCCGCGTCACGCGCGGGTCATTGCAAAAATCATTACTTAGAAAAAGAAAGCAGCCGTACCCGCACCAGATTTATCGTTGCGTAAGGGTAAAAGGGTAAGGAGCAGTTCTTTTTTCATTAATTAGATTCCTTAATTTTTAGCTTATTTTAGCCTATTTTTGCTCTATTTTACAACTGTTTTGAGGAATAAGGTACAAAAGATAACAAGCTGGAAAATAAACAGTTCAGTGAGTGATTTCAATATTCGGTGATGCATAAAGGCCTGCAATCCAGATGACTGCAGGCCTCTAAAAACCAATAAAAGTACCGGTTAAAAATTAGAAGTTGTAGATCAGACCGATAGTTGCCAAATCTTCTTTCTCTTTCTTCAGTACTGATTTGTAACGGTGTTCAAAATCGGTGTAGATATTGAATTTAGGAGTTACACGGTAAAGAATTTCACCGGTCCATGCTGATTTGAGAACGGACAGATCGCTGCGGCTTAACTTTTCGTCACCATTGTGAGCATACTGATAGTTTGCAGTGAAGGTCCAGTCTGTACCTGGGGTGGTGTATGACAGTGCAGCTTCAACACCGTTGGACTTGTAGGTGCGAGCGAGTTTACCGTAGTTGTAAACAGCTGCAGCATAAAGACCAGGAGCACCGAAATCACCGTAGAAAATAGAAACTGCAGCTTCGTTCTTGTCTGCACCATAGAAAAGGCCGTTGCCATGGTAACCAGAATCAGGCTGGTTGGTTAATCCGTCATAATGGTTGTAACCTGCTAAAATACCGATTGATTTGTCGCCTATTTCGCCTGTATATCCTGCAGAGAACCCGGTTCCGTAGTTAATGTATTTGTTTGACTGTTTGAACTGATAGGATGCAGCGAATTGTAAACCGTTGTATTTAACCTGGTATTTTACCTGCCCGTCTTTACGGCCGCCGAAATCATTCTTTGTTAAGCCCCAGTAGGTAACACCATTGTACTTACCCCAGTCAACGAATAAATCAGTAACTTTGGTAACCAGATAGAAAGCATCAGTATAACGGCCGAAAGAAACCTTACCGAACTCGTTGAAATCAAATCCAACCCATGCTTCCCTGATTTTCAGACGGTCTGCAACATTTTCAGTTTCCTGAGCTGCCAAATCATAGATGATGTAGCCGAATACGCCGAAAGCATCGTTAACTTTTGTTTTGCCGTCAAGACCGAGACGTGCGGTTCCGCTTTCACGATGAACTGAATCTGCATCGTTGTTGTTGATATTGACTTTTACACGTCCAATCACATCGAGTTTGGAATTATCATCTTTGTAAACATTTGCAGCGTTTGCACTCAGTGAGGTTGTCAGTGCTACTGCTGAAATAACAATAGTAGAGAGTAATTTCTGTTTCATAGTAATTTCCCTTATAAACTTTATGTTTTATTTTAATTTGTTTTATAAGTGTCAGCGTGTTGTATATTATTTCTGCCGACATTCACATACTATACAGATTCCTTTGTGAAGTCAATCAAATAATTGTCTTGTGTTGATTATAAATAGTGCAAAATATACTCATTTTAGATAAAAAATAAGCAAATATGCACAATATGATGATGTGGTTACGATTTGGGAGCTTTTTAGAAGCAATTGATAGCAAAAGCTGATTTTTGCCATAGTTTGCGGCTATGTACAAGAATGAATAATAATTATTATCGCTGGTAACATAATAATGATAAAATGGCACTTATTTGAAAGAATTTATGTGATTGTGCAAGGTGCCAGTATGAGTGAAGAGAAAAAAGTAGGTTGGTCATTCGAGGTGTTTCCTCCTAAAAGGACGGCAAACATATCTTCTATCTATATGACATTGGCTGAACTCAAAAAATTAAATCCTGATTTTATCAGTGTTACCTACGGAGCCGGAGGAAGTGAAAACTGCCAGGCAACCGTCGAAATCGCCAATGCTGTTCAGAACAACTACCAGATGAATGCAGTTGCACATCTTCCTTGTATCGGTTTAACCAGACAGGATGTGCTTGAGCAACTCAACCGATTCAGAGAAATCGGTGTTAACCGTATTCTTGCTCTTCGTGGTGATAAACCTGTGTCCGGTGAATTTAAGCAGGGTGATTTTGAACATGCTAGTGATCTGATCTCATTCATCAGAGCTCAGAATTATGACCTTCAGATTTATGCTGCCTGTTATCCTGAGAAACATTATGAGGCAAAAACTGCTGAAGAAGATCTTGATAATCTGAAAATCAAGGTTGATTCCGGCGTTGACGGGCTCGTTTCTCAGCTGTTCTTTTCCAATACCTATTTTTATGATTTTATAGAGAAGGTTCGGGCAAAGAATATCAATGTTCCGGTAGAGGCTGGTATTATGCCTGTAATCAATTGCAAACAGATCGAGAGAATGGTTTCCCTTTGCAATGTAAAACTTCCAAAGAAATTTACCGATGTGATGAGTAGATTCAGTGATAATAAAGAGGCTATGCTTGAAATCGGTATAGCATATGCGGTCGATCAGATAATCGATCTGATTGCGAACGGTGTAGACGGAATTCATCTGTATACCATGAATAATCCGAATGTGGCTAATCGCATATATGAAGCTATCAAGCATGTGATTGGACGAGTTTAATCGTTTGCATAGTATCGAATGAAATAAAACACCCCCGGATCTGGATGTTGATCTCGGGGGTGTTTTATTTCGGTAATACTTCTCAACAGCTGTTAGTTCAGACCGAGACCGATTTTTTTAAGCATCCGTCTGAATTTAAACCAAAATCTTGCTGTTTTATAATTTTGTTTAATTGCTGATTTGAAAATAATTCTTTTAATTCCGGAAAGCCTGCTGTACTTAGGTATGTCTTTTATTTCCGGGTAGCATGCTTCAAATTCCGGAAAATCTGGTTCCGGCAGTGCAAAAAGATAGTTGGTCTTCAATTCGAATTTTCTATATTTTAAAAACTCGTCATAGTCTTTTTCCAGCTTTCTTTCCTTGATCATTCCTTCAAAGAAGTTTATTACTTTTATATCGTCTTGGATCTGTGTTTTATTCTTCTTTCTGGTTATTGATTTATAATTGTTCCGGTAGTTGTATAACATATCGGTGATGAAAATAATTTTAGGATTATTAAGTAGAACCTGATATACGAAATATACATCTTCACCGATAATCAGAGACGGATCAAAATTGAAATTGTATTTTCTTATAAATGATAATTTAAACAGCTTGTTCCAAAGCACACTCATATACCGCACGTTGTGGTTGAGCATATCGATGGTGTTGTCATATAAATGTAACGGATATTCTTTCACTCCTCTGTCACTGTAAGTTCTGAAGTTGCATACTACTACATCGGCATCATCATCAGCTTTGGAAACCAATTTTTCAATATAGTCTGGTTCAACCCAGTCGTCCCCGTCGACATATATCAGGTACTCACCTGATGCAACAGACTTCAATGTTCTGATATGTCTGTTTTGCTATGCTTCCGAGACAACGATCAAGATAAAGGCCGCTGTTATAGATTAAGACAGCTATACTTACTTTAGGATTTGAGGTAGTCATTTTATTTTACTTTGTTATATTTCTGTACCTGATTCGGTTTAAATTTGATTTCAACAGTGTCATCAAGTGAGGGAATGTTGAATCAAATTTAATTATATTGAATGAAAACAACCTTACAATAATTGTATGGAAAATAGCTGGTAAAGTCAAAAAACAATTGCTGATTGCAGGAGATTAGGATCTTTAAATTGTCAGTTTTTATACGTATGTGTTGACAATAAAAAAGGTGCACCGAAGTGCACCTATACGAAATGTTATGAAGTAATGATTAGATACTTATATTACCACCAAGCTTCAACCTGAGCTCCGAGGGTAATCTGATGGCTATCACTTTCATTATCGAATTTATGATTAACTGAATTACCTGAAAGCCATGAAGCAAATACTCTGATTGATGGTCTAGCCCAGAACTGAGTACTTGGGGTCCACTGCTGAGCTAATGTTAATTTGGTTGCTCTCTTTCTAGAATCGCTGTGTTTAACTGTACCATCATCTAATAAAGCATTGTTTGAAAAGTTATAATATCCAAACTCTAAAACTGTTGATGTAAAATCTGACCACTTGTAAGCCGGACGCAAAACAATGTTAAAATCAGTACCAGTTGGACGAGACCAGTTTTTACCACCTTCTGTTTTGTTTTCATCGAATACATTGTGGTGAGTCCAAATTAAAGCATAACCTAAATTCCAAGAAGGCTGTTCAATAACACCCCAATCAATAAATCTGAAGGCGTTACCTTTTTCAGAATAAGGAACTACAGTATCACCAGCGTGATTAGATATAACTCCATTATCTAAGCCATCGTGGCCATAGGTGAAGCTTAACTTGTTAAAACCACCGAAGAAGTTACCCTGGGTCCATTCAACCATAGCCAAATAACCGTTGTTAGCTTTTTGCTCATAAGTTTTCTTCTGTGATTCTGAAAGGTTTTGCCAAGCATAGATCATAGCTATATCTAAAGAACCATCAGTCCATAAAGGAATACCGCTCCAACGAGCATCTAATTTCCAGGAATTGCGATCTTTATCGCCATCACCAGCTCCATCAATACCTGATTGATGTTTGATGATAGCAACCGATACAGATCCTAAACCGGTATCAATATTTTCAACACCGAAACCATTACCTGAATTGTTCAGGTAATAGTAATCCATAATGTGGATATCTTTTCTCTGATAGTATCTTTTACCAGCCCATATCTGCATTCCTGATGGCATTTCATAACCAGACCAAATTTCTCTTAAGGAAGCTTGTTGGCCACCCCAACCGCCGCCACTGCCTCCGATTGCTTGCCATGAGTTTCCTTGATAATCAATATTATCTTCATAAGTACGCCATACAGTTAAAGTATTAACAGTAAATTTATTGTTAGCTTTATTGAATACTTCTTGTGAAAGACCTAATTCAACATAAGTATTGCATTCATTACCTAAACGACCTACTAGATATCCTGATGTACCTGTACCTGAACAATATGCATTGCCGCCATCAGATGCGTAGTTTAAACCAGATCTTGCATATCCGTGAAAATCAACTGCTGAAGCAGAAACTGAACCTAATGCTAATGCAACAGCTGCAGAAATTGGAAGCCATTTTGCTTTCATAATTTTATATCCCTCTTTTTGGGTTAATGTTAGAAATTGGAAACATTCTTAAGTTTTCTTAAGAAGTCATTGTGAATGATTGTAAAAAGCTGTAAAATCAATTTTTTACCATTCAATTCACTCTTACCAAATTCAGTGTTCACACTAAATTTTCTTGCATGATAGTACAAAAATTAATTTTTTTAACCATTTGTGTCGATAATTCATTCAAATATGTGATCTTCATCACAATTTTAAACACATTCAAATAAATTTAGGGAACTTATTAACAAACTGATAATCTTACTCTCGAGCTCTAGGTAAAATGTTGCTTCAATTATAGTCTCACAAACTAATATCATTCGTCCCCAAGATTCTTTACCCTAAATTAATAAACATATGAATACGTCCGATCAATACATTATTAAAGATTTGGTTCTCGGCAAGAGGACTGAATACAAACGCTCTTATTCTCCTGATTTGCTGCAGGCTATTCCTCGTTCCCTTAATAGGGACAAACTTGGATTGACTGATTCTACGTTGCCATTTAGCGGTTATGATTTGTGGAATCTTTATGAAATCTCTTATTTGAACAGTAAACACAAGCCACAGGTTGCTGTTGGTTATTTTACCGTTCCGCACAGTTCCCCTTTCATTGTTGAATCAAAATCACTAAAGCTGTATCTTAACAGTATAAATTTCACCTGCTTTGATTCAGTAGATGATGTCGCATCAACTATTAAACAGGATCTGTCTTCCCTTTTGCATGCTGATATAAAAGTAGAACTGTTTGGACTTTTGGAACAGCAGAATATTAAAATGTTTGATATTCACCATCCTAATGGAACATGTATTGATGGTATAGATATTTCTGTTTCAGATTTTGATTACAATCCGAATTTATTAATTGATAGTACATCTAGTACTAGCATTACTGAAGAACTCTACTCCAACCTTATGAAATCAAACTGCCTTGTTACCGGACAACCTGATTGGGGAACAATTTATATAAAATATACCGGAAACAAAATCGCACACGAAAATTTATTAAAATACATAGTCTCATACCGAAATCACAACGAATTTCACGAGATGTGTGTAGAAAGAGTTTTCTGTGATCTAATGAAGTTCTGTAAACCACAGAAATTGACGGTATACGCTAGATATACCCGCCGAGGAGGAATTGATATCAACCCTTTCAGAAGCAATTTCGAAGAGAATGCTCCATTTGACAGACTGATTCGACAGTAGCCGATAAAATAGGCTAGCGCGTACTGTCATACGAATAGAGAATCAATTTTGTTTAAAATTTTAATCAGATTTTCTCTTTCTTTTAATTCAGCGCGATACTCTACCTCGCCCATTGGAGCGATCGCAAGGCTCGACGGCAGTTCAAGATTGTTATTAATCATGTACTGCATTTTCGGTAGAAATACAAACTGCAACCACTCATGGAACGCCATCGTATCGCAACAGAACGGTGCTGTAGAGTTGTATTTATTCTCATCCAGTTCTTCTTCAAGCCAAAGAGTCTCTGCTATAAGTTCATCCCTCAATTGTTCCAAGTATAAGCTTAATTTATTCTGATCTA
>ONPL01000042.1 GCA_900319705.1 uncultured Pseudomonadota bacterium | reverse complement strand
TCATTCTCTCATAACGTAGTTCATTCACTTTTCAGTGAAATCACTTAGACTAAGCAAAAGCCATAATTACCTTAAAGGTTATTATGGATCGTTTACTTTTTTACATGATGTTGTAGAATGTTATAAATTTGCCTCTAGAAGTTCTATTACCTTGTTTTTGGATATTGCTCCAAGGCTTTTGGCTACAAGTTGTCCGTCTTTAAAAATCAGTAGCAAAGGGATATTGGTAACATGGTATTGTGAAGGAATAATTTCGTTCTGATCTACGTTGAGTTTGCAGAATTTAGCTTTGTTATAGTTTTGTGCAACTTCTTCTAGAATTTTGCCTAAAGCTCTGCAAGGACCGCACCAAGGTGCCCAAATATCAACTAAAACAGTTTTGTCTGATTTAAGTACTTCCTGTTCAAAAGTTTCATCAGTTACATCAAGGAATAAATCGCTCATAATACCCAACCTTTTCTATTGTGAATCCACTGTTCATATATTCATATCATATATATATGGAATTAAAATTCAATATGCAATGTTATTTTCTGAATTTTGTCTCTTTTTTTGTTTGTTTGTTGAACAAATAAGGTGTAAATTTCAATTTAGACAATACCGTCATTATCCATTTTTGATCATTTTTTCATAAATGTGTTTTTTTGATTAAAAATTGAGATTCAATATTGTAATTGTTGTTATAATTTTAGAGTGTAACTTGTCAGACTGTAGAAAGAGTTTATATGGCACAATCCCCTTTATTCGCTGCGATTGATTTAGGTTCCAATAGTTTTCATATGCTTGTGGTCAGGCATATTCAAGGAGCTATTCGAATAGTTGCTAAATTAAAAAGAAAGGTTCGACTTGCATCCGGGTTGGATCATAATTTGGTATTAGATCGCGCATCCATGGAACGTGGATGGGATTGTTTGAAACTTTTTGCTGAACAATTGGAGGATATTCCTGATGAGAATATCCGGATTGTTGGAACTGCAACACTCCGTTATGCAAAAAATGTAGATACGTTTGTAAGAATCGCTGAAGAGATCCTTGGACACAAAATAGAAGTGATATCCGGTCTTGAAGAGGCAAGAACTATTTACCAGGGGGTGTCATGGACTTCGAGCGGCATAGGTCATCGTCTAGTGATTGATGTTGGTGGAGCAAGTACCGAAGTCGTACTTGGAGAAAATTTTGACGCTCAGATATTGAACAGCCTTCCTTTGGGTTGCGTGACCTGGCTTGATAAATACTTCTCCGATGGTAAATTAAACAGTGTAAATTTTAACAATGCAATAGCTGGAGCTAAAGAGGTTTTTCGTACAATTGTTCATGAATATCTCTGTGTAGGTTGGAGTTCTTGTGTTGGCGCTTCAGGAACCGTGCAGGCACTACAGGAAATAATGCTTGCACAGGGAACTTCAGAAAGAATAACTCTTGAAAAACTCAATACTCTCAAAGAACAGTCCATTGCGTGCGGTTCAATTGATAATCTGTCTCTTGAAGGTTTGCTTCCCGAACGATTGACTGTTTTTGCATCTGGTTTGTCTATTTTAATTGCTTTGTTTGAAGTATTCGGAGTTAAAGAAATGACATTGGCCGGAGGGGCTTTGAGAGAAGGGTTGATATACGGAATGATATCAATCGTTTCAGATGAGTCCAGATTCGGCTGCGGTGATGCGCAGGAACGAACAGTCAATAGTATGATTTCCCGTTATCAGCTAGATGCTGAACAGGGTAACAGAGTCCGGCAGACATGCATTAAAATATTTGAACAGTTGAAAGAGGTTTGGGGACTTGATGAACGTTACCGTCCAATTCTTGAGTCTGCTGCGTGTCTTTATGAGTTGGGGCTGTGTATTGAATACAAAAAAGCCCCGCAACATGCTGCATACATTGTAGATAATGTTGACATGCCTGGATTTTCTGTTGCCCAGAAACAGCTGTTAAGTGCTTTGCTGTTTAATCAGAAAAATGAATTTAAGCTTGATGTTTTGAAAAAACAGCACGCCGTTTCTGAAAAAGAGGCATGTTGTTTTGCACGAATCTTAAGGTTCGCCATTATATTATGTATCAGAAGAACGGAAGGAACGGTTCCTTCTGTAAGTTTTAGTGTTTCTAACGATGAATTGATTGTTGGACTTCCAAAAGGATGGCTTGCTGAACACTATTTAAGAGCTTCGGAACTGACATCTGAGGCGGCAGTTCAGACCTATATTGGATGGAATACCAAAATAGAGGAGGTAGAGTAATCCTCCTCAGCCAAATGTTTGATTTCTTAACAGTCACTCAGTCGACTTCTATCATTTTGTTAGATTTTTCAGAAGCTCGGCGTTTTTAACCATTTGATTTGCTGTTTTCTGACGTTCTGCCAGTACGATGTTCTTTAATTGTTCAAATGCTGTTTCTAGATCATCATTTATTATTGTGTAGTCATATTCATCATAATGAATAATTTCATTTTTTGCCTTGTCCATTCTTGAATTGATGACCTGATCTGAATCCTGGCCTCTTTTTACAAGACGGTTTCGCAAAACATCAAGGCTTGGTGGCAATATAAAAATTGTTCGTACAGCAGGAAACTGTTTGCGGATTTGGCGGGCTCCCTGCCAGTCTATATCAAGGAATACATCCGTACCGTTTTTCAGATATTCCTCAATGTTAACGCGAGAAGTTCCATAATAGTTATCAAAAACTTGAGCCCATTCGAAGAAACATTTGCCGTCAATCATTTCCCTGAATTTTTCTTTAGTCACAAAATGATAGTGAACTCCGTCTATTTCTCCGGGCCTCATATCACGAGTGGTGTGGGATATGGAAAACTTCATCGGATGAAGGTTTGCAGAAAACAGTTTGTTGAGCAGTGTTGATTTTCCGGCACCGCTCGGAGAAGAAATAATAAATAAGTTCGCAAAGTAATTCATGTCCGTTCCTATTCTATATTCTGAATCTGTTCTCTCATCTGTTCAATGAGTACTTTAAGTTCTATTGCGGAATTGGTAATTTCCGTGTTAATTGATTTGGAAGCAAGAGTATTTGATTCCCTGTTGAATTCCTGCATCATGAAATCCAGCCTTCTTCCACAGGACCCACCCTTGTTCAGAATGGCGTTGGTTTCTGTAACATGAGATCTAAGTCGATCCAGTTCTTCTGCAACATCAATTCTTTGAGCGATGAGTATTATTTCCTGCTCCAATCTTGCCGGATCAAGCGTTACGTTCAAGTCCTTGAATGCTGTTTCGATTTTATCCTTCTGCCATTTAAGTATATCTGGCATGTGTTCTGTTACTTTTGCTACCTCTTGTTCTATTTTGTTTAATTTATCTAGCAGAATTGTCGATAATTTTTCACCTTCACGTACACGAGCATCCTTGAGCTTTGCAATGGCCTGTTTAAATCCTTCTAATGCGCTGTTTTTTACTTGATCGTCATCTGCACTGCCACTGTCGATAACACCCGGCCAGGCAAGAATATCTATAGGATTGAAACTTGAATTTGATTTGTCGTTTAGGAATGAATTAACCAGTTCTGCGTTAGCTACCAGCTGCTTTGCTAGCTTTTCGTTGAAATGGATGTTGTTGTTATCTATATTCGGATAGAATTTTAATGTGCATTCGACTTTTCCTCGTTCAAGTTCATGCTTGAGAATTTCTCTTGCATCACCCTCTATGCTTCTTAATTCATCCGGAAGTTTAAAATACTGTTCTAGAAATCTTTGGTTAACAGAGCGTATTTCCCAGACAAAAGAACCGAATTCGTTTTTATACTCATAGCTTGCGAATCCTGTCATACTACTAATCATAATCAATCCCTAACTCTAAAATATTTATTGCTACAATTATAACCCAAGCTGGTGTGAAAACCCATGGTTTTAACCGTGCGGATGGCTTTATGACCGGTTGCTTATATATGATTAATACCGGGGTTAAGCACATAATGAGTTTATTTGGGATTCTGTGGTCAGTCTCGATATTACAGAGAGAAATACCTATGAAGAGTCAAAAACTATGTGTGAAATATTTCAAATTGTTAGAATCAGAATTACGTTCTTTTTTGTTATAATCTTTAGAGTTTTTGGTAGTTTGAGTTCAACAATCAGGTAGCGAATAAGATGAAAGATTACAAGAAAAAATTCATAGAATTGGCTTTGTCTAAGAATGTATTGAAATTTGGAGATTTTACGTTGAAATCAGGGCGAAAAAGTCCATATTTCTTTAATGCCGGATTATTTAATTCTGGAAAAGATTTGGCAGAACTGGGAAAATTCTATGCAGAGGCATTAATTGATTCAAATGTTGAGTATGACTTGATTTTCGGTCCTGCGTACAAGGGAATTCCTATTGCTTCCGCAACTGTAACTCAATTGTATGAGGTTTACCACAAGGATATTCCGTGGTGCTGCAATCGAAAAGAGGCAAAGGATCACGGGGAAGGCGGTAATCTGATAGGGAGCCCGCTACAAGGGAGAGTTATGCTCGTTGATGATGTGATAACCGCAGGTACAGCAATAAGAGAGTCAATGTCTATAATTCAGCAACACGGAGCCACACTTGCAGGCGTTGTAGTTGCTTTGGACAGACAGGAAAAAGGACGTTCTGATATGTCTGCGATTCAAGAGATTGAGCGTGACTACAATATAAAGGTGATTTCCATTATAACATTGGGAGATCTTATCAACTACCTTGAACAGGTACCAACTTTGAGTCAGCATTTAGAGCAAGTGTCCAGGTATCGTGAACAGTACGGGATCTAGATATTTTTAAAGGGGATGGCAAAGTGGGCAGACGAAGAATACTAATCACAGGTTTACACGGAACGGTTGCTCCATATGTGAAAAATGTTGCTGAACAGCAAGGATATCAGGTTTTACCGTGGCCGCGAAATCTAGTTAATCCGGATAATCTTGAAGAATCCAATCTGTTTTTGTCCCGTATGAATCTTGATGCGATTGTTCACTGCGCCACGGGATCAGAAAATTGGTGTGGTGCTTTGGCTCATTTTGCCTACGTTCAAAATATCCCCTTTGTTTTCATAAGTTCGGTAATGGTATTTTCCGATCATAGGAATGGACCATACGGTATTTTTGATCCCGCAGACAGTGTTGAAAATTACGGATTGTACAAAAAGAAGTGTGAGGAGGCTGTTCGCAATAATAATATGCGTGCCTGTATTATACGGCTAGGATGGCAGATTGCTGAACTTAATTCCGGCAACAACATGGTGGCTTTTCTGGAGAAACAGCAGCGGGAAAAAGGTTTTGTTGAGTGTTCTGATGAGTGGTATCCTGCGTGTAGCTTCATTGAAGACTCTGCGATGGTAATCATGAAATGTATTAACGAAAAATGGTGCGGTTTGTTTCATCTAGACGGAAACTACCAAGATCGTTTTACATATGCTGAAATTGTTGAGAAATTAAAGAAAAAACTCAATAAGGAATGGATTATAAAAGTCGCGGAAAACTATTCCCATGATCAGCGTATGAAAGATGATTACCTACCAGTTATCAGAAATTCTCTGCATTTTCTGTAGACTTGGGATATAAGGAACTATGCTAAATTAGGCCCTAAATTAAATCCATGTCAGGACCAATCCTAAGATGTTCCCAACATCCAAATCCCCCCGGCTGTAACAGTTAGGGGGAACCGGAAAAATGAGTTATACCGGTTAATTTGTTCCGGTATGTCCGAAACCGCCTTCGCCCCTTTCACTTTTTTCAAAACTGTCAACAATTGTGAAATTTGCATGAACCACAGGTAAAAATACCAGTTGTGCTATTCGATCACCTACATTGACTGTAAATTCGTCAGTACTGCGGTTCCACATGGACACCATAAGCGGGCCCTGGTAGTCAGAATCAATAAGTCCTACCAAATTTCCTAGTACGATGCCGTGTTTATGACCGAGTCCGGAACGAGGCAGAATGGTCGCACATAAATCTGGGTTGTCTATAAATATTGAGATCCCTGTTGGTATTAAAACAGTCTGATTGGGTTTAACAACCAAAGCTTCAGGAATCATTGCTCTTAGATCAACACCGGCAGAGCCGCTTGATGCGTGTGAAGGAAGAGGGAAATCAGAACCGATGCGCGGATCGAGAATTTTCATTTTAATATCTTGTTTCATCTTTTTTTTCCTAACTGAGATTCAATCTTATCGATCAGAACTCTTGCCAAATCTTGTTTGTTCATCAATGGCAAATCCTCTGTTGATAAATCTTTGAAAACAAGTGATACCCTATTTTGATCGCTATTAAACCCGATGCTTGAATCAGATACATCGTTAGCAATAATTAAATCCAAATCTTTTTTGACTAGTTTTGATTTTGCATATTCAACCACATTGGTGGTTTCTGCTGCAAAGCCAACGGTGAAAGTTTTATGAAGATTGGCTACTTCCTTTATAATGTCAGGATTTTTGACAAGTTCTAGAATAAGAGATTCTGTATCATCTGTTTTTTTTATTTTATTTCTGCTTATTACTTTGGACCGGAAATCTGCAACAGCCGCACATCCTATAAAAATATCAGAATCTTCAATTTCATGGAGTACGGCGTTGAGCATATCTGATGCCGTTTTAACTTTGATTATTTCAACTGCCGACGGTACCGGAATGTTTGTTGGTCCTGATACCAGCTTGACTGTATACCCTTTTTCAGCGGCTGCCTGTGCCAGTGCATATCCCATTTTACCTGAACTGTGATTGGTAATAAATCTGACAGGATCTAGAGGTTCTTGTGTAGGTCCAGCTGTTATGACTATTTTTCTGTTGTTTGATTTTTTGAGTATTTTAACTGTTGCGTCTAGTATTTGATCCAGGGCTGCTAGTCGCCCTTTTCCCATATCTCCGCAAGCCTGATAACCTGAGTCAGGTCCGATGGTTTGAATGCCAAGTTGCACTAATTTATGTATATTTTTCCTTGTTGCGGCGTTTTCATACATATTAACATTCATGGCAGGTGCCACCAGTTTGGGGCATGTTGCCGCCAAAACTATGTTTGTTAGAAGATTGTCTGCAATTCCGCAGGCTATTTTAGCTATAGTATTAGCTGTTGCGGGGGCAATTACTAGAATATCAGCCCATTGTGCAAGTTCAATGTGTTTTATGGAGTCATCAAACATGGTGATTTCGACTTCGTGATGAGACAGTGCGGCAAAAGTCAGAGGGGCAACAAATTTTGTGGCGGCCTCGGACATGATGACTTTAACGTCTGCCCCTTGTTTCTGATACAATCTTATCAGTTCACAACTCTTATAGGCTGCAATACCACCAGTTACTCCTAGAAGGATTTTTTTGTTTTTTAACATATTCGTATTCCTGAACTCGCATCTTATTGGTTCTGTTATAACAATTATATGATGACGACAGAACAGAGTTATTATATAGTAATGAGATCCTTTTAGTAATGAGATCCTTTTTGAAATTGCCCTCGGAGTGAGGTTGGAATGATGTGATCAGTTGTTGATCAGTCTTTTTTGCGTAAAAAAACATTAATTTTGAAAAAAAATCAGTTCTTTTGTTTTTTTTTCTTTGTGATATAATCCTGCGCGTGTATAATTGCCTAAAGCTAAGTGTTGTTAAAGTACATGCTAGTATGGCAGAAGAAAAGTTTATATTATGAATGTATCGACATTTTGCTAGTAAGAGCTGATTTAGATGCAAAGTTGGCTTAGATGTAACAAACGTGTTTGTTTATCGGTGTTACTGTTTATATAAATAAAATGTTTGATCATTGATCATTAGAACTGGTTTTAGTGGTCGTTATAGTTTATTTAGAGGTTAATATGTCTAAGGTTTGTCAAGTTACTGGAAAGCGTCCTGCAGTTGGTAACAATCGTTCACACGCTAAGAATGCAACTCGTCGTCGTTTCTTGCCTAATATTCAATTTCACCGTTTCTGGGTTGAAAGCGAAGGTCGTTTTGTAAGATTGAGAGTTACTTCTAAGGCAATGCGTGTTATTGATAAAAGGGGTATTGATGCTGTTTTAGCTGATATGCGCGCTAATGGTGAAAAAATTTAGGAGTTTAAAAAATGGCAAAGACAGGTCGTGAAAAGATTCGTTTAAATTCTTCTGCAGGTACTGGTCATTTTTATACCACTACCAAAAATAAACGTACTATGACAGAGAAGATGGAAATCAAGAAATTTGATCCTGTAGCTCGTAAGCACGTTATCTACAAAGAAGGTAAAATAAAGTAGTTTGTATAATCACTAAGACAGAGAACCTTCTGTTATTGAGTGGTGGTTTACAAATGAAAGGTACAGATCATGAACACAGTGCATTTATTTGTACTGTGTTTTTTTTATAATAAAATAGGTGTATGTGAGTTGAGATTTTCGGGGATATACTGTGCCTGAGTTACCAGAGGTTGAAGTTACCAAAACCGGCTTAATGCCGCTGTTGCAAGAACGAACTGTAAAACGTGTTAATGTTTACAATGCTAATTTACGTTTCAAGATAACTGAAGATTTAAAAAATGTAGAGAACCACAAAATTACCGGTCTCTACAGAAGGGCCAAGTACATTATTGTATCAACTGATGGTGGTGGCTCTTTTGTTATTCATTTGGGAATGACCGGTCATTTGAAAGTGATTCAGGTATCCCAGCCATTGGTTAAACATGATCATTATGAAATGATACTTGATAATGGTATGAGTCTTAGATACAACGATCCAAGAAGATTTGGCGCCATAGTGTGGACCTCAGGAGATCCGCTTGAACTGCCTTTCTTGAGCAGACTTGGAGTAGAACCCTTAACAGATGATTTGAATCCGGTTTATCTATTAAAAGAGCTTCGCAAGCGCAAAACTAATTTAAAGCAAACTTTGATGAATAACGAAATTGTAGTTGGAATAGGGAATATTTATGCTAGTGAAATTTTATTTTCATGCAATATAAGCCCATGCCGGAGGGCTGATTCTGTTACTGAGAATGAATGTGAACTGCTCGTGGAGCAGATTAAACTTACTCTGCAGAGTTCTATTGAACAGGGCGGAACTACAATTCGCGATTTTTCTCAGGTTGACGGTAAGCCGGGTTATTTTGTTCAGAAACTGAAGGTATATGGAAAATCCGGTGAACCTTGTCCGTGTTGCGGTAGTGAAATTATACACATAGTCCAGGGCCAGCGTTCAACTTACTATTGTCCGAATTGTCAAAAGTAGTTATTTATACCTGCGGATCTTGTTTTTGACGGCTTCTTCCACTAGTGGGCTTACGTATTGGTTTATACTTCCGCCGTGGATGGCGATATCTTTTACAATTGATGAGGAAATAAAGGAATACTGAAGTTTGGTATTTAAAAATATAATTTCCAAGTTTGGAAGCTGAGAAAGGTATGCGTTTGCCAGTTGCTTCTCATACTCGTAATCGATGCTGTTTCTTAAACCTCTGAACATAACGTTGATGTTATTTTCTTTGAGAAAATCAATCGTTAGATTATTGTAGCCAACCACTGTGATATTAGGTCGATCGGCCAAAACTTTTCCGGTAAGTTCGATTCTTTCATCTAGAGTAAATAATGTCCTTTTACTAGAACTTTCTGCTATTGCGATAATCAGTTTGTCACAGAGTCTAGATGCTCTGTGAATTAAGTCTGTATGCCCTATGGTAATTGGATCAAAAGTTCCTGGAAAAACGGCGGTCAGCATGATTGTAATTCCTATTTCTGTATATAGAAGTAGTATGGCTTTTCTGTAACATTGCTTTCAAGAATGGTATAACCCAGATTTTGGCACAGCTTTGGCAGATCGTTGGTTGTAGAAAAGTCATCCCCTTTAACAAGAAGAATATCTCCGACCTTCAGTTCTCTCATTGTTTTTCTAGTGAGCATTAAAGGTTCCGGACAACGTAGCCCGACAACATCAAGTGTCTTTGTTTCTTTTATCATAGGTTCCAATCTTTACAAACTTTATCAACAGCAGATTGTACCATACTTGGTGTGATAAGTTTCATTGCTTCGGGATTATGAACTCTGGTCCTCCATGGAAGCATCGAAGAAGGTTTTCCATATTCTTTTTCAACGCATGTTTCATATACACTTACTGCATTCTGGGGTTGATTGTAAGGACCGACTCTTTCTGGATTGTGAGTCGCATAAAGTCCTACTACGGGTATATTAAGTGCATTTGCCATATGAACCGCCGCGGTATCGGCCGAAATAACTATGCTGGCCATACTTATTACTGCAAGCAGTTCGTTGATAGTTGTTTTACCAATCAGAGAATCAACGCCGTTTCTGGCTGCGTTAATGATTTCATGGTTGTAGATTTGTTCTGTTTTACTGTTTCCTCCAATCAGATATACATTGAATCCTTTATCGATCATGTAGTTGCAAATCTCAATATATCCTTCAATTGTCCAGTTTTTGGATTCTTTGCTGGTACATGGGTTTATCAGACACAGCGGGCGGTTAAGCGATATTATCTTTTTGAATTTATCGAGAGCTGTCTGATCTGTGGTAATATTCCAGACAGGAACCTCTCTTGGACATCCTATTGCATATGCAAATTCCATAAAACCATCAACAACATGACTGCCACGTGGAGACGGTATTTTCTTGTTTATGAACATCCATTGCAGATCTTTGGAGCGTTCTTTGCAGAATCCTATTTTAGTTTCAGCCTTGACGAAATGTGCAATGATGCTTGCTTTGATGGCCGACTGCAGGTGCAAAAGATAATCAAAATGCCTGGTTTTAAGGATTTTCTTTAATCTTTGAAGTTCTTTCAAGCCTTTCTTCTTGTTATAGGTAATAAAGTCAATGCCAGACATAAAATTAAGCAGATCCGCTTCAATTTTTTCTGTGATCCAGGTTATTTTTACCTGAGGATAGGTTTTCTGAATAAGTTGTACCAGCGGAATAACATTGATACAGTCCCCAATAGCAGAAAGACGAATGATGCATATAGATTGCGGAACTGTTATGTTTGACACTGCTGTTTACCTCAAAAAAGACTATAATACGGTCCTAGTCTATCGCAAAGGATTGTTATTTTCTAGATCACCTTTGGAATTGTTTATGAGTGAAACAAAAAAAATAAAATTAACCAGAGACATATTTTTGGTCAATAATGATTATTGTCCTGAATTTGAACCAAATATGTTTGATTCCTACTATTGGGCAAATAAGAATTTAATTTTCGGAACGGCAAAGGGAAGAGGGGTTACCTATTTTGTTGGTAATAAAAGGAAATATGTGTTGCGTCATTATATGCGCGGCGGTTTTATTGCGAACTTTTCAAAGGATAGCTTTTTCTATCAGGGGAAAAAGTCAGCTAGATCATTACAGGAGTTCCTTGTACTAGAATTGTTGCGTAGTCGAGGCATGAATGTGCCGGTTCCGGTTGCTGCAAGAACCCATCGTTCCGGGATATGGTGGGCGAAATATGATATCCTGGTCAGTTACATTGAGAACAGTTCTAATTTGGTCAATATACTGAAGCAAAGAACGCTTTCTTCAAACGAAATTGCCGAAATTGCAAAGAGTGTTATCCAATTGGCTGAAAACGGAGTTTATCATTCTGATTTGAATATACACAATTTGCTTATCGATGATCAAGGCAGAATTTGGATCATCGATTTTGATAAGAGTAAGCTTATTCCAAACGGATGTGTTGAAAGAATGCTGGAACGGTTGCATAGATCCTTCGCCAAGGAACGAAGACTCGCTTTGGAAGCTAAGGAATCTTTCTTTTATACCGATGCTGTTTTTGATTCAATAAAGACGCAGGTTATGCAGGGATTGTCTGCATCTAAACGGTAGAATGTAAAATTAGATTTCAATACTTTCATCGATATATTTTATTGTTTTGTCAATTGCACCATGATTGGATTCGATAAAATTGAAAGCTTGTTTTCCCATAGCTTTTGCCTGATCTGGACTTAACAGCAATTCTGTGAGTCGTTGGGATATATTTTCATTTTCCGAGATGATTTCTAGTCCTTTTGCTTCGTTCAGGTTGAGTACTACCTCTTCAAAATTGTAGTAGTATGGTCCTATCAGAAGTGGTTTCGAAAGGGCTGCCGCTTCAATCGGATTATGTCCACCAATGTCTGCTAAACTTCCTCCGATAAATACTACATCAGAGGCCTGGTAAAGCAGAATGAGTTCTCCCAGCGTGTCCCCGAGATAAACTTGAGTTTCCGGTGTTATTGGCTCTTTTGTACTGCGCCTGGCCATGGTCAGATTTTCCTTTTTAATTTTTTGGGCTACACTGTCAAATCTTTCCGGGTGGCGGGGAACAAGAAACAGCAGTGCATTTGGAATTTTGTCCAGGAGCCGTTTATGGACCAACAGAAATATTTCATCCTCGGTTTCGTGCGTTGATGCAGCAATCCATACCGGGCGGGTTCCTATTTCGTTTTTTAAGGCTGTTCCCTGTCTGCAAAGTTCAGGATTCAGTTCCAGATCGTATTTCATTGATCCTGTTACCTTAGTGTTTAATACATTCAATCTGTGGAATCTGGATTCATCTTTGCTGTTCTGACAGAGAACCATGGATAAATTGGAACCGAGTAAATTATAAAATACAGATGGCATTTTCTGATATTTCTGGCATGAACGTTCGGATAATCTTGCATTTAAGAGAATTACAGGGATCTGCCGCTTTTGGCATGCATTAAGCCAGTTGGGCCAAAGTTCTCTCTCCATGATAAAAAGAACTTTAGGTCTAACTTTTTTCAAAAAAAGATAAACAGCATGAGGATAATCAAGAGGTGCATAAATATGGGTGACAAAATTCAGTTTCTTCAGCTGTTGAGCTCCGGTAGTGGTGGTGGTGGTTACAACCAGTTCTACATCAGGATGCATCTCGTGGTACTTTTTAATAAATGGAATGGCAGCTATTGTTTCTCCGACGCTTACAGAATGGATCCAGATCCTGGTATTTTTAGAACAGCTGAACTTAAAAAAACCAAGCAGTTCTGGAAATCTCCAACCGTAGGAAGGTTTATGTTTTTTGGGAAGATTTAAAATAATAATGATCAGTGGTAATGCTAAATACCCGATCACAGTATATATAAGTCTGAAAATCATAATTATTTAAGTTCTGTGTTTAATGCTTCATTCAATTTTTCAAGTACTATTTCCGGTGTTATCTGTCTTAAGCATGCGGTTGTACCGAGAGGACATTCCCGTTTGAAACAAGGTCTGCATTCGAGATTCAGAAAAACAGTTTTTGCCTTGTGTGACAATGGAGGTGTGTATCCGGTGGTTGATGAACCGTATACTGCGATCAATGGAGTGCCTACGGCTGCAGTCACGTGCATAAGTCCGGAATCGTTGGTTACTACTATTTCACAGTGTGCTAGTAAATCTATTGCTTCTGTTAGAGATGTTTTCCCAGTCAGTATAAAGCATTTCGATCTCAGTTCTTCAGGAATATGAGTTACTATTTTGTCTGCTGTAGTCTGATCTTTGCCGGATCCGAAAATACATGCAACGCCGCGGCTTTTTATCCATGATTTGATTATTTCGGCATAATATTCAGCCGGCCATCGTTTGGCTTCTCCATACTCAGCGCCGGGACAGATCCCAAGTGTATGGGTATTGTATTCTATATTAAGTTTGCGGCATACATCGGGAATGCTATCCAAATTTACTGTAAGCTTCGGGTACGGTATGTGTCCTAGATCCTCTGGTTTTGAAATATTGCAGGTATTTGGATTAAAGGCACAGGCTACATATCGTTGCACCATAAGCGGCAGAGTCTGTTTGATATTTTTATACATCTGGTTAAGCAGAATGTAGCGTTGTTCTCCTTTTAGACCACGACGGCTTTTGATGTTGGCGAAGAAAGGAACCAGTGCTGATTTGAAGGAATTTGGTAGCACTATGGAAAGATCGTAGTTTTCTGGTTCCAGTTCTTTTCCAAGTTTTCGTCTTTTCCCTAAAGCCAGTTCACCATGTGTAAAGGTGTTTGCAACAGCTTTGGTTACTTCCGGCATCCTTTGCAGCAACGGAAGACTCCAGTTTGGGGCGGTCACGGTTATCTGTGAATCAGGGTAGAGTTCCTTGAGTTTGATAAATAAACTTTGGGCCATAACCATATCGCCGATCCATGAGGGACCGATAATTAGAATTTTGCTGTGTTTCTGTTCCATAAGTAATTGCGCAAAAATAAACTTTATAATTTAGATTGTTTAAAATCGACAAACCATCTTTTTCGTTTTCAACAAAAATTAATTTTTTATAGATATTATCTGAAATAACATTGTCTTCTACCACAAATAAATCGTGATATTTATGCACAATTACTCTACTAAGTTCAATTGGTGCAATAAAAAACGATGACTCAATCTTAAATCATTTTGAAACGAGTTAAAAGAGACGTCTCCGCTAATAACCAAAAAAGACTGCACAGCATTTGTACGGAAATATTCCTTCTTATTTGTGGGAGGTCTGCTTATACAGATCAACAGTAGAATAGGAATTGTTGTTTGTCATATATCCGGTTAAGGTGAAACTGTTCTTTTTCCGCAAGAAGGGAATACCTCTAAAGTGTTCGTAACTATCCTCCTTTCTTTTCCCGATAGGTTTGCTACGGAGTTTATCAGGTTGAATAGAACCGTTTATGATTACATAGCCGGTATCATCGGTAAGCTGATGGTTGTAGTAGATGAGGACATGACTGCCGGTAAATATAACCGTGCAGTCTTTACCGAAATGCCGTCCGGTCCATGTCCCTTGCAGAAACTGTTCATCGGCATCATCATAAATTGGCCTAGTTGATTTATCCGTTGTGAAATCATAACTGCTTTTTATGGCTGTAGTACGAAATAGGTTGTAGATTTCCTGTATAGCTTCCTGTGAAATAGTTTTAGTCTGGTTTGATGATTTTAGGATTGCTTCGCCGCTTGCGAATTTTACATGCAGTTCATCTCCATACCCCTCAGGCAACCCGTTTACATGAATCGTATGACCGTTGTCGCTGGACATTTTGTTTTTATTGATTATATTGAGCAACGCTGGGAAAAAGTGTCATCCCGGATGTCGTATTCAAGGTAAAATGCGGAATTGTCTCTTTCTCTGTGATTACCTCCGCTAGATATAATATGTACACTATTTGTATCAGTCAGATGTGCTGATACATAGAAAGAGGTTTGGTCATGGTCAAGATGTCCGGAATAGTCAAACGATATAATTTCTGTTGATTTTATGGTTTCGCTATAGCCTGGCAGTTTGGATTCGTTGAGCCCTCCTGGAAGTTCGCTGGTAATCAGATATCCAGGTTCATTTTCTATTTCTATTGGCTCTTCTAGATCTATAGTCGCCATGGTTCCTATTGGTAATGCCAGTAGCAAAGTTGATGATAATAAATTCAGTAGCTTTTTCATAAGTTTTAGGCATATCACCAACGTAACTAGCCGTTGGTGATATGCCATTATTCTCCTTTACTGATTTATCTAGACAAATTCCTGCTTTTGTAACCAACCGGTTTGTCAGTAGTCGGAAATCACATAGTTCGGCTTATGGGAAAACAGCCAAGACTCCTATACTGGAAATCTATCAGAAACGTATGGAATATAGTTTGATGCACGGCAAATTCCGGATTCATTTTGTTAAAAAAGTAATTCAAACGATTAGATGTGTGTCAGACAGCTTCTTCATAGGCAAGAATAGCCATTTATTGTAGCTATATTTTTATGAAGAAACATTTGTTAATTGTTATAATAGCTAAAAAATCAGGAAAAACAGGAACTAAAATGTTGGTAATACTGCGATCAAATAACTACAAGATGGCAAAATGTTATGCTGATGAACTGAAGAC
>ONPL01000030.1 GCA_900319705.1 uncultured Pseudomonadota bacterium | reverse complement strand
TCTAAAATATGGTACAAAGTAATAAAATATGACGCTATAATTTTGTTTATTACTGATTACTGTTTGTCAGCTTGAACTGACAGTAAAAAAATAATTATTATAATTGCTGACTGGGATTATTACTGAATAATGAATGTACTGTTCTATTTATTTCAGAATGTTGATGAAACATCTGGGTCCATCGGTGGAATAGAACGCCATACTCTGACCCTTAAAAAAAACCTGGAACCTTACGGCTTCAAGTTTTTCTTTGCTTGTTCAAAGCATGATGAAGTATCAGAAATCGATTGTGACAAGTCCATGCTGATCAATTCCAAAACACCTATTTCCCATATCAGAGATTTTATTGTAAAGAACAAGATCGATGTAATCCACGTGCAGCAGAATGACGGCTCTGAAATGAAGATCTTCAAGAAGGCCATCGAGGGGCTTGATAATGTCAGAATTGTTACTACCTATCATTTCTGTCCCGGATATGAACTTGATGATCTTACCTTCCATAATGCCTGGGTGCGTTTCCTGCAGAGTCACAGACTTTCCCAGAAAATCAAATGGCTGCGCCGCTTCTGTTTAATGCCGTTCTACCGTTACAAGAAAAGAACGAAGATGATTGCCAAGTTCAAACTGCTGTACTGCTATTCAAAACCTTTGATCCTGCTGTGTGACGATTATGTCGAAAGGTTTTCCTCCTTTCTGTCCCATGACTGCAGACCGAATACCAGGGTGATCAATAACTGCACCTCGTTTGACGATTATTACGATCCGCTCAGACTTGACCAGAAGAGGAAAGAGGTTGTTATTGTCTCCCGTCTTGAGGAAACCTACAAGAGACTGTCAATTGCCATAAATATCTGGAAACGCTTCCAGGATGAGGGGATTTTTCAGGACTGGCACCTGACCATTGTGGGTGAGGGGTACTCACAGCGTTACTATGAGAGTCTGATTAAAAATATTCCGAATATAACCATGGTCGGAAGACAGGAGTCAAAACCTTATTTCGAAAGAAGTTCCATCTATCTTAACACCTCCAAGACCGAAGGCTGGTGTCTGTGCTGCGGTGAGGCAATGCAGATGGGGGTGGTGCCTGTGTCCTTCTCTTCCTGGGGGGCGGTGTACGATATCATAGATTCCGATGTGAACGGTTTTATTATTCCGGACAATGATCTCGAAACATATTACCAAAAGCTGGTGCTGCTGATGTCCGATGACAAGCTGCGACATAAAATGGCGAGGGCGGCAATTGAAAAATCCCAGAAATTCTCCAAGGAAAAATTCCTGCAACAGTATATAGATGTCTACAGCGGTAAACTTCACTGACAGCCTGCAAAAAACGTTCAAACTGAAGATTTTGAACTTCTTTTTCTCATTAGTTTATAAAATTTCTTTTTGTGGTATAATCAGCTAAATTTTTTATGTAAGTTTGTAAGTTTCTTTTATTTTTCATCGTAGGTACTAAAATGTTTTTCGATAAGATTGAAGCTGCTCCAGCAGATCCTATTCTTGGTTTGACCGAAGAATTCCGTAATGATACTAAGCCTAATAAAATCAACCTTGGTGTTGGTGTTTACAAGAATGACGCCGGTGAAACTCCAGTGCTTAAGACTGTAAAAAAGGCTGAAAAGATTATTCTTGATACAGAAAAAACCAAGAGTTATCTGAGTATTCCAGGTACTCCTGAGTACGGCCGTCTGGTTCAGGGTCTGGTTTTCGGTGAAGGTGACGAAATTGTTGTTTCAAAGAGAGCATGCACTGCTCAGGCTCCAGGCGGTACCGGTGCTCTGCGTGTGGGTGCAGACTTCCTGATCCAGCAGAAGATTGCCAACAAGATCTGGATCTCCAATCCTACCTGGGTTAACCACTTCAAGGTATTCGGCGCTGCCGGTTTTGAAACAGCTCAGTACAACTATTACAATCCTACAACCCACGGACTTGATTTTGAAGGTATGAAGCAGTCTCTGCGTCAGGCCAAGGCTGGCGACGTTGTTCTTCTGCACGGCTGCTGCCACAATCCAACCGGTATTGATCCAAAACCGGAACAGTGGGAGGAACTGGCTAAACTTACAGCAGAACTCAACCTTCTGCCATTCTTTGATTTCGCATATCAGGGATTCGGTAACGGTGTTAACGAGGATGCTGTAGGTATCAGAACATTTGCCAAGTACCATAAGGAATTCCTGGTTGCAAGTTCATTCTCCAAGAATTTCGGTCTGTACAATGAACGTATCGGAGCTATCACTGTTGTGAACGCAGATGCAGAGCAGTGTGCTAAATCATTCAGCCAGCTGAAGATTGCCATCCGTGCCAACTACTCAAATCCTCCTGCCCACGGTGCGAAGATTGTTGAAACAATCCTTTCAAATCCTGAACTGAGAGCAGAATGGGAAAATGAAGTTAAGGAAATGAGAGAAAGAATCAAGACCATGCGCAATCTGCTGGTTACTAAACTCAAGGAACTAGGTGTTAACCAGGACTTCTCTTTCATCAATGAACAGAACGGTATGTTCTCCTTCTCCGGTCTGAACAAGGAGCAGGTTAACAAGCTGAAGACCCAGTTCGGTGTTTATATTGTAGGTTCCGGCCGTATCAGCGTTGCAGGTATCACCACCCACAATATTGATGCACTGTGCACCGCAATCGCTGGTGTTCTGTAATATAAATTCTCTGTTCAGCAGAGTTTAACCATTCAATAGACCGGTTCCGTGCGGAGCCGGTTTTTCGTATCTGTATCCGCAACAGGCTTTTTCTGCAATATCTGATCTATTAATGTCAGGGATCTTAAAAAAAACATCAGTTTATAGTAAAATAGCGGAAAAGTATTGGAGATCCGTGAGCTTATAATCCGGACAGGATTTAAACAGTTGCAGCTCTGTTTCTCTGCAGGTTTATAAATTTTGATAGATGGAAAAGAAATGATCGGCGAAAAAAACACTGACGACGTTAGAATTAAAGAGGTTCATGTAGTATTACCACCAGTTGCAATCAGAGAAAAGTATCCGTTAACCGAAAAGGCTGCAGATACTGTTATCAATGCGCGCAAGGAAATTCAGAATATTATGGATGATCGCGATGATCGTCTGGTAGTTGTTACCGGTCCTTGCTCAATCCATGATCCTAAATCGGCCATTGAATATGCCAACCGTCTGGCTGTATTGAGAGAAAAATACAAGGATACACTGCATATTATTATGCGTGTGTATTTTGAAAAACCAAGAACCACAGTGGGCTGGAAAGGTTTGATTAACGATCCTTATCTTGATCATTCATACAAAATCAACGACGGACTCAGAATCGGCAGAAAGCTCATGCTGGATGTAAACAACCTTGGTGTTCCTGCTGCTGTTGAGTTCCTTGACATTCTTTCCCCTCAGTATTTCGATGAACTGATTTCCTGGGGTGCGATCGGCGCCAGAACAACTGAATCACAGCTCCACAGAGAAATGGCTTCAGGTCTGTCATGTCCGGTAGGTTTCAAGAACAATACCGACGGCTCCGTGAAGATTGCAACCGATGCAATCCAGGCTGCAAGATCTGAACATTCATTCCTGTCAGTAACCAAGTTCGGTCACAGTGCAATTTTCAGAACTACCGGAAACAATTACTGTCACCTGATCCTGCGCGGCGGCAAGAATTCAACCAATTATGACAGTGAGTCTGTAGCTTCAGCATGCGAAGCTCTTTCAAAGGCTGGTCTGCCTCAGAAGGTTATGATTGACTTCAGTCATGCAAACAGCTCCAAGCAGTTCAAGAAACAGGTTGAGGTTTGCGAGAATGTTTCTGCACAGATCGCAGCAGGCAACAATGCCATCTTCGGTGTGATGATTGAAAGCCACCTGGTGGAAGGCCGACAGGACTGCAAGGATCCTAAAGATCTGGTATACGGTCAGAGTATTACCGATGCCTGCGTAGGCTGGGATGATACCGAACTGATTATTTCAAAGCTGAGTGCAGCAGTTGAAGCAAGAAGACAGTTAAAAAAATAATAAACAAAGAATTTAAAATTTATAAGTAAGGATGGATGAAAAATGGGCCGTTATTCACTTGATAAAGACAAAATAAAAGTATTGCTGCTTGAAGGTGTTGCGCCAAGTGCCGTAGAGGAGTTCAACAAAGCAGGTTATTCCAATGTTGAATATCTGAAGGGTGCTCTTGACAAGGAAGAACTTCTTGAAAAGATCAAGGATGTTCACTTCCTGGGTATTCGTTCCAGAACTTTTTTGACACCGGATGTTTTTGACGCTGCCAAAAAACTGGTTGCAGTAGGATGCTTCTGTATCGGTACCAATCAGGTTGATTTGAAGTCCGCCACCGAGCACGGTATTCCTGTGTTCAATGCTCCTTATTCCAATACCAGAAGCGTGGCAGAACTGGTTACAGGTGAATATCTGCTGTTACTGCGCCGTGTTCCTTCCAAGAACGCCGGCACTCATGCAGGTAAATGGGACAAGAATGCTGCAGGCTGCTTTGAGGCCCGCGGTAAGACTCTCGGTATTGTAGGTTACGGTCATATCGGAACCCAGGTTGGTATAATCGCCGAGGCTCTGGGTCTGAAGGTTATCTATCATGATATCGAGAATAAACTGTCTCTTGGTAATGCTCACCAGGTAGGTTCTCTGGATGAACTGCTGGCCAAGGCTGATATCGTAACCATGCATGTTCCTGAGACACCTGAAACCAAGAATATGATCAGTCGCGATCAGTTTGCCAAGATGAAGGACGGAGCTATATTCCTGAATGCATCCAGAGGTACAGTTGTTGATGTTGAGGCTCTTGCTGAAGCTGTTGAATCCGGTCATATTGCCGGTGCGGCATGTGACGTTCATCCGGTAGAACCTGCAACCAACAAGGATCCGTTTATTTCCCCTCTTCAGAAGTTTGACAATGTTATTCTTACCCCTCATATCGGTGCTTCAACCAAGGAAGCTCAGACCAATATCGGTATTGAAGTGGCTGACAAGCTGGTTAAATACTCTGATAACGGTTCAACCATTATGGCTGTAAACTTCCCTGAAGTTTCTCTGCCGCTCCAGGGTAATGTAAACCGTCTGCTTCATATTCACAGAAATAATCCTGGTATCATCAACAAGATCAACAATATCTTTGCAGAATACGGTATCAATGTTGTATCCCAATATCTGCAGACCTCTCCTCAGATCGGTTATGTTGTTCTTGACGTTGAAAAGAGTGACAAGAGCGAAGAGGTTTTAAGCAAATTAAGAGAGATTGAAGGTACCATCAAGACCAGAATTCTGCTCTAATCAGTATTAAAATTCCGGATTAATCCGGTGTGGGAGAAATATAAAAAGACAATCGATATGCTTCATATTGGTTGTCTTTTTGCAAATGGGGACCGAAAAAAAATATGGAACAGAAGGTACCGTTGTGCGTTGATCTTGACGGCACGGTCGTGTACGGCGACATGTCGCTGAGATCATTTATCAGCTATATCAAGTTTAATCCACTGAGAATTTTCCGTGTTCTGTGGTGGCATCGTCTCGGCCGTGCCTATACCAAGTACAAACTGTGCAAACACTACAGCTTCGACTGCAGTAAACTCAGATATATACCACAGACTCTTGAATTTATCAGACAGGAGCGGTTGAAGGGGCGCAGAATTTACCTCTGTACCGGTTCAAATGTCCTTATTGCCCACAGAATATCAAGGCATCTTGGATTGTTTGATGACGTTTTTGCCACTTATGTTAAAAAAAATTTCGTAGGGAGAAATAAGGCAGCAGTGCTGGTAAAGGCTTTCGGAGAAAAGGGGTTTGACTATGTGGGAAACGCAATGGTTGATTTGAAAGTATGGGAGCATGCCAGAATGGCGGTAGTAGTCAATGCTTCCCCTGCTGTAGAAAAGAAAGCACTTGAAATGTTTGGAACTGAACGTGTTAAGGTTTTGAAATGATTTTTGATACATACGAAGATTTTGTAAATTATTACGTAAAAGGTGATTCCGATGCGCTGTTTGTCATGGCGTGTCTTGATTTTTCATATCAGTGTAAGCTGATGGCATATGGGTGCTCCGTGCAGGTGGTCAGTATCGTGACCAAGCACGCTTACAAAGTAGCAAAGTTTGCTGCCGAGGCCATGGCAAACACGGAAGCGGCTGAACTGGTCAAACGGATTGAACTCTTTAGTAGGAAACTTAATAAATCAGTATATCAGAAAACTACAAAGTGGGTTGATTCAGCTTTAGACAGACACATTAATATTAATACATTCAAACTGCATCTATTCAGCAAATACAATGAACAAATGAAAGAGTTTGAAAACTCAGTAGGTATTGACTGCATGGAATACTATGAGGCACAGGAATACATTCAAAGAGAATACTCAAACTGTATGTTCAGCCAGGAGTAAATTGCAGTGCAGGTTCACGATGGACTAATTGGCTGATGCTGTTATGCCGCTTGCTGGGGATAAAGGCAGAGATAGTGTGCGAGGCTGAAGACGAGAGGTTTTGAAATGATTTTTGAATCTTATGAAGATTTTGTAAACAACTATGTAAAAGGTAAATCCGAGGCTCTGTTTACCATGGCCTGCCTTGATTTTCTCTATCACTGTGTCCTGATGAAAAACGAGACCGAACTTGATGTCTGCTATAAAGTATGGCAGCACAGTTACGATGTGGCAAAGTTTGCGGCAGATACACTGGCAAACAAAGATGCAGCGGAGATGATCAGGCTGATGGACGTCATGATTGACAAAAAGGATGCTGCGTCATACGCTGAAACTTTCAAGTGGGTGCAGTCAGCACTTGGACGGTATATCGATGTCAGCAAATTCAAAGCTGACAATGAATTGTCCGAGCAATGCAAGAAAATGATTGAGTTTGAAACATCCATCGGTATCGACAGTAAGGAATACTATGAGATCCGCAGAGGTTCAATTAAAAGAAAACTGAGAAAGATTTTCAATCGCAGGGTTATATTTGTGCTTCTGCTGTTTTATGTGCTGCTGACAGGTTTTCTGATCTATTTTGTTAACAAATAACGGCAGTTCCGGAGATTGAGTTGAAAAAAGGTTTACTGATCCTTGGATTTGTATGCAGTCAGGCTGCCGGAGCCGCGGCCGCGCAGGGTACATTCGTTCAGGAATTTGCCCAGAGACAGCAGCAGGCGCTGGCTCCGCTGATCCAGTACTGTCTTGATGAATACAACGATCATAATTATTCCGCGGCGCTGCAGCTGTGCGGAGTATATGAAAATTCCGGCTTCGCCAGGGTTCATTCGGTTCTCGGTGATTTGTACTACCGCGGACTGGGCACTGCAAAAAATTATGAACGTGGGATCCGTTATTATCAGAGAGCTGTGGCAGAGGGTGATTACAGTGCAGCTTCCAAACTTGCAGGGATCTTCCTTTTTGACAACACGGTTGAACGCAATGAAACCCTGGGTCTTGCCTACCTCGATATGGCGGAAATCAACAATGTCGCTTCAGCTGTTCCGATCAGTATAGAATACCGCTACAGCAGAAATCCTTCATCTCTTGCTGAAACAGCCAGAAAAGATTTCAGGATCATGCAGAACTTCGTCAGGGAGACCCGTGATCATGAGTTCTATGTTCATTACAGGTATCTCTTAAGCCGGTTCTATCTGACCGGCTACGGTATCAAGGCTGATCCGCATACAGCGGTGCAGTTGATGGAGGAACTGGATCGTGACTTCAAAGATCCTGAATCCCAGTTCAGTCTGGCTGAACTGTACTACCACGGAGAGCTTGTTCCACGGGATTTTGCGCGGGCAGTATCATATCTGGAGAAAATTTCCGACAGTCAGTCCGTTACCTCCGGGGCAAATTATTATTATCTCGGGATGATTTACCGGACCGGCGGGGACGGAATCAGGGCCGATGAACCAAGGGCTATAGATCTTCTCAGAAAAGCCTCCGGTTCCGGAAATGCCGGGGCGGCGCTTGAACTTGCCCGGATCTATCACGCGAGGGCTGCGAAAGAGCCTATTTATTTTAAGGATGCCGCCGCCTGGTGTGACTTTGCGGTGAAGCTCGACAGTGCTGAGGGTTATTACGAACGAGCCAGACTTGCCCTGGAAACTCCGGGAGGAAATGAAGGCTATATCATGGCCGCGGTAGATCTGAAAACCGCTGCAGAAAAAAATTACTGTCCTGCTTATGATCTGCTTGGGGATCTGAGCCGTTCACGCAATGATGATCACGGGGCCGTGGAATATTACCGGAAAGCCATAGACTGCGGTTCGACCTCTCGATACGGTGAACTTGCCGCGCTGGTACTCAAGGGAGCCGGCGGTGAGGTAAATTACGGGGAGTTTACTGAACTTATAAATTTAGGTATGAACCGCAATGACAGTACCGCCTATTATATCAGCGGTATATATCACCTGAATCCGCCTGACGGCAGACAGGCTCCTAATATCAAGGTCGCAATGGAGGATCTGCGCCGTGCTGCAACTCTTGGCAACAGCGATGCTCTTTATACCCTTTATCAGATTTACTCTGAGGGAAGGTATACCGATAAAAATATTCCTGCAGCTCTTGACTGTCTTGAGCGTGCAGCCCGGCTCGGTTCAGTCAAAGCTCTTACCCGGAAATTTAAATATTATTTTGAGGGAAACTATGTCAAGGCTGATCAGCAGGTTGCTTTTGACACTGCAACCAGGCTTGCTGCTATAGATGTCAAAAAGGGAAACTATCTGCTGGGACAGTGGTACGCCGCCTCCAATGATTATCTGAAGGCGCGGGACTGCTACCAGACCGCAGCTGACGCCGGTTCTGCCGAGGCTATGTATGAACTCGGGATGCTTTACCGGGAGAATCAGCAGATTGAGCAGGATCTGTTTAAATCCTGCAGTTATTTCCATCAGGCTGAACAGCTTGATTATGCACCTGCCTCCGGTCAGCTGGCCAGGTGCATCTATGATATCCATAACGGTGAAATCAGGGAGGCGGTGCCTTACCTGGAAAAAGTGGCTCTTAACGGTGATCCTGATGCCATTGATAAACTGATCAATATCTATTCCAACGAGGATGATCCTTTCCATAACAACGGCGAACTGCTGAAGTGGATCCGGGTCGGGGCAAAATTCGGTTATCCGAACTGTCTCTATCTGCTCGGATCCTCCTATCTCAACGGTATGGATGATGCTCTCAATGTTAATCCCGAGCTTGGTAAAAAATATCTGCGTCTGGCAATGAACCGCGGTTCAACTCCTGCCGCTTATGAACTGGCAAAATACTACGCCGAGCAGAATCATCACAGCGACGCCTGCGAAATCTATGAAAAATTCTCCTACAGTACTGATTTCAGTTTCATGCAGAATCTGGCGCTGTGCTACCTCAACGGAACCGGCAAGAATCTGAATATTGCTGAAGGAGAGCGGCTTCTGCTCAAGGCCTATGACAGTACCCGCAGTCAGGATACCGCCTACCTGCTCGGTGAACTGTACAGTGATGAGGGCAACAGCAGATTTTTTGATTTGAAAAAGGCGGTAGAATGGTATCTTGAGGCTGCCGACGGCGGTGCGGTCGCTGCTCTTGAAAGGCTCGGTGAACTTTACGAACGTAAATCATCGATTCAGAACGAGAGTAAATCCTTCTTCTACTATTCCAAGGCAATGGAGGCTGGCAGTTCTACCGCCTATGTAAAGGTTTCGAGGGACTACTATCTTGGGATTGGTACCACTGTGGATTATAAAAAGGCCTGTGACGTGGCCCAGGAGGCGGTAGATCTTGCAATTGCGGAGGGCAATGCACTGCTGGCCGACTGTTATCTTACCGGTAACGGCAGGGAGCAGAATTTTGACACCGCTGCTGCTTTACTGCATGACGGCGTGGATAAAAACAGCGCTGATTCTGCAATCAGACTCGGGAAGATTTATTCCGAAGGAAAATATGTCGATCCGGATATCGATTTTGCCTGCAAATATTTTTTCAAGGCCGTACTGCGGGACCGTTATCACGGGGTTATAACAAGAGATGCGGTAATGAATTTTGTTGACGGCAATATCTGTTACAAGGATTCGCTGCATGCATACGTAATATTCAATATACTGCAGGCCCAGAATGTAGACACCGGGATCAAATACCATAATGAAATTGCCCGTCTGGTCAAACTGCTGTCGGATCGGGAACTGAAGTTTGCCCACCAGATTATTTCAGATATGAGTGACTATGACGAACAGTAGCTGTAAAAAAACAAAGTATGCTATTTTATCAATGTTCCTGCTGCTATGCTCATCAGCACTGCAGGCGGAGGATGCCGTTTCTCTTGGAGATGACTGCAAAAATGCCCAGGACTGCAATGATGTAAACCGTTGCAAATCAGCCTACGAACAGAAGGATTACGAACTGGCTTTTCCGATTTGCAGCAAGCTGGTTAATTCAAGTGATGATCAAATCAAATTCATGCTCGGCTATATGTATGTAAAAGGACTTGGAACCGGACAGGATTACTATAAGGCCTTCGATTTATTCAAGTATGTAGCCAGACATCATTATCCTGACGCCTGGTTTAATCTTGCCAACATGTATTACTTCGGAAGGGGAACTCCGGTTAACGAGGTTATGGCATTGCGATACTATGAAATGGCTGCGGCGGAAGGAAATCTGACGGCAGCATTTAATGCAGGGGTGATCCACAGCAGACAGGGTAATTTTATCCAGGCCAAGAAGTATCTGTTTCAGGCTGTGGAGGAGGATAATGCCTCTGTTTATCTCAACATCGGCAATCTTTATGCTGAAAGCCGGTTCAACAATGTGGATTATATAGAGGCTTATGCATGGTATCGTCTGGCAGCCGATGATCCGTTTGTTGAGCAAACCGCGCTGGCCAATCTCAAAGAGGTTCGAAAGTACCTTAATCCCAAGCAGACAGCGGAGGGCGACGGCCGTTACCGCACCTACAATCACCGTTACCGCAAAAGATAATTACTGAGAGACAAGGGGGTGTGCAGGTTCGACGATTAACCTGCCGCACTGAGACTGTTCTGTCATGTCAGTTGCATCATAACCTTGAAATACGGCTGGACATACAATCTACCACGCAAAATTAAAGGAATGAAGGCAGTAAATCTTTATGCCCCGGGTCGCTGCACGAATATTCAGTGCGATCTGCCAAAAGAAGGACTGTGAAACGTAAGTATCATCACAGTTCATTTAATGTAAAGTTTACATGAAATAGGTCATGTGCTATAAATTCCGTCATCATTTACTGAATGATAAAAGGCAGAGATATGCACGCATTAATTTACCTGCAGAATGGAAGTTACTACACCTCTGCTGTTTACGGATACTACATAGGTCCTGCTGCCATTAGAGAAGGTTCTGAGCGGTACTGGATAGTTTGGAATAGCAGTAAAACCAGGCTTATCCGTTGGCCGACAATGGTTCCGGAGAAAGAATACCTCGTTCCGCAGATATTCATAGTAGACTCTGACCAGAGTAACTGGATAATCAATGCTGATAATGACAGCGGCTGTGTTGATTTTCTAACTATAGAGTTTCTGAACTCCTTCCTCGATCAAAATGACCAGCCTGAAGACATCCTGAAAAAATGCCGAAATGCTGATCCCCCTTATATTTACCAAGATACCAGGGAAATTAAAAACAAGAAAGATATAGAGGATCTTGACTGGATTTCCATGGGATTCCATGACGCCTTCCTGACGAAAAAAGAATTTCAGGAGGATGGTTCACTTTATTTAGCACTTGACGGAATATGGAGCTGTGAACTGGAAATATGGTTCAGCGGAGAAATAGAGTGCCACACTGCCACCGGTAAAAATGGAGAGGAATATGATTTGTACTGGGACTGGCAGGGAGCAACAATTCTAATACATGAAGGATTTATATACTTTGTTGTAGATGAGCCGGTAACGACAGTTACCGATATCAAATCCGATTGCTGTTATTTTAAAGCCCGTCACCTGAAATACCGGATAACACCGCATTCGCTATAGATAGTGACTCCATTCAACTAACCGCTATATCCATCACTGACTGCCTTAATAGGTTCACGAAGAGCCAATATTTTTTATCGGGATCCCGTGCAAGGTCTTAACTGTGAAATGTCCGATAAAAGGCAGCAATTAATAAATTGCTGCCTGCCGGTTCTTCTCAAGAGAGACTGCATGTGGGCGGCGGTGCTACGTGCGTGATTGAATTCCCTGAATTGTTCTGAACAGCTGAGCCTTTGCAGTAAGAGATACAGTGTTGAAAAGAACGAGCAGTACCAGGGAAAATCCTGCATGGAGGAAACTGAGCTGAAGATCGGAGTAGGCCTGATCTTTAAGAATGAAAGTGATCAGCGCATCCATTCCGGAGAAAAACATATAAATAAGATAGCAGTTAACCAGTGAGGTCAGAATATAGACTGCGCAGAAACTGTAGATCAGTTTGGCGTTTTTGCCGATCAGCGTCAGAACATTTCCGAATCCCGGCAGTTTTCCAAGGGCATTTGCCTTATTGATGAACAGATAGTTGTAAACGGTTATAAACAGCTCCACAAAAAGCATGAAGGTGGAGAAGGTTACCAGAATTTCGGTGCTGGTTGTCAGTTTGGCGAAAACAAAAACTGCAATGATAAACGACAGCACTACAAAGTTAATGCCGATCCCAATCCCGAAAATCTGTTTCCAGGAAATATTGGTTTTGAACAGATCCTTCACCGCGAAGGCCTCGTCCCTTTCCCCGAGATCAACAATATTCTGGGCAAGTACCAGCATCGGGAAATTTACGATGGTGAATACTGCGCATATGATCAGGGAGATCACCAGCAGAAAATCATCGGCGGAGAGACTAACCGGCAGAAAATAAATGACGAACGGCAGAAACAGCACTGCGATAAAGAACAGTATGTTCATTACGACCATACAGGCGTAGGACTTGATATTGCTTAACAGCAGTCCAGCAGCCAGACTGTAGCATCTAAAAGCATCGAGCATAAAAGTAATCCTGAATAAAAATCAAGCCAAGCAGAGAATTCTGCTCAGCCTGTGGTTGTTTCATTACAAAAAACTATTTTTTGAACAGTGTCGGGAACAGTATTTTTGCAACATCTTCATAGGTTTCAACAAAGTGATATTCAATTCCCTTCTTTACAAATTCCGGCAGATCGTTAACATCGCTTTCGTTTGCCTTAGGGCAGATCAGTTTCTTGATATTCAACCTTTTAGCAGCAAGCGATTTCTCGCGGATCCCGCCTATGGCCAGAACTTTTCCGGTTAGGGTGAGCTCTCCGGTCATGGCATATCCTTTTGCCGGCGCTTTGTTGAGTGCCAGGGAAAGCAGGGCGGTGGCCATGGTTACGCCGGCGGACGGGCCGTCCTTAGGTGTTGCCCCTTCCGGTACATGAAGGTGAATTTTAGCCTTGTCAAAGTAATGTTTCTTCTTCGGCTCGAACTTGCCGATATTAGCCACCACGTAGCTGTAGGCCAGACTGGCAGATTCCTTCATCACATCTCCGAGTGAACCGGTCAGCTGCAGTGAAGCTCCTAGATTGTTCAGGGTAATGGCTTCAATCGGGATGGTTGCGCCGCCCATGGAGGTCCAGGCAAGCCCCGTGGCGATGCCGACACCCTTGAGATGTTCGTCCTCCCTGAAAAGCGGACTCTTCAGATATTCGTGCAGATCCTCCGGTTTGATGGTTACACTCTCGATATTCTCATCGATCATTTTAACCACGGATTTTCTGACCAGTTTCGAAATTAGTTTCTCCAGATGGCGCACTCCAGCCTCGCGGGCATAGTCCTCGATCATCGCCTTGACGGCGGCATCAGTGATTTTGATTTCGTTTTTCTTCAGCCCGGCCTTCTCGATCACCTTAGGGATCAGATGATGTTTGGCAATCTGAAGCTTTTCTGCGGACAGATATCCCGACAGGGAGATCACATCCATACGGTCAAGCAGCGGAGCAGGGATCCCGTCGGTGCTGTTGGCGGTACAGATGAACAGACATTTTGACAGATCAACCCGGACATCCATGTAATGATCAAGAAATTCACTGTTCTGTTCCGGATCGAGTGCTTCGAGCAGTGCTGCCGACGGATCGCCCACGTGACTGTTGGTAAGCTTGTCGATTTCATCCAGCATGATCACCGGATTCATGCACTTGCTCTGTTTGAGCGCCTGAATCAGTTTGCCCGGCAGAGCTCCGATGTAGGTGCGGCGGTGGCCCTTGATTTCAGCCTCGTCATGAAGACCGCCGACACTGAAACGGTAGAACGGACGGTTGAGTGCTCTTGCAATTGATTTACCCACGGAGGTTTTACCAACGCCCGGAGGTCCGACAAACAGAATGATCGATCCGTTGACTTCGCCGCGTTTGCTTCCTACAGCAACAAATTCGACGATTCTCTCCTTAACATCGACGATGGCGTCATGATCCTCGTCCAGAACCTTTCGGGTATGCTTTATGTCGAGTGTTTCCGGAGTATATACACCCCATGGAATATTGGTCATCCATTCGATGTGGTTTCTTGTAATGGCATATTCAGGGGAACCCTGTTCCAGAACCTTAAGCTTGTTGATTTCCTCCTGGAATTTTTCCTTCACTTCATCGGACGGTTTGAATTTAGCCATCTTTTCTTCAAATTTGGTAATCTCCACCGTCTTATCGTCGATGGTAAGTCCGAGTTCCTTCTTGATTTCCTTGAGCTGTTCGTTCAGATAGTAGTCTCTCTGCCTTTTCTGAACCTTTTCATCAACACTGGCTTTGATGTCACTCTGCAGTTTGGCAATCTGAACCTCCTTCTGGATCAGTTCATAGGTGCATTTGAGTCGTTCAAGAATATCATAGGTATCAAGAACCTTCTGCAGTTCCACTCCTGTGGCGGTGGTAATCCCGGCTGCACAGTCGGCCAGTACTGAAGGGTGGTTAGGATTGAATTTGGCGGTATACTGCTTGATTTCCTCTGAGTACATCGGATTGAGGGGTATAAGCTCCTTAATGCCGTTCATAATCGCCATGGAGTGGGCTTTGAGTTCAAGCTTGGTTGCCTTGCTGGAGTTCTGATCCTCCGGATATGAAACGTCAGCACAGTACGGAGGTTTGGCCGCATCCATTATTTTGGTTATGTTGACACGGGAGATCCCTTCAGCAATGAACTGTATTTCGCTGTCGTTGATTCTTGCATGAAGAATGCGGATCAGACACCCTGTTTTCGGAATACTCTTCAGGATGTCGTCGCTGCTCATCAGATCACTTCTTACCTCAGGCGTATCCTCGTCTGAAGGAATACAGAAAAGAGCCAGGGTTTTGTGACTGGTTTTGAGCACCATTTCGATGGTTTTCTGCCATGGTTTGGCGGCAATCTGCACCGGCAGGATCTGTCCAGGAACAAACGGACGGCCGTAAACCGGAATGACAAAAACTCTTTCCGGCAGTGTTTCAAGCGGATCTACCAGCGCTGCTGCCATTACATTGGTATCAATGGAGGTTTTTCTGGCTGACGGATGCACGGTTTTTCTTTCATTTCCTGAACCGTCACTGTTTGAGCCTGAATTTGAATTCTGGCTTTCTCCGGACCCTGAATCCGAACTCTGGTTTTCCCCGGAGCCAGAATCTGAATTGCTGTCTTCTCCGGCGTCTGAACCTGAATCACCGTTTAGGGATGCCTGAACTGCGCTGTCATTCGCATCCCCGGAGTTGCCGGAATTTTCGCCGGAGTCTTTTACCGACTCCTCTGAAAGAATTGATTCCTGCTGATCCTGATTATTGTTGCTTTCTTCATTAGCCATTTTTTTATGCCTGTTTTTATACTTCATCTGACTCTTATATGGGGTCGGATTTTTTAATTTCAAGATCAGACGGCTATTCCATATACAGCAGCATGTCAGGCCAGTTCTTCCAGCATCTGGGTCAGCATACCGTAGAATTTCTCAACCGAATAAACCGAAACCTTTTCCTCCACGGTGTGGGCTCCGATGATGGTAGGACCGAAGGAGATTACATCCATATCCGGATATTTGCCCAGCAGAAGCCCGCATTCAACACCGGCGTGAAGTACGCATACATCGGGCTTTTTGAAATTGAACTCCTCGTAGATCCTCTCGTACTGCTTAAGCAGTATGCTGTTTCTGCTAGGGGTCCAGCACGGATATTTGTTGGAAAATTCAACCTTGAAACCATGTCTGTCTGCTATGTCGGCCAGTGTTTGAGCCACCGGTCCGGTACTGATCAGGGATCTCATGAGGCTTTCGGTATTGATGACTGAATTTTCAGTTCTGATCAGTCCGAGATTGCAGGAGGTTTCCACCCTGTCCTCGAATTCATCGCTCATGGTAATCACACCGTCCGGCATTTCACAGATGGTATTGAGAATACTGGCGGAGGTGTCACTGTCTGTTGCGGCAAGTTCCTCCTCCTGTTCAGACAGTTCAACGGTCAGATTCATTCCGGGATCTGTCTGTGCATACTTTTCACTGAAGGAGGTGAATGCATCATTCAGTAAAGTCCTGATTTCATCACAGCGGTCCGGTTCACAGTAGATTACCGCACTAGCACTTACCGGAATGGCGTTTCTGAAAGTTCCCCCGGTAAATTCCTGCAGTGATACTGAGTATTTATCTGCCGCTGTTTTAAGGATCCGGGAAAGAACGCAGATTGCGTTGGCGCGGTTCTTGTGGATTTCTATGCCGGAGTGTCCGCCGGTCAGACCGGACAGTGTTACTTCAATCCTGCGGACCCTGCGGCTGGCAGCCTGGGTTAGCGGAAAACGGAAACGTGCATCCTCGCCGCCGGCACATCCGACGGTTACCTCTTCGTCATTTTCTGAATCAAGATTGAGCATTAAGCTGCTGCGCAACAGTCCTGGTTCCAGTTCGTTCATGCCCACCATGGATACCTCCTCCCCTACGGTGAACAGAGCTTCGAGCGGCCCGTGTCTGAGTTCCGGCTCGGTCATAACCGCAAGCGCCGCGGCAACTCCGATACAGTCGTCAGCACCCAGTGTGGTGCCGTCTGCGGTTACATATGGAATATCGTTAATCTCCTCGATTTTAAGACTGAGCGGATCTTTGGTGAAATCATGACGGCTTTCCGGAGTTTTTACTGCCACCATATCCATGTGACCCTGCATGCATACCGAAGGTGAGTTTTCGCATCCTTCCGATGCTTTTTTTCTCAGAATTACGTTTCCGGCCTGATCGGTGAAAGCCTCGATCCCGTTTTTTTCTGCAAAGGAGCAGATCCATCCTGCTATGGCTTTCTCATTTCCTGAGGCATGAGGGATTTTTGAAAGTTCCTGAAATATGTTCCATAATCCTGCAGTAGGCAGATCGTTCAATCTTTCCATTCTTCTCTTCTTATCAATTTCTGGTTGTTTTTTAACAATTGTAAAAACAGTGGCGGTTCTACCGTCCGCTGTCCCATCCTGACTTTTTTATTCTGCGCATGTCGGATGCCACTCTGACAGTGTAGATTACCGCCAGTACGTAAAGCGAAACACACAGACCTGACCACAGACCTCTGAATTCGTACGGTCCGCCGAGCCAGTCGGTAAAGCACAGGATCAGTGATACCGGAAGTCCGATGAGCCAGTAGACACATACGGAGGCAACGGTAATAATCCGGTTATCCTGAAATCCGCGTAGAATTCCTATTCCGTTTATCTGGCAGAAATCCGCCAGCTGGTACAGCGATATTATAACAAAAGAACCGGAAACAATGGCAATTACCTCCGGATCATCCGTATACAGTGCTCCCACATAATTGCGGCACAGATATGTTGTTACAGCGGTTGCCAGTGCCAGAACCAGTCCTGCTGTATAGCAGGTGACAATGGCGCGGAAGGTCTTGTCAAGATTGTTTTCTCCCCTGGTGAAACCGATCCTGATGGCTACCACCTGGGACAGTGCGAACGGTAGCATGTAGATGATCGACATCAGATTGTAGTAGATCTGGTTGGCTGCGATCATGCTGGTTCCCATGAAGGTAACAACCAGTCCCATGAACGTGAAGAAGGCTACTTCAAAAAACAGGGCGGTGGCAATCGGGAAACCTAGTCGGACAAATTTTCCGATTACTGCAAAATCCGGTCTGAAGTCGCGCAGCCGGAACTGCAGCATGCTGAAATAGGATATTCGTCTGATCCGGTACCACTGGAACAGTGCCATAAAGGTCTGGACCATTACAGTCGAAACTGCCGAACCGGAGCCTCCCATTGCCGGTATGCCGAGTTTGCCGTACATGAAAATATAATTGAGGCCGGCATTGATAAACAGGGCAATGAAACTTACGTACATGGTCAGCCTGGTGTAGCTCATTCCTTCGGTAAGGGTTCTTAAGGCATGAAACACAAAGTATCCTGGAATTCCGAGCAGAGAAATCAGCAGATATTCAAGAGCGGTGCGGTATACCTTCGGTTCCAGTTCGAAAAATGGAAGCAGCAGGGATGACAGTGCCAGCAGTGTAACGGTTGCAAACGACAGACCGAGTGCTATAAATACGATCTGATAGAAGTGCTCAAGCAGCAGTTTGTAGTTTCTGGAACCGTGATCCGCGGATATGACCGGAGTGGTGGCAAGGGCGAACCCGGAGCCGGAAATAGTCAGCGTGAAAATAAAAGTGCACGCCAGTGCAATGCCGGCCAGATCGGCGGCGCTGAGGTGGCCCGCCATTACCGTATCGGTAAAGGCCATTCCCATTGAGGCCATACTTCCAAGAAAAATCGGCAGAGCGAGCCTGGCGATTTTGCGAAGTTCGGCAAAATCAAAATATTTCAGAATTTCCATATCACAAAGTTCAGATAAAACAACACTCTGGTTCAAGGTTTCCGTATGGTAGCACATGTATGCTAAAAAGAAAGGGTGCTTTGGTGGTTAATGTTACTGAGCCCGGCGGCAATACTGTATAATAGAGCGGCTGAGTAGCATTTTTTGATAAAAAAAATGCAAAAAACTTGTAAAGCAAAAAATCAGCACATTAGAATGTGCGGGGGAGACTGTAGTGAGGTTTCCCGGCGGCAACTCGCCTGACAATTTAATTACCTTATGCGAAACCTGCCATAACATGTATCACCGGGGTTTAATAAGTCTGGATAATGTAACTAAAGGCA
>ONPL01000043.1 GCA_900319705.1 uncultured Pseudomonadota bacterium | reverse complement strand
TTTCCTATAAAAAGTTAAGTCTTATTGAAAAAAGAAAAGGTTGGATTGTTGATTTTAAACAATCTTAAATAGCATCAAAGGTTATTATGGAGCGTTTACGGATAATATGTACCTTGTTAAAGTGGCAGAAACCATCATAACTGAAGTGATGATTACTCCTGAGGGGTTGCCCGAATCGCAAAAGATATTTGAAAACATAATCAGTCAAAACAAAGAACTGGCCAGAAGTTTGTCTTATCTGAATTTGTCAGAGAGCACAGTTTCTGAGGCATGTTTTATTGTGACCGTATTTATCGATGAGGTTATGTTTATCAAGTATCAATCCTGGCCGTTACAGCAGATAGTGAATTTTCAAACCAATAAGGGGGGAGAGGAGTTTTACAATAAACTAGATCTTACTTTGGAACGTTATGAGAAAGAAGGTTCTGCAGAAGATTTGGCTCTTATTGAATTGTATGATTTCCTTCTTTCGTTGAATTTTACCGGTAAGTACTGGAATGATCCGGAAGAAAAGCTCTTGGATTACCGTAGAAAAATGAACGGATATCTGCAGATCGGGCGGCAGTTGAACCTTGTGAATGCGGTAGCTACGGTTCCGAAAGCTTCAAAAATAACATCGGTGAATATTATATCTCTCACACTGATAATAATAATTTGTTTAATTACAGTTTTTGTTTCATTTATGTTTGATGATTTTTCAACTCAGCAGGGTGACATGTGGCGGGCAATAACAGATAAATACACCAACGGAGTTGAACGCTGATGAAGAATTTTTTGTGGGGACTGTTTAAGATTGTTCTTGGCTTTACGATATTTTTTCTGATATCAGCGCTAGTTGTCTATATTGTTGTTTACCATTACGAACAATCTCTTTGGGTAGCTTTCCTGGTTATAGGTATTCTGCTTGTAATTGCTCTGATTGTTCATATTGTTCTTAGATTTTTAAAGAGGTTTAGACAGAAGAAGTTTGTTGAACATATTATTGCCCAGGATGATCTGTTGGCACAGAAGGCCAAAAATGAGGAATTTACCAGACTTTCAGATCTCAGAAACAGGTGGCATGATGCCATTAACTTTTTAAAGAAAAACAGACCAAGCAGATTTTCCAGTCCGATATATAGGTTGCCCTGGTATCTTATTATTGGTGAGACAAATGCAGGAAAATCTTCGTCAATAGCCAACAGTGGATTGCATTCAGTCAATTCTGATGCGGGGCCGATCCCTGGCATGACCAGTACTAGAAACTGCGACTGGTGGTTTCTGGATAACGCTGTGGTAATTGATAGCGCTGGAAAATATGCTGTACCTGTAGATGGAAAAATTGATGAAATAGAATGGCAGGAATTTTTGGTGCAGCTAGCTGCATATAGACGAAAGGAACCTATAAACGGAATTATGGTAGCCCTTCCTGCAGAGAAAATTTTAGATAAAAATGAAACGTCGCTCTTTACTTATGCTAGTTTCATTTCAGATCGCGTAAACGGACTAGTTAAAGTTCTTGGGGCAAGGATTCCGATATATGTGCTGATTACCAAATGCGATCTTATTGCAGGTTTTCATGAATTATCAGGTGTCCTTACCAAGGATGAACTTCATCAGGCTTTTGGTTATACCTCGAATGTGGAGACGGAAACACACTCTGTTGTGGTCGAGAAACTGGTCGAGTCTGCTGTTAACTCTATTCACAGTATACTGTTGTCTAAACAGATACAGGATAAGGGAACTTCACGCAATAATCTTTTGGTTCTGATTCAGAACATCCGCATGATGGAGGCAAGGATAAAAAAATTTATCTCTTGCGCATTTGATAATACGACATATCATGAAAAAGTGATATTGCGTGGCATTTATCTGAGCTCGGCACTGCAGTCAGGAACTCAGACATCTCTCTACGGAAAAAATCTTGTTTCTGAAACATATGAGGTTTCACGTAGCCGAAGTATGTTTCTGAAGAATGTTTTCAAGGAAATCATGCCTCATGATCGAGGTCTATACCAGCCAATTTTGGAGTTTCTGAAGTGGAAAACTTTGAGTTCTAACCTTTTACTTAATCTGGCATCACTTGTCTCTTTGTGTTACATAGGGTACACAGCATACGGTCTTAAATACAGCGATGATACAGCGGATTTGCTTGGGGATACGATCATTTCAGTTATTTCAAACAGTACCACAAATCAGAGACTGTTTGATTATAATGAACTTATCGGCAGAATTAATACCGAGCAGAATACTCTTTCCTACAAGTATCAGTTACCTTTCACCAGAACTAATCTTGATGAGGCAATAAGTACTAGTAAGGCTTTTTTCATTCATGATTTTGAACGTGAGATTTTTAATAAAATTATAACAGTGGACTACTGGGACAATCTTGTTCACATGGAACTTGATGAATATGAGACCCTTGGTGATGCAATCTACTTTTTTTCAACTCTTTTGAAATATCTTGACGAATGCGATGAGTATGGTTGCAAAGAACAGAAGCAAATTTTAGACAAACTTGAAATTGTCAATCTTGAACGACTTCATATAAATAAAACGAATGTTCATAATTTTGTTAATCTTCTTGAACGTTATCTTCAGTATAAATACTACAGCAAACTGCATGATGATAAGGATTATCTAGAACCGCTGAGGGACAATGTGCGAAACTCCTTGGATTTTTTCCTGGAACATAATCAGAGTACCAAATGGCTGTTAGGATGGGCGGATGCAAAGACCAACGGAATTGATATAGAGACATTTTGGCCACTATATCATGTTTCCAATAATACAGATATAACAGGAGCCTTTACCAAAGACGGTTATACACTCATTGCGAAGATGTTTGAAGTTCTTCCTTCAAATCATACTAAGATTGATATGAAGAAGATGAAAAATATTTTCAGTGATTATTATTATGGAAATTATATCCAGAAGTGGGTGGATTTTTCATCATCATTTTACCGGGCTTCAATTTCATCTCCGGTAAATGAAAAACTCAGTATTCTGCCTCTAATGTTTGATGTGAACAAAAATCCGTTTTTTAATGTTCAGAAACTTACATATGAACAGTTGGATTTCATCAGAAAACAAAAGGATATAGATTTATCAAAGATGAAACTGTCCCAGCTGGCTATCGAAAACTATAAAAACAGTACCGGAGATAAATTGGGTAAGGTTGCCTCCTTTATTGATAAAAACGGCCAGCGAATCAATTCAATAATTCAGAAGATCGATTCGAAATATGATGCCGATTATCTCGATAAGGTTGATACTGTTACCAAAAGTGTTCAACAGTTTTTTGAAACCGGTAGGGATACACTGAGTGTGTATAACAACAACAGGACAATAAAAAAGTCGGTTGAGAAAAAACTCCAGGGGGAGATGGTTTCGGGTGATAAATCGTTTGAAATGAAAAAGATAACTGATGCACTTAAAGATAATTTGGATATAAATCAAGCTGTTGACTACAATCTGTTACAACCTTCAGGATTTATTCCTTTTGACAGCACAATTCAATTTATCGATCATTTGGCCGCAGACATGGTCGGATGTGCACTGCAAGAGTCGTGGCTCAGTCGTGTATATATGAAATTTATGAATAGTAACGAACTGTCAAACACCCCGCTGTTCGGTGAAAACGGATTGATTACTAAATACATGAATGAAGAACTGGGTCCGTTTATAATACAGGATGAGTTTGGCTACCATCCATCACCTGAGTTTCCTAATCTTGAACTTACCCAGAACTTTTTGAATTACCTGTCCACAGGGGATGTTCGTTCTTCTGCTTTAAACTTGAAAACAGCCAAACTTACAATAACAAGTGAACCGATAGAAGTAAATGAGGAGTCTAGGATTTATCCTAACGGCGTAATATTAACCTTGACTTGCCAGAGTGATAATAAAGTATTGGAAAATTACAATTTTGCTTCTTCACTTACTTTTGATTGGAAACCAGATGACTGTACCGGTGTCAGAATTGAAGTTCTTTATGACGGATTTACTCTTGTAAAAGAATACGATGATGAGTACGCTTTTGCCAATTTTATAAATCAATTTTCAAGAAACGGCAGTGTCAAATTTTCGAGCGGTGAATTCCCGGAACAGAGGCAGATGCTTGCAGCCCGTGGTATAGAGTGGATTGGACTGTCTTATAAATTCAAGAATGTAGAGAAAATCAGGGACTATTATAATGCGGCTCAGAATCCGCAAGGTATACCTTATCAAGTAGCGGAGTGCAATAAACAATGAATTTATTCAGAGTGATAAAGAACGCATTTGTTCCGATAGTGATTTTCTGTATCTGGTTTTTCCTTGTGTTTTTAATTGTAAGAGCAACCATGTCTTCCATAGAAATGGATTTTACTAATTTTAGATGGGAACTATATAGGCATCATTTTTCGCTGAATATAGCTAAATTTTTGGGCTTTTCCGGAGATGCGGTGGACGTTACAATAGAAAGAACCAAGCATATTAAAAGCTATTACCGTAATTCAGGTATTGTAGATTATTCTGATGTGGATAATGTCAAGATCAATGATAGGAAACAGAGAAAAGTCGAGCGACTGAACAGTGAGTTTTCTCCTGATAACACTTCACATCTCCATAATCATTTAGGCGGTTATTCGAATGTTGATGGTAGTGAAGATGACCGTGAAAGGTTCGGTTCTGCTCCTGACCCTAAAAGAAATAGAAGCGGGCTGCAAACTGGCAATACTTTGAAGTATCATAGTAATAATGGTGTTAGTCATGGTGGAGAACAACCTAAAAGTTCAAATAAGCACAGCAAAAAGGAATCTGTACCTTCTTCAACTGATGATATACAGCATGATCCGAATAATGCTAGAATGATAAAAGGAATTCGTAATCATTCTGCCAGATAAATTATACGATGAGGGGGTTAGTATGAAAACCAAGAGCCTTGACAGTCAATTAAGTACCAATTTGATTCTTATTCACGGTTGGGGCATGGACTCCATCGTATTTGAAAGTGTAGCACAAAGATTTTCCGATATTGTTAATGTTGTTTATCTTGATTTGCCTGGATACGGTATCAATCACGAGCTTAATTATACCTATCAGCAGTATGGAGAGTTTCTTCGCGATTTGGATAGTACTATTCCTCAAAACAGTATTATTCTTGGTTGGTCCCTAGGCGGGCTCATTGCACTTGATTATGCTTGTCATTACCAAAAGAAACTTAAAGGTTTGATTACAGTATGTTCTTCACCAAGATTTACTGAACTTCTAGATGAGGATGATGAAAACAGTCAAATTTGGAACGGAGTTAATGCAAGAACGCTGAAGGCGTTTATCAGATTGATAAAACCTGAGAACAAGGATCAGGTGTGTGATCATTTTCTAGCCCTTCAGGCTATGGGAAGTCCATCTATCAGACAGGATATACGGGAACTTCGCCGTGCACTTGCAAATCAGGTTCGTCCGACCTATGATGCTTTGAAAATGGGATTACAGGAACTTGCTGACATAGATTTAAGACATGAATGTCTTAAATTATCTCTTCCTATGCTGCACTGTTTTGGCAAGTATGATCGACTGGTACCTTCTGTGGATCTAATCAAATATTGGTATGACAATCCACATGCCAATACTAGAATTTTCAATAAAACTTCACATAACCCGTTTCTTTCTGAGAAGGATGACTTTTATACTGCGGTTCGAGATTTTATTGTCTCGATCATGTAGTTTTTATTATTTTGTGATGATAAAAACTTGTTTTTTACTAAATTATTATCATAATCATTAATATATAGTTGCAGTTTAAATTAGGGAATTCTATGAGTTTGCAGATATCTAATGGGTATTCAAGTGCTTTTCACGCCTATAACAGAGGAGTGAATACTGTAAATCAGGCAGCGTCGCGTATTGCTCAAATGCCAGCTGAGAACGTTCAAAAGCCGGTTGATGAGGCCGAGGAGGCAGTAAATCTGAAATATGGTGAACTTCAGGCTGAAGCCGGAGCTAAGGTATTTGATGTATATGATAAGACAATTGGATCTATTATTGATATAAAGGTTTAATCTATGAATATTGTTGCGCAGTATCCTAATTTTACACCCCTCAACCTGAATATTCAGGTTGAGGCTGCGCAGCATGATGCTTCTCAGCGTGAAATTGTTCCTCCGCTGGTTAGATCAGATGTTTCACCCAATAATCACGATGCCGCAAATTCGAAGGATTCCAAGTATTCAGGAAATTACTCTAGTGCTACTGTAGAAGAGCAGGATGAGGATGTCGTATATGATTATGCGAATATAACCAGACGAAACAAAGAACAGCAGGAACAGGAGCAAGGAAACGGTGATAATCAAACATCTCCTGAAAATGACAAAAAGCCAAACGGTGAGTTGTTAACTAATTCTGAACAGAAGGAAGTTCAGCAACTTAAGTCTCGAGATGAGGAAGTTCGTATTCACGAACGTCAGCATCAAATGGCAGGAGGCCGTTACGCATCCTCACCATCATATACCACAGAACTCGGTCCAGATGGAAAAGAGTATGCTGTAGGAGGTGAGGTTCAGATTTCAACCTCAGAGGAGGATACTCCTGAAAAAACTGTTACCAAAATGCGCCAGGTAAGACGGGCGGCGATGGCCCCGGCTGAACCTTCTTCTCAGGATTATGCTGTTGCCCGTGAGGCTAAACAAAAGGAACTGAAGGCCCAGCAGGAGATTAGAGAGGAAAGTAGCAGATCAGATGATAGTGAGACTAGTACTCAAGAAGGCAGAGATGTCAATCATGATAACTCTGCAACACAAAAAGACGGTAAGCTTGATACCAGCTCTGCCGGCTCAAGCTTGGGAAAACTTTCATTTAAATTCCGCGATGTTATTTCATCCCGGTATGCAAATTCATGGCACGCGAGTTCATCCTCGGTCAGTGCATACGCCTAGTTTAAACCCTCGTAATATCGTCGTTTACGATATCTTCCTTATACCATTCTTCCTTTTTATATGATATTTTATTGATGTACCAAATGATGGTCCCCTGGGGCGCCTTCACTTTGACTTCATCATCTTCATGATGGTGCAAAAGAGCTCGAGCTAACGGAGAATCAACAGAAACATAATCATTCCTTCCGTAAATTTCTTCGCTTCCCACTATTCTTATGGTTTTGATTTCTCCTTCAGGGCTTTCCAACTCAAGATATGCGCCAAAATAAACTGTTCCATCTTGTATTGGGTTGTAATCAACAACTTTTGCTTTATCAAAAAAAGTAACGAGAAATCCGAGTCGTTTGTCTATTTGTCTTAAATAACGTTTGTTATACTGATAATCTGCATTTTCTGAGCGATCGCCAAGGCTTGCCGCCCAGGAAACTTTTTCGGTGATATCTGGTCTCAGGGTTAGTCTAAGATAGTCAAATTCTTTTTTTAATTTATTATAACCATCTCTAGTAACAATCATTGTAGGCATAATTTTTTCCTTTCTTTGAGTAAATGAAATATATGCTGATCATAATAGAAAAAAGCCCTGAACAGTGATATGAACAGGACCTTTTGGACTATCTTTTAGAACTTAATAAACAAAATTATTATTTATTATAATTTTGGACCAGCAGCAACTAACTTCTTACCTGCTTCATTGTTGGTGAACTTGGTGAAGTTCTTAATGAATCTGCTAGCAAGATCTTTAGCCTTTTCTTCCCACTGAGCTGCATCAGCATAAGTATCACGTGGGTCGAGGATCTTAGGATCAACACCTGGTAAAGCAGTTGGAACCTTGAAGTCGAATAATGGGATCTGCTTGGTTTCAGCCTTGTCGATAGAACCGTCTAAGATTGCATCGATAATACCACGGGTATCCTTGATAGAGATACGTTTGCCTGTTCCGTTCCAACCGGTGTTAACCAAGTAAGCGGTTGCACCAGACTTCTGCATCTTCTTAACCAATTCTTCACCGTATTTGGTTGGGTGCAGAGATAAGAATGCAGCACCGAAGCAAGCTGAGAAGGTTGGGGTAGGTTCAGTAATACCACGTTCTGTACCAGCTAATTTAGCTGTGAAACCTGATAAGAAGTAGTACTGAGTCTGTTCTGGAGTCAGAATTGATACTGGAGGTAATACACCGAATGCGTCAGCTGACAAGAAAATAACTTTTCTAGCAGGACCTGCTTTTGAAACAGGCTTAACGATGTTGTTGATGTGATAAATTGGGTATGAAACACGAGTGTTTTCAGTAACTGATTTATCAGCGAAATCAATCTTACCAGAAGCTTTGTCTACAGTAACGTTTTCTAACAGTGCATCTCTCTTGATTGCGTTCCAGATATCTGGTTCATTTTCTTTTGACAAGTTGATAACTTTAGCGTAGCAACCGCCTTCGAAGTTGAACACACCTTCATCATCCCAACCGTGTTCGTCATCACCGATCAGGGCACGTTTTGGATCAGTTGAAAGGGTAGTCTTACCTGTTCCTGATAAACCGAAGAAAATAGCTGTTTCATCTTTTTCATTGGTGTTAGCAGAGCAGTGCATTGAAGCCATTCCCTGTAAAGGTAATCTGTAGTTCATGTAGGAGAACATACCTTTCTTCATTTCACCACCGTACCAGGTGTTCAGAATGATCTGAACTTTTTCTGTTAAGTTGAATACAACAGCAGTTTCAGAATTTAAACCTAATTCCTTGTAGTTTTCAACTTTAGCTTTAGAAGCATTTAAAATTACGAAATCTGGTTCACCGAAATTGTTCAGTTCTTCTTCTGTTGGACGAATGAACATGTTTTTAACGAAATGAGCCTGCCAAGCCACTTCCATAATGAAACGGATTTTGATTCTTGACTTAGGGTTTGCACCGCAGAAACCATCAACAACGTATAATTTCTTATTAGAAAGTTCTTTCTGCGCAATCTTCTTTAATTCTTTCCAGCTTTCTGGGCTTAATGGCTTGTTATCATTCTTATATTCATCGGAAGTCCACCAAATTGTGTCTTTGGTAACATCATCGAGAACCCAGAATTTATCCTTTGGTGAACGACCAGTATAAATACCAGTCATTACGTTTACTGCCCCCATTTCAGTAACTGTACCAACATCGTAGCCAGTTAATGATGGATCTGTTTCATCCTTGAACAATTGTTCGTATGATGGGTTGTAAACAACTTCAGTTGCACCGGTAATACCGTATTTTTCGAGATTTGGGCAAGTAGCCATTATTTTGTTCTCCAATAAATTTGTAAAACGACCTTTTATATAATTTACTCTATTCTATACGATTTTTGTTTTTTAGTCTAATTATTTGCATGTTTTTACGGTTTCGTTTCTTTCTCTAGGATAGTCTTGTTAAACGGTAAATTTTGTTGAATATGATATGCATACGGTTTGTTGTGATCATTGAATTCTGTTGATTTATATGGCTGGTTTGTCAACATTTTGAATCAAATCTGTCTTTTTATTATACAGTTGTTTATAATCTGTCGGTCAAAAAAAATTTAATGAATGCAATGGTTTTTGCGAAGTTTTAAAATTGTATAGAGAATCGGGGACCGTTGTGAAGAAAAATAATGGAGTTTTTAATGATAGTAAAAGATGAAGCAAAAAAGAAGTTTGTAGATTTGTTGCGTGGCCATGAAAAAGGCACAAATATACGCGTTTTTGTTGAGCATCCGGGAACACCTGATGCTGAATGTGGTATAGCTTTCTGTCCACCATCTCTCTACGACATGGCTGATTTGGTGTATGAATTCGATGATTTTAAAGTGATTATAGATCCAATTTCTGATCCATATTTACAAGATGCCGTTATCGGTGTTAATGAAAAAGATACTTTTACGTTGAAATCTCCGAGTATAACCAAAGATTTTCTTGAACCGTCATTACCTCTAATTGAACGTATCAAATTCGTGGTTGCTACAGAGATCAATCCAGGTATTGCAACTCACGGTGGGGCTGTCGAAGTTATTTCCCTTTCAGATGAAAATGTTCTGTCTGTAAGATTTCACGGTGGATGTGTCGGTTGTGCCGCTGTTGGTTCAACAATTAAAGATTCGCTACAAGTGAAATTAAATCAGCGATTCAGAGAAGATAAAATAACGATATCTGATGTCACTGAACATAAAGTAACAGATGGTACCTTTCAATCCTAGTTTGTTCTGCAGTTAGGGTTCCCCTTGATATTTAAGTCCAGGAATACGTAGTTTTTGTGGTCAAAGATATTTATGAAATCCTGGAGTATTTTGCGATCTTGATAGAGTGTCTCGCTCACGCGGACATTCTTATATCTTTTTAACAATGCTGATACACTCTGTGTAAACAGATATGTGCCTATCCCTCTGTGTCTAGTAAGTTTAAGTACATAAAGGCAGTTGATTTCATTTTCTTTGGCTGAACATATTCCAAGTATTGAACCATTGAAAATTGCTACATAGGTATTTTGTCCTTCTGGAACAGTAGTGCCCATTTCGTCGATGACGCGATCATAACTTTTCTTGTATGTATTCAGATCTATATCATTTATGTTAAATACTGTTAATCTCATTATCTTCGTAATCGCTCTGTAATAACCTTAAAAATCTGATTGTTTAAAATAAACAATCCAACCTTTGCAAAACTGTAAAGTAATTTAGTCAATGTTAATGAGAGGTTTGTTGTTTACAATACTATCAGTAATACCGACTGATTAATCATATACTTTAGGCTTCAGACTATATTAGGAGCTAAAGTAACTATCTTAATTAAAATCTCTCTCATAACGTTATTCATTCGCTTTCTGTGAAATAGCTAAGATTAAGTAATAGTCACATAATAACTAAATAAGTCTAGATCATTATGGATCGTTTACTTATCTTTTCTTAAGCCATTTCGATGGATTAATGGACACCCCTTTGTGCCTGATTTCAAAATACAATGCTCCTTCGAGTTGGTATGAATCGCTGTCAGTATAAGCGATGAGTTCACCGGCGTTGACTCTGTCTCCAACTTTTTTGAGATTGTCACGGTTATTCCCGTATAAGGAAATATATCCGTCTCCATGATCTATGGCTATAATGAATCCGTAACCTGATAGCTCTGTAGCCAGTACTATGTCTCCTTTTGCTATAGCTTTGACCTGCTGGTTTGAAGAACGGATCAGCAATCCCGTCCATTTCAATTCACCAGCTCTGGAATCTCCGTATTTTTTGATGACTTTTCCGTTGGCTGGCCAAATTAATGTTCCTTTGAGTTTTTCAAATCCGAGAAGCTTGTTCTTTTGCTGCTCCTCCTTGATTTCCTGCTCTGCTTTCTGTTGTGACTTCCCTTCCTGTTTTGCTTGAAGTTTTGCTTTCCTTATTTCTTCGTCTTCCTGCTTCTGTCTCTTTTCTTCGATAATTTTCTGGTTGTCTGCGATTGCTTTTAGCAGTTTTTTCTCGGTATTTTTTAGGTTTATCAGTGTCTGCTCTTCATTCTTGATTGATTTGTTTATAGCTTCGAGCGTTTCGGTTGTTTTTCTTCTTTTTACTTTGAACTGATCGGCAACTACATTGTGCTCCTTTATCGTGTTCTGAAGGATCTTATTGTTGTTTACCAGTTCTTCGTGGGTTGTTTGTATTTGTACACTTAACTCTTCAAGATTTTTTACAATTCCGGTACGGGCCATAGATATGTACTGGTAATATTCGAGAATTCGACCGATTTGGTTTGGATTCTGTTGATTAAGGATTAACTTTAAATAATCATGGGAACCCATTTTATACGCTTCTACTAACTGGGTTTGTAACAATTCTAACTGTTCGTCTTTTTTTTTCAGCAGCTTGAACTGTTTTTTTTCGGTTTCTTTAATTTGACCTTTGGTACTGTCGAGCTTCTGTTGTACTTTTTTTAGTTGGATACTGATTTCCTGAAATTCTTTCTGATCCTGGGCAAGTTGTTTTTTTAGTTCATTAAAGTCGTTCTGTTTTTGTTCTATCAGTTTTTTATGATTTTGTATTTCCTTTTGTATTTCCTTTAAATCGGGATTTACTTCAGCTGATACAGGAGTATAGCAGAGCATAGCGCCGATCATAAGACCGACGCTCAATAGTTTATAAAAGAATTTAAATTCTTTCTTTTGCATTACCAATTATTCGAGAGTGAATATTGTTTTACCTGTCATTTCAGAAGGGATTTTCATACCCATCAGATACAGCATTGTAGGTGCTAAATCAGACAGCTTACCACCTTCTCTAGCCTTTGCTTTTCTACCGAAGTAAATCAGCGGTACAGGGAGATTTGTGTGAGCAGTATAGGCTTCTCCTGTTTCAAGGTTTTTCATTCTTTCTGCATTACCATGATCTGCTGTAATCAGACACTCTCCTCCTACTTTCTTCAGGGATTCAATGACGCGTCCGATAGATTCATCAACAGCTTCGCATGCCTTTACCGCAGCGTCATAAACACCTGTGTGACCAACCATATCGCCGTTAGGGTAGTTGCAGATAATTACATCATATTTACCTGATTCAATAGCTGCACAGAGCTTGTCAGTAAGTTCTTTTGAACTCATTTCAGGCTGCAAATCATATGTTGCAACTTTAGGACTGTTAATCAGAGTGCGATCTTCACCTTTGAATACTTCTTCCACACCGCCGTTGAAGAAGAATGTAACATGAGCATATTTTTCTGTTTCAGAAATTCTTAACTGGGTTTTGCCATTCTTTGACAACCATTCGCCTAAAGTATTAACCAGAGACTCTGGTGGATAAGCGCATGCAGTGTCAATGTCTGCTGCATATTGTGTAAGCATCACGAAATTAGACAGTTTAGGGTATACGGCTCTTTCAAAATTAGCGAAATCCTTGTTTACAAAAGCGCGTGAAATTTCTCTTGCGCGGTCAGCTCTGAAATTCATGAATATTAAAGAATCGCCGTCTTCAAGAGGGGCTTTTTCTCCGATTACAGAAGCCTTAACAAATTCATCATTTTCGTCACGGGCATATGCGGCATCCAAAGCTGCAGCTGCATTTGCAAATGATTCGAATTCGCTTTTCGCCTGAGTCAGCAGATCATAGCACTGTTGTACGCGATCCCAACGATTGTCTCGATCCATTGCATAGTATCTTCCAATCATTGTAGCAATTTTGCCTACGCCTAGCTTTTGGAACTCTTCATCAAATCTTTTGATAGAAGAGTGTGCTGAACGAGGTGGAACGTCACGACCATCAAGGAAAGCATGGAAATAGATTTTCTTTGCGCCTTTCTGTGCAGCAAGTTTGATCATTGCAATAATATGATCTTCATGACTGTGTACTCCGCCAGGTGACATTAAGCCCATAATGTGTACAGCTTTTCCATTGCTAACTGCATCATCAACAGCTTTGCATAAAACCTTGTTTTCGAAAAAATCACCGTCCTGAATGGCTTTAGTAACTCTGGTCAGTTCCTGATAAACAATTCTACCTGCGCCGATATTGGTGTGTCCAACTTCTGAGTTGCCCATCTGTCCATCAGGTAAACCTACATCAAGTCCTGAAGCTGAGATAAGGGTATTTGCATACTCTTTTGAAAGAGCATCGAGTACAGGAGTTTTGGCGTTTGCAACAGCATTGAACTGTGTTTCAGTGTTATAACCCCAACCATCCATGATGATTAGTGCTAGTGGTTTCTTTTTGTTAGACATTGTTAATACCTTTATTCAATATATAAAACATAACTAAATCTGTTTGCGTATTCTATCATGATTGCTAATTTCTTGTTACTAGCAAATTGACATCTGCTCAATCGCTTATTTTATTTGCCAGCTATTTTTAGAGGACCTAGAAGGATGCTGCCCACTTTGTTTTTAAATCTAGGATCAATGTCATTGGCAATTTTAACAATATTTTTGAATACATCTTTAATGTTACCTGCGACAGTTATTTCGTGAACGGGATATGCAATTTGACCGTTTTCGATCCACTGACCTTCTGCTCCGAAAGAAAAGTCTCCTGTTGTTGGATCTATATCCATTCCCATGGTCTCTTTAACAAGCAAACCTGTTCCCATTTCGTTGAAGAGCGCCTCCTGGGATATGCCTGAATTAGATATTTTTAATGTGCAGGTACCACCTGCGTTGCCGGTATTCTTCATTTTTAACTGACGGGCTGTGTAAGCTGAAAGAATGTAGGTTTTTACAATTCCATTCTCAATTATGTGTTTTGGTTTTGTTTTAACACCGTCATGATCGAATGATCGGCTGTACAGCGATTTCTTGATCAGAGGATCTTCATATACGTTTATCCATGACGGAAAAATCTGCTGTCCCAAACAGTCGTTGATAAAACTAATTTTTTTGTACTGCATATTTCCGGAGATGGCTGAACACAGAATACTGAAAACAGAAGGTGCAACTGTATTATCAAATATAACCGGAGATGTAGTAGTACTTACTTTACGGGCGCCGAGTTTGGAGACTGTGTCCGATATGGCTTCATCAGCAATTTTTTCTGTTGACCATAAATCGTCTGAATCACAAGAGATATGATATCCGCCGCCAGTTTCCATGTTACCGTCTTTTTCCCCTAACAAAGTAAGAGACGAACAAAAGCTTGAAAAGGGTATACTGATTATCTGGCCGTAACTGTTGCCAAATACAGCTTGTCCATAGCTAGAACTTGTGTATGAACTGATGGTTTGTTTGATCATAGGTTTTCCCATGGTTAGTTTTTCCAATTCCATCGCTCTTTGAATGCATAAGTCTGGATCAGGTTCTTTAGGATGAAAACGATCCAAATCAATGTGGTCGAAATATAAGTCATCTTTATCGGCCAGACCAGAAAACTCATCACGTTCTGTGTGTTTAGATATAGCTATGGCAGCATCAACAGCATCATATATGGCACTATCGGATAAATCTGTTGTTGCAACTGATCCGGAACAGTGATTACAAAAAACGGTTATTCCTAACGAACGATCTTTTGAAAATGTTACTTTTTCTACACTTTGTGCACGTATATCCGCAGAAATACCGGTATTTTTGTTAATAGACACTTTGGCCTGATCCGCTCCCTGCTTTTTTGCATAAGACAGAATTTTTTCTATAGTTTTTTCAAGATCGATGCGTTCTTTTTCGGTTCTTTCATATATATTGAGCATTTTATTATCCGATTTTACTTATGACATTTGTATCTTTCTAAAAGGAGATATGTCTGATGAATAAATTTTATACAATTATTCAAAATAAAAAATATGCATATGTAATAGGTTATAGCAGGTGTGTTTCGTTCAACTGCGAAACGGCTATTGTTCTGAACAAATTATACACCAATTATTGGCTTAATATTAAGGCAAGATTGGCGCATTTGAAACAATAATTTCATGATTAGGGTTTCTATCAAATTATTTTTAGATATGGAAGATATGATGGGGAGAACATTTGAAATAAATAAATCTTGAAAAAACAGCGTTCGAACCTGAATAAGTAAAAAGTTTCGGGCAGAAAGCTAAAAATTGTACAGTTAGAAGAGAGGAAAAAGGAATAAGAGGACGCCCAAAGGGGCGAGAAAAAAGAGTAGAGAGGGATAAGATTGCATAGAAAGTAAACAAAACAAAGATTAAATTTGAAGGAGATCACACAAAACAGTGTGTAAAATGAGCAAAAGATCTAAAAAAAGGAAAAAAGATCAAAAAAGGTATTGCAAAGAAAAAAAAAGGCTGTAATATATGCACCCGTTGTCAC